>JAPPIT010000144.1 GCA_028820505.1 Defluviicoccus sp.
GACGCATGAGCTGCCGGCAGGCGGCGGCGCGCTCGTATTCGAAGGCGGCGATGGCGTCGCGCTCGCGCCTGGCGATGCCGGTGAAGCCGGGCCGGTCGTGGATCGCCCGCGCGGCGCGGGTGGTGGGACCCATGGCCTTGCCGTCCGCGGGACGCCGGACGACGATGCGGGCCTCCGCACAGCCGTGCGCGAAGTTGACGTCGAAGGCGTGGGTGCGGCCGTTGGTGAAGGTCGCCCGGCCGCGCGCGTGGGACGGCAGGCCGTCGACCTTCACGATCTCGTCGATGCGGATGTCGACGGGGTGCATCGTTCCCTCCCCGGCCTCACGCCCGCTCGATCCGCAGGTAGCCGTCCGGGACCATCGGCGGGTACGGAGACGGCCGGTAGACCGCCACGCGGAAGCCAGAGTTGTTCATGTCCTGCACGCGGTAGCTGTAGGTGTTGCGGGCCGTCGACATGACGTTGGCGAGCGACTGGGCGGTGGAGCGGATCCTGAAATGCGTGGCGCGCTCCGGCAGCGGCACGGTGGCGATCTCGATGCACGGCTCGGACCGTTCCGGATCGAGCATGGCGTTGTTGCCGCATTCGGGGCATTCGCCCGCGGGCATCACGTCGCCCGCCGCGACGCGCTCGGGCAGATAGCGGGGCGCGATCGGCTCGCAGTGGGCGACGATCCCCTTCCACCCGCATTCCCGGCAGGTCACGGGCCGGTCGTAGGTCATCGGCGGTTCCTTTCGTGGTCTCGAGCGGCGTGAAACGACGGACGCGCCGCCGCGCCGGAGGTCAGGCGGCGATGTCGATGCGCTCGCCCCAGGGCTCGCGGTTCCAGTCGCCGGGCGGGTCCCCGTGATTGACGAAGATCACCGGAAAATCCGGCTCCGTCTCCGGGTAGCGCGAGCACTCCATGTCGGTGAGGTAGAGGCAGACGCCCGGCCGCACGTCGTGCTCCTCCAGCCAGGCGAAACCCGGCCGGAAATCCGTCCCGCCCCTTCCCCTGACGACGATCTCGTCGGGCAGGTCGCCGGCGGCGTATTCGGCGGCGTCGCGCACCGCGGTGTCGACCTGGAGCAGGATGACGCGCTCCGGCTCGATCTCCGCGGCGACCTCGCGCACCTCCGACCAGAAGGCGGCGAGCGTGTCGGGATCGAGCGAGCCAGAGGTGTCGACGATGACCGCGATCGCGTCGATCCCCTCCGAACGGATCGAGGGCAAATAGAGGCCGGAGTCGATAAAGCGCCGGTTGGGCACGCTCCAGGAATAGTCGCGCTTCGCGGCGTCGGTCGTGAAGCGGCGCAGCAGCGTCCGCCAGTCGACCGCCGAGGCATGGGCGCCGCGCACGGTCTCCTCGACAGCGCCGGGCATCTTGCCCTCCGTCTTGGCGAGACTCGCGGCCTGGTGCATGGCCTCGTCCCACTCCTGCTCCTCGGCGGCGATGTCGCGCGCGGACGGGACGTCGTCGCTACTGCCGTCTTCACCACCGCCGGCCGGGGCGTCCATGACCTCGCCGGTGCCGGCGGGATCGCAGCTCGACGGCGCGTCGCCTGCGTCATCCTGCCCAGGATCGTCCGAAGCCGGGACGCCGCCGGCATCGGCGGATTCGTCATTGCCATTGCCGCCATCGGGCGACGGATCGTCTTCACCGGCATCGGCACCGGCACTACCGGCATCGCCGCTACCGGGCGAAGGGTTGCCGTCATTGCCGGGCTGGTTCGGCTCGGGTTCGGGCAGCCGGTCGTAGGCCTGCTCGACGCTGATCCCGTCCCACGCCTCGGCGTCGGGCGGCAGGGTGAAGCCGGCGTCCCGCAGCAGGCCGTGGGTGACCATCTGCGAGGCGCGCTGCCAGCGTTCGGGATCGCGCTCGCCGCGCCGCGTGTGGTGCTTGAGCGCGCAGGCCAGCACCACCCGCGCGATCGCGGTCTCGACGGCATGGGCGTCGGTCTCCGCGACCCACTCGGGCGCATAGCGGATCTCGCGCCCGTCGCTCGCCAGCGTCTCGCGGCCGGCATCGGCGCGGATCGGCAGCCGAAGCGCGAGCGAGCCGAAGAAGGGCTGCTCGCGCAGCAGCGCGGTGACGCAGCGGCTGACCCGTTCGGCGGACTCCTTGTGCGCGCGGCCCGCCATCACGCCGCCTCCCGTGCCGGTTCGTCGGCGGTGTCGGCGACGGGCACAAAATACCCCGCGAACCGCTCCTTCAGCGCATCCGCCTCGCGCTTGACGCTGGCGCGGGCCACCGGATCGAAGGATTTGGACGGCCTGAGCGCATCCGGCTCAACGCTCGCGATCCTGTCCTTCACCTGGCCGCAGAGCTGGGCCAGGGTCTCGTCGCCGAAGATGTTGAGACGCGGCACGATGTCGACGAGCTCGCGGATGTTGCCGATCATCGAGTCCCGGAACACGAGCGGCTTGCCCTCGTCGTCTTCCCGGAGACGTTCGGAGACGCGCTCGACCGCCTCGCCCAGGCGGCGGTAGAGGTCGCCCACCGCGTCGTGCAGCCGCTCCTCGATCTGGCTCTCGATGTCGCGCTTCACCCGGTCGGTGTCGTCGGAGGCGAGCTTCGCCATGAAATGGTCGGCGTCCGGCACCGGGATGATGCGGTAGCGCATGCCGAACTTGCCGTGCAGGTCCTCCTTCGACGGATACTCCGCGATCCTGAACAGCTTCCCCAGATCGAGCCGGGCCTTGTCGATATTGTCCTCGTAGTCCTCGATGAAGCGGGCGCGCTCGCGGATCATGCGCTCCCGGAGCCCGTCCATCAGCTCGG
>JAPPIT010000155.1 GCA_028820505.1 Defluviicoccus sp.
AAGGCAAGTGGCAGATCATGATCCACGGCGAGAGCTACAAGCCGATCGTCGCGGAAGCCGCCCGCAAGGCCGCCACCGAGGTCTACAACCGGGTCATGGTGACCCACCTGCTGACCGACGCGACGAATCCCGACCGGGTCGCCGGGGCGGTCGGGTTCAACGTCCGCAACGGGGATTTCCACGTCTTTCGCGCCAAGGCGGTGATCGTCGCCGCCGGCGGCGCGTCGCATATCTTCAAGCCGCGCGCGGTGGGCGAGGGGATGGGGCGGACCTGGTACGCGCCCTGGAGCAGCGCGTCGGCGTACGCGCTGCCGATCCTCGTCGGCGCCAAGATGACCCAGATGGAGAACCGGGTCGTGCTGACCCGCTTCAAGGACGGTTACGGCCCGGTCGGCGCCTATTTCCTCCACCTCAAGACGTACACCGAAAACGCCTATGGGGAGGAGTACGAGTCGAAGTGGTACGACCATACCAGGGAGCTGGTGGGGGACTATGTCGACCGGCATCCGGTGCCGACCTGCCTGCGCAACCACGCGCTGCTGGAAGAGGTGAAGGCCGGCCGCGGCCCGATCCGCATGGTGACCAAGGAGGCCTTCGCCGATCCCCACAAGGAACAGGTCGGCTGGGAAAATTTCCTCGGCATGACGATCGGACAGGCCGTGGTCTGGGCGTCGCAGAACATCGATCCCAAGCACACCAACCCGGAGCTGACCACGTCCGAACCCTACGTCATGGGCTCGCACGCCACCTGCTCGGGCGCCTGGGCGAGCGGGCCGGAGGACTGCGCGCCGTCGGACTATCAGTGGGGGTACAACCGGATGATGACCGTCGAGGGCCTGTTCGGCGCCGGCGACACCATCGGCGGCTCCGCCCACAAATTCTCGTCGGGCTCGTTCACCGAGGGCCGGATCGCCGGAAAGGCGGCGGTCAACTACGTCAACGACCTGAAGACCGACCGGCCCCAGGTCAGCGAGCGGGAGTACGAGGATCTCAAGAAGACGATCTTCCAGCCCCTGGAGACTTACCGCATCGGCCGCAACGAGATCGTCGAGGGGACGGTCTCGCCGAGCTACATCCTGCCGATTCACGGGCTCCAGCGCCTCGAGAAGATCATGGACGAGTATGTCGGCGGCATCGGTTCCCATTACACGACGAACGAACCCATGCTCACCCGCGGGCTGGAGTTGCTCGGCATGCTGAAGGAAGACCTCGACTGTCTCGGGGCGGAAGACCTTCACCAGCTTCAGCGCGCGTGGGAGCTTCACCATCGGGTGCTGGCTTCCGAGGCGGTAACCCATCACACCATGTTCAGGACGGAAACGCGGTGGCCGGGATACTATTACCGGGCCGACCACCCGAGGCTGGACGACACCGACTGGCATTGCTTCACCCTGTCCCGCTTCGATCGGGAGACCGGCGAATGGGCCATGGAGAAGGCCCCCGTCTATCACATCGTCGACTAGCCCCCGTTTCCCGCCGCGGTCACGGCCCGTGTCGACGCTGATCGCTCCGCACGGCAACGCCGCCCTGAAGCCCTTGCTGCTTCCCCCGGAGGAACGGGAAGAGGGGCTGAAGAGGGCGCGCGCCCTGAGGAAGCTCCCCCTGTCGAGCCGCGAGGTTTCGGACCTCTTCATGCTCGCCATGGGGGCGTATTCCCCGCTCGACGGCTTCATGGGCCGGGCCGACTGGCGCGGCGCGTGCCTCGACATGCGCCTGGAGAACGGACTCTTCTGGCCGCTCCCGATCACGCTCTCCTGCGGCGACGACTTCGCCGCCGCCGTCGGCGACGAGGTGGCGTTGACCGACGCGGACGGCGAGATTTTGGGAATCCTCTCGGTCGCCGAGAAATACGCCATCGACAGGGATCTCGAATGCCGCGAGGTCTACCGCACGACCGACGAGGCCCATCCGGGCGTCGCCAAGGTCATGGCGCAGGGGCCGGTAAACCTCGCGGGTCGGGTCTCGGTCCTCTCGGAGGGCCATTTTCCCGAGACCTATCGGGGGCTCTACCTTCGTCCCGCCGAGACGCGGGCGCTGTTCGCGGAAAAAGGCTGGTCGACGGTCGCCGCCTTCCAGACCCGCAACCCGATGCACCGCAGCCACGAGTTTCTCGCCAGGGTCGCCATCGAGGTGTGCGACGGGGTGCTGATTCACCAGGTGCTCGGGGCGTTGAAGGAAGGCGACATCCCGGCCGACGTGCGGGTTCGCACCATCGACTGGCTGGTCGCCAACCATTTCCCGGAAGGCCGGGCGATCCAGGCCGGCTACCCCATCGAGATGCGCTACGCCGGCCCCCGGGAGGCGCTGCTGCACGCGCTGTTCCGCCAGAATTTCGGGTGCTCGCACCTCGTGGTGGGCCGCGATCATGCCGGGGTCGGCAACTATTACGGGCCGTACGACGCGCACCGTATCTTCGACGAGATCGGCGACGACAGTCTCGCGATCCGGCCTTTGAAGATCGACGACACGTTCTATTGCTTCGACTGCCGGGGCATGGCGACGGGCAATTCGTGCTTCGCCGCCGCTGCCGGAGAGGCGCTGCCCGGCGAGGAGGATCGCTATCGGGGCGTGGCGGCGGTAGCGACAGGCACCGCCGCGGGCCGCGACTGTCCCAACGGCGACGCGGGAAAGCTCCGCATCTCCGGCACCCGCCTCCGCGAGATGTTCGCCAACCGCGAGACGATTCCGCCCGAATACAGCCGGGACGGCGTGGTCGCCATCCTGCAGGCGCATTACGACGCCGCCGCGGACTAGGGCTCAAGCCCGGCGGCGGATGTTGTAGACTTTCCTTCGGCCGGCACGGAGCGGGAGGGGAGGACGCATGACGCCGAAGGTCGACGGGTTCTTCGATCCAGCCACCAACTCGATTTCCTATCTCGTCTCCGACCCCGCCACCCGGCGCGCCGCTGCGATAGATCCGGTTCTCGATTTCGATCCCGCCTCGGGACGCACCGGCACCGGGTGCGCCGACACCCTGATTGCCGCCGTCGAACGGGACGGGCTTGCCGTCGACTGGATCCTGGAAACCCACGTGCACGCCGATCACATCACGGCCGCGCCCTACATCCAGGAGCGCCTCGGCGGCAGGACCGGGATCGGCGCGGGCGTATTGGAGGTACAGCGGACCTTCGGCGCGTTGTTCAATATCGGGGACGAGTTGGCGGGCGAAAGCGCGCATTTCGACCGGCTCTTCGAGGACGGGGATACGGTCCCGGTCGGCGGCATCGACGGAAGGGTGATGTCCACCCCCGGCCACACGCCCGCCTGCGCCTGCTACGTGTTCGGCGATGCGGCCTTCGTCGGCGACACGATGTTCATGCCGGATTCGGGTACCGCGCGGGCCGATTTCCCGGGCGGCTCCGCGGAGACGCTCTACGATTCGCTGCGCCGGATCCTGTCCCTCCCGGCGGAGACCCGCTTGTTCATGTGCCACGACTACGGCGCCGGCGGGACGCGGGACTTCGCCTGGGAGACCACCGTCGCCGAACAGCGCCGCAGCAACATCCACTGCCGCGACGGCGTGAGCCGGGAGAGCTATGTCGCCGCGCGCACCGCCCGCGACGCGGAGCTTTCGCTGCCGCGGCTGATCGTGCCGGCGGTCCAGGTCAACATCCGGGGCGGGCGCATGCCGCCGCCGGAAAGCAACGGGACCTCCTATCTGAAGGTGCCCGTCGATACGCTCTGAGCGCGTTCGGCTTCAGGAGGGAAGGGGACGGAAATGACGACGCTGCTGTTCCACCATGACAGCTCGGCAAGGCACGACACCGGCCAGGGCCATCCCGAGCGCCCCGACCGGATTCGCGCCGTGATGGAGGCATTGTCCGCCGAGGCCTTCTCCGGGCTCGACCGCTGCGAGGCGCCGGAGGCGGAACCGGACCAGCTGGCGCGCGCCCACTCGGCCAGATTCGTCGAGGCGCTGCTGAACGCGGTACCGGCGGAGGGAAGGGTGAGAGTCGATCCCGACACCGTGATGTCCGCCGATTCGGGCGAGGCCTCGCTGCGCGCGGCGGGGGCGATGGTGGCCGCGGTCGAGGCGGTGATGGCGGGCGATGCGGACAATGCGTTCTGCACCGTCCGCCCGCCCGGACACCACGCCGAGGCCGAGCGCAGCATGGGATTCTGCCTCTTCAACAATGTCGCCGTCGGCGCGCTTCATGCGAGGGAGGAACTCGGCGCGGACCGGGTCGCGGTGGTCGATTTCGACGTGCACCACGGCAACGGAACGCAGGCGATGTTCGAGGCCGACCCGTCGCTCTTCTTCGCCTCCACCCATGAATTTCCGCTCTACCCCGGAACCGGCCGTGCCGAGGAGACGGGCTGCGGCAACATCGTCAACGTGCCGCTGCGGCCGGGATCGGGTTCGGCGGAGTTCCGTGCCGGCATGGAGCGCGGCGTATTTCCCGCGTTGGCGGCGTTCGCCCCGGACCTGATCCTGGTCTCCGCCGGGTTCGATGCCCACGAACGCGACCCCCTGGCGACGCTCCGCCTGGTCGAGGACGACTATGCCTGGGTGACGAAAAAGCTGTGCGGAATCGCGGACGAGGTATGCGGCGGCCGTATCGTGGCGACGCTGGAGGGCGGCTACGACCTCGATGCCCTCTCGGCGAGCGTCGCCGCTCATGTCGGTGTTTTGATGACAGCATGATCCCATAAGTTTTTGTTAGATATTGAAAAAGTTACTGCTGCCTTGTCGTGAGACTCGCGCCGGGTTAGGGTTTGCGGTCAAGCGCAAACGATGTAGCGGACCGAGGAAGATTGACCGACGACATATCCGGCCTCTCGTTCGAGGACGCCCTGGAGCAGCTTGAGGCGATCGTTCGCACGCTCGAAAGCGGCGAGGCGAAGCTCGACGACGCCATCGGCGCATACGAGCGGGGCATCGCCCTGAAGACGCATTGCGAGAAAAAGCTGGGCGAAGCCAGGGCGCGGATCGAGAAGATCGCCTTCGAGGGATCGGAACCTGCCGGCCTGGAGCCTGCCGACCTTGACTGAAGTGCTGATCGACACCGACCTCGCCGGAGCGATGGCGGATACCGCCGCCGCGGTGGAAGCCGTGCTGCGGCGCGAGCTCCCGGAGCCGGAAGGGCCGGCGGCGCGGCTCTACGAGGCGATGCGTTACGGCGTGCTCGGCGGCGGTAAGCGGCTGCGGGCCTTTCTTGTCAGAACCGGCGCCGGGCTTGTCCGCGCCGAGGACGCCGGCGCGCTGCGCGTCGCGGCGGCGGTCGAGATGATCCACGCCTATTCCCTGATCCATGACGACCTGCCGGCGATGGACGACGACGACATGCGGCGCGGCAAGCCGTCCTGCCACATCGCTTTCGACGAGGCGACGGCGATCCTCGCCGGGGACGCTCTGCTCACAGGCGCCTTCGGGGTTCTGGCGGACGAAGCCACCCACCCCTCCGCAAACACGAGGACGGAGCTCGCGCACGCGCTCGCCGAAGCGTCCGGTGCGTGCGGCATGGTGGGCGGCCAGATGATCGACCTCGCGGCGCAGCACGGCGCGGCCGACTTCGACCTGATCGCCTTGCTGGAGCGGATGAAGACCGGCGCGCTGATCGCCTTCAGCTGCGAGGCGGGCGCGATCCTCGGCGAATGTTCCGAATCGGTTAGGGATATGTTCCGGTCATACGGTTACGATGTCGGATTGGCGTTCCAGATCGTCGACGATCTGCTCGACGTGACCGGAGACGAGGCGGCGCTCGGCAAGAAGGTCGGAAAGGACGCGGCGGCGGGCAAGGCGACGTTCGTGGCCGCCTTGGGTGTCGACGGGGCGAGAGGCGAAGCTCGCAAGCTGGTCGACCGGGCGATAGCCCGTCTCGACGGCTTCGGCGTCGAGGCGGAGCCGTTGCGTGCCTTCGGGACGTTTGTGCTGGAGCGCAGGAACTGAACGGCGAGGGACTGACGATGGCTGTCGATACCCCCCATCTGGACAGGGTCGAGTGGCCGCGCGACCTGCGGGACATGTCCGCCCGGGAATTGCGGGCGGTGGCCGACGAGCTGCGGGCGGAGATGGTCGATGCCGTTTCCACCACCGGCGGACATCTCGGCGCCGGGCTCGGCGTGATCGAGCTCACGGTCGCGATCCATCACCTGTTCGATACGCCGGACGACATCCTGATCTGGGATGTCGGGCACCAGTGCTATCCGCACAAGATCCTCACCGGCCGGCGCGACCGCATCCGGTCGATACGCCAGGGCGGCGGGCTCTCCGGTTTCACCAAGCGGTCGGAGAGCGAGTACGACCCGTTCGGGGCGGCGCATGCCTCGACGTCGGTGTCGGCGGGCCTCGGTTTCGCCGTGGGCCGCGATCTTCAGGGCAGGAACAACCGGGTCGTCGCGGTGATCGGCGACGGCGCGTTGACTGGCGGGATGTCCTATGAAGGGCTCAACCACGCGGGCTCGCTGGACAGCCGGCTGATCGTGATTCTCAACGACAACGATATGTCCATCGCGCCGCCGGTGGGCGCGATGAGCGGGTACCTGTCGCGGCTGATTTCGTCCAAGAGCTATCGCGGCCTGCGCGACGTGGCCCACCACATCGCCGAACGGTTCCCGCGCGCCGTCGAGCAGGGCGTGAAACGCGCGGAGGAATACGCCCGCGGGCTCGTGACGGGCGGGACGCTGTTCGAGGAGCTCGGCTTCTTCTATGTCGGTCCGGTGGACGGGCACAATCTCGACCATCTGCTGCCGGTACTGCGCAACGTCCGCGACGACCGGGCCGAAGGTCCCATCCTGGTCCACGTCGTCACGGTGAAGGGCAAGGGCTATGCCCCTGCCGAGGAATCGGCCGACAGGTATCACGGCGTTTCGAAGTTCGAGGTCGTTACCGGCATCCAGGACAAGCCCAAGACCAACGTCCCGTCCTTCACCAAGGTGTTCGCCAACAGCCTGATCGCCGAGGCCGAGAAGGACGACAAGATCGTCGCCATCACCGCCGCGATGCCATCCGGCACCGGCGTCGACGCGTTCGAAAAGGCGTTTCCGCATCGCGCGTTCGATGTCGGGCTGGCCGAACAGCACGCCGTGACCTTCGCCGCCGGGCTTGCCGCCGATGGCATGAAACCCTTTGCCGCGATCTATTCGACCTTTCTCCAGCGCGCCTTCGACCAGATCGTCCACGACGTGGCGATCCAGAGCCTGCCGGTGAGGTTCGCGATGGATCGCGCCGGGCTCGTCGGCGCTGACGGCCAGACCCATGCCGGCGCGTTCGACATCGCCTATCTCGGCTGCCTTCCCGGCATGGTGCTCATGGCGGCGGCGGACGAGGCGGAGCTCGTGCACATGATCAGGACGGCGGTTGCGATCGACGACCGGCCGTCCGGGCTTCGCTATCCGCGCGGCGAAGGGTTCGGCGTCGACATGCCCGAACAGGCGGAGGTGCTGCCCATCGGCAAGGGCCGGGTCATGCGCGAGGGCTCGACCGTCGCGATCCTCTCCTACGGCGCCCGCCTGTACGAGGCGCTGAAAGCGGCGGACGAGCTGGCGTCGAAGGGCGTTTCCGCCACGGTGGCCGACGCGCGGTTCGCCAAGCCGCTGGACGAAGAGCTGATCCTGCGTCTCGCGCGCGAGCACGAGGTCCTGATCACCATCGAGGAAGGCTCGATCGGCGGCTTCGCCTCGCAGGTGCTGCATCTGCTGGCGCTCAGGCAGGTGCTGGACGGCGGACTCAGGATCCGCCCGATGGTGCTGCCCGACCTGTTCCTCGACCAGGACAAGCCGCAGCTTCAGTACGAGGCGGCGGGATTGAACGCGCCGCACATCGTGGCCACGGCTCTGGAGGCGCTGGGACGTGGCGACACCGTCGCGGCGGAAGCCGGGCGCGCCTGAAAAGAGCCGCCTCGACGCGCTCGTCGAGGCGCGCGGCCTGGCGGCGAGCCGGACCGAGGCCCAGGCGCTGATCCGGGCGGGCCGGATCTGGTCCGGCGACAAGCGGCTCGAAAAGCCCGGCCATTCCGTTCGATCCGACCTTGAGCTCGAGCTGCGCGGGTCGGAGCGCCGCTGGGCGTCGCGGGGCGGTTTCAAGCTCGATCATGCGCTGCGCCATTTCGATATCGACGCAACGGGCGCAACCGCGCTCGACATCGGTGCCTCGACCGGCGGTTTTACCGACGTCCTGCTGGCGCGCGGCGCCGCCAGGGTCTACGCGGTCGACGTCGGGCGCGGGCAGCTTCTGTGGCGGCTGAGCCAGGACCCCCGGGTGATCGTCCTCGACCGGTTGAACGCGCGCTACCTCGCCGCGGAACACGTACCCGAGCCGGTCGACATCGTCACCTGCGACGCGAGTTTCATCGGACTCGAGACCGTGCTGCCCGCGCCGCTCTCGCTGACCGGACGGGGTGCGCGGCTGATCGCGCTGATAAAGCCACAGTTCGAGGTCGGGCGGGGCGAGGTCGGGAAGGGAGGAATCGTGCGGAACGAGGCGGCGCGGGCCGCCGCCTGCGCACGCGTCTCCCACTGGCTGGCCCGGCAGGACGGATGGCGCGTGCTCGGCCTCGTCGAAAGCCCGATCGAGGGCGCCGGCGGCAACCGCGAATACCTGATCGCCGGGGAGCGGGGATAAAGTCGGCGGACGTCTCGTTTCAGCCGCACTGCGCGCGGTGGTGGAGCAGGTGGTCGGCAAGCACGCAGGCCATCATCGCTTCGCCCACCGGCACCGCCCGGATCCCGACGCAGGGGTCGTGCCGGCCCCGGGTCGAAATCTCCGTGTTGCGCCCGTCCACCGTCACCGTCCGCCGCGGCGCGAGGATCGAGCTCGTCGGCTTGACGGCGAAGCGGACGACGATGTCCTGACCGGTCGATATTCCGCCCAGGATTCCGCCGGCGTTGTTGGAGAGGAACACGGGCTTTCCGCCCCGCATCCGCATCTCGTCGGCGTTTTCCTCGCCGCTGAGCGCGGCCGCTCCGAACCCGGCGCCGATCTCGACCCCCTTGACCGCGTTGATTCCCATCATCGCCGCCGCGAGGTCGGAATCGAGCTTGCCGTAGATCGGCGCGCCGAGCCCGGGCCGGACGCCGCTCGCCGTCACCTCGATCACCGCGCCGACCGAGGAGCCGGCGGCGCGGACGGAGTCGAGATATTCCGACCAGTCCCGCGCCGCCGTCTCGTCCGGGCACCAGAACGGATTCTTCCCGACCGTCTTCCAGTCCCAGTTGGATCGATCGATCGCGCGGTCGCCCATCTGGACCATGGCGCCGCGGACCCGTACCCGGCGCCCCAGCACCTTGCGCGCGACCGCGCCGGCGGCGACCCGGCAGGCGGTCTCGCGCGCCGAGGAACGGCCGCCGCCGCGATAGTCGCGCCGGCCGTATTTTTGCAGATAGGTGAAATCGGCGTGTCCCGGGCGGAACTTGTCCTTGATGTCGCCGTAGTCCTTCGACCGCGCATCCTCGTTGCGGATGAGGAGGGAGATCGGGGTTCCCGTCGTCCGTCCCTCGAACACGCCCGAGAGGATCTCGACCGCGTCGGGCTCGCGCCTCTGGGTGACGAAACGGCTCTGTCCCGGCCGGCGCTTGTCCAACCAGACCTGGATATCCTTCTCCGAGAGGGCGATGCCGGGCGGAGTCCCGTCGACGACGCAGCCGATCGCCGGCCCGTGGCTCTCACCCCAGGTCGTGAAGCGGAAAATCCGTCCTTGCGTGTTGAATGACATCGGTCACGACCGGCGGCGCGGCCCCTAGGTCACGGTCGCGATGTCGGGCGCGTCGGGTGCTTTCATCCCGACGACGTGATAGCCGCAATCGACGTGGTGCACCTCGCCCGTGACCCCGCTCGAGAGGTCGGACAGCAAATAAACCCCGGCCCCGCCGACATCGTCGATCGTCACGTTGCGCTTGAGCGGCGCGTTCAGCTCGTTCCACTTGAGGATATAGCGGAAATCGCCGATGCCGGACGCGGCGAGGGTCTTGATCGGCCCCGCGGAAATCGCGTTTACCCGGATGTTGTCGTTGCCGAAATCGGCCGCCAGATACTTCACGCTCGCCTCTAGGGCAGCCTTGGCGACGCCCATCACGTTGTAGTGCGGCATCACGCGCTCCGCCCCCGCATAGGTGAGGGTGAGCAGGCTCCCGCCATCCGGCATCAACCGCGAGGCGCGCCGGCAGACCGCGGTGAAGGAATAGCAGGAGATGTCCATCGTCATCGCGAAATTTTCGGGCGATGTGTCGACGTAGCGCCCCTTCAGCTCTCCCTTGTCCGAGAACGCGATCGCGTGGACGACGAAGTCGAGCCCGCCCCAGCGCGCCTCGAGCGCCGAGAAGACATCGTCGAGACTGTCCGGGTCGGCGACGTCGCACTGGAGCAGAAACGAAGACCCTGCCGATTCGGCAAGCGGCCCCACCCGCTTGGCGAGCGCGTCGTTCTGATAGGTGAAGGCGAGGTCGGCACCGTGGGACGCGGCCGCGCGAGCGATGCCCCAGGCGATCGAACGCTCGTTGGCGACCCCCATTATCAGCCCCTTCTTGCCGTCCAGCAGGCGCTCGGACCGGGACATTCAACCCTCGCTCGACCAGTCTCGGTATGAAAAACCCCCGCGGCGCTGGGGGCGCGGCATGCTACACCACGCCACCCGCCTGTCCAACCGCCGCCACCGGCGCGTGGGGTCCGGCGCTCTCCTCAGCTGACGATCCGCCAGGACCCGTCCGGCTGCCGGCAGGCGCGGCCATAGGCCTTTTCGGTCTTGCCGCCGACGGTGATGGTCTGCTGGTACTCCCGGCAATACCGCCCGGCTTCGGTCCGGTACGTCCGGGTCGGCGTGACCGTCCCCCGGTTCCCCGTGTCCGGGTTGCGCCAGGTGCTCGGGCTGCCGGTCTTGTTTTTCTCCAGGGCCGTCTGGGTCGAGTTCTGCATCGCCAGCCGATCCGCGCGGTCGAGCGATTTTCCGACCTCGCCCCCCAGCGCCGCTCCGGCCAGGGTGCCGACCGCGACGGCGATGAGCTTTCCCTTGCCCTTGCCGATATGAGCGCCCGCGAGCGCCCCGAGCCCCGCGCCGATCACGGTACCCGCCTTTTCCTTTTCGCCCCCGCTGCAACCCATGAGAGCGATCACCGCGATTGCCGCTACCGTGCCTTTAACGATGTCCATTCTTCGTTCCTTTTCCCGCCCGGTCCGCGCCGTCCCCCCGGCGACGGGGGATCCGTTGCCTTGCCGCTCCTATATCGGCTAGTTTCGGATTCTCTACAAGAGGGGTTCGCGTGCCCGCCCCGGTCGAGGATCCGATCGCCCTGTTCCATGCCTGGCTCGCGGAAGCCGAGGCGGCCGAGCCCGAAGAACCGACGGCGATGACCCTTGCAACCGTCGCATCCGACGGTCGTCCGTCCGCCCGGATGGTGCTGCTCAAGGGCGTCGATTCCGCCGGGTTCGTGTTCTACACCAATGTCGAAAGCCAGAAGGGAATCGAGCTCGACGAAACCGGCCGCGCGGCGCTGGTCTTCCACTGGAAATCTCTCCGCCGCCAGGTACGGATCGACGGCACGGCCGAGCGCGTGTCGGACGAGGAGGCGGATGCCTATTTCGCCACCCGGCCGCGCGGCAGCCAGATCGGCGCCTGGGCGTCCGACCAGTCGCGACCCATGGGCGGTTCCTTCGAACTGCAGAAGCGGGTCGCCCGGTTCACCGCACGGTTCGGCCTCGGAACCGTGCCGCGCCCGCCGCACTGGACCGGGTACCGGGTCTTGCCGGAATCGATCGAATTCTGGCGCGACCGCCCCTTCCGCCTTCACGAGCGCAAGCTCTACCGGCGGGACGGGCAGGGCGGGTGGAAGATGACGCTGCTGTTTCCCTGACCGGAGCGGCGGCACGGCGAATTTGCCGCTATCGGGATGGGGCGGGCTCGGATATAAGGGCTTGCGGAACCTGGACCCGGGGAACACGAGGTAGTCGATGCGGTACAGGACGGTCCTCGCTCCGATCGGCGCGCCGGAAATCGGCCTTTCGATCCTGCAGACTTCGCTCCATCTCGCGCGGGCCTTCGATGCGCATATCGACGTGCTTCATGTGCGCCCCGACCCGCGCGGCCTCGTCCCCTATACGGGCGAGGGGATGGACGGCTCGATGATCGAGGAGATCATGGATGTCACCGAGCGCGAAGGCGGCGAGCGCGAGGCCCGCTCCCGCGAGATGTTCGACAATTTCGCGGCCGAACACGGCCTGCGCGTGGCGGACGAGCCGGAGACGGGATCGGGGGTCTCGATCTCGTGGCAGTCCACCGTCGGGCGAGAGGACGAGGTGGTCGCGACCAGGGGGCGCATTTACGACGTCGTCGCGGTCGGCCGGCCGGTGAAGGACGCGGCGCTGCCCTCGCCGATCACGCTGGAAGCGGCGCTGCTCGACACCGGACGCCCGATCCTCGTCGCGCCGCCGGTTGCGGGAGACGGCTTCGGGAGGTCCATCGCCATCGCCTGGGAAGGAAGTCCGGAGGCGGCGCGCGCGATCGCCGACGCGATCCCGCTGCTGGAAAAAGCCGACAGGGTGACGGTTCTGTCCGCCAAGGCCGCGCAGGTCGCCCCCATCGATGCCGACGATCTCCGGCGCCGTCTCGCGTGGCACGGGGTCGCCTGCGAGATTCAGAGCTTCGAGGCGGCCGCCAGCGAGCTCGGGGCCGCTTTTCTCGATCAATCCGCCAGGGCCGATGCCGACCTGCTGATCAAGGGCGCCTATTCGCAAAGCCGGCTGCGCCAGCTCATCCTCGGCGGCAGAACGCGGCACATCCTTGCGCACGCGGAGATCCCCGTCCTGCTGTCGCACTGAGCCATGCCGGACGCCGACGCCTCGCACCGCTCGATGATCCTGACCGGCGCCAGCCGGGGGATCGGCCACGCGACCGTCAAGCGATTCAGCGAAGCGGGCTGGCGCATCCTCACCTGCTCGCGGGACGAGGTGCCCGAGGCGTGCAAGCGCGATCCCAACTGGTCCCACCATATCCCGACGGATCTCGCCGATCCGGACAGCCTGCGCCGTTTCGTGGACGCGGCGAACGAGCATATCGGCAGCGACCCGCTGCATGCTCTGGTCAACAACGCCGCCGTCTCGCCGAAGACCGATTACAAGGAACGTCTCGGCTGCCTCAACGGCGACATCGGCGGCTGGCGCGACGTGTTCAACCTCAACCTGTTCGCGCCGCTTCTGCTCGCGCGCGGCTTCGCCGGCGCGCTGAGCCGGGGCAGGGGAACCATCGTCAACATCACCTCGATCGCGGGACACGCGCGACATCCGTTCGCCGGCTCGGCCTATGCGACGTCGAAGGCGGCGCTGTCGGCGCTGACGCGGGAACTCGCGGTCGAGTTCGCCGAGCTCGGCGTGCGCGTGAACGCGGTGGCGCCGGGCGAGATCGAAACCGAGATGGTGGGTCCCGAATACGAGGCCCTGATCCCGCGCATCCCGCTCAACCGGATGGGCAGCGCGGACGAGGTGGCGGCCATCGTCCACCGGATGTGCGACGAGGAGTTCGGCTACGTGACGGGGACGGAGGTCTTCGTCACCGGCGGCCAGCACCTTCTCTGACCGGCCTACAACGTGCCCCGCAGCGATTGCAGCCAGTCGCGGCGCGAGCGGACGATGTCGATGTCGTGACTGAGCCAGCCGGCGAAATGGCCGGGGTCCGTCGGGTCGGAATGCTCCAGCGCCCCCAGGCGGGCGATCTCCGCCTCGCAGGTCTCGATCATGCTGTCGGTCTGGGTCCGCTGCTCGTCGGCCGGGAGGTGGTGGAGAAACCGTATCTTCAGCGCGAAGGCGAGCCTGCCGACGTCGCAGCTGGGCGCGCGGACGGCGCTCCTCAGCAGGTCGCGGAGATGAGCGCGGCCGGCCTCGGTGATCCGAAGGGGCGCGTCCTGCACGGAGGTCTCCCCGGCGATCAGCCCTTCGGTTTTCAACAGCTCGATCGAGCTTCCCAGCAGCTCCAGCGAAGGGCCGACGATGCGACTGGTGAAATCGCGCACCGCGTTCGCGAGCTCGGCATAGCGCTGCGGGCTCTCCGACACCATTCCGAGAGCCGCCAGCCGGACGGCTTCCTTGGGAAGGAGCGAGTTGTCGCTGAACATGCGCCGAGCCTAGCGCGATCCTCCGGGCCGCGCCATCGCGGGACCGCGCGGTTCAGGCGGCGAATTTGAGATCCAGCAGGCTCCAGACGTCCTGAAGCGCGGCGACCAGGCGGTCCATGGCCGCGTCGTCGTGGAGCGGCGTCGGCGTGAGCCTGAGGCGCTCCGTCCCCTTCGGCACCGTGGGATAGTTGATCGGCTGGACGTAAATCCGGTGCCGTTCCATCAGCGAGTCCGTGACCTGCTTGCAGCGCGCCGCATCGCCCACGAAAACCGGTACGATGTGAGACGGCGAGGGCATCAGCGGCAGCCTCGCGGCCTGCAGGCGCGTCTTGAGCGCCTGCGCGCGCTCCTGATGGCGCCGGCGCAACGCGTCCGCCGTCTTGACGTGCCGGATGCTCGCCCGGGCCCCGGCGGCGACCGCCGGCGGAAGCGAGGTTGTGAAGATGAAGCCGGAGGCGTGGCTCCGGATGTAGTCCACCATCGCGGCGGAGCCGGCGATATACCCCCCGACGACGCCGAAGGCCTTGGCGAGGGTGCCCTGCACGATGTCGATGCGGTCCATGACCCCGTCGCGCTCGGCGACGCCGGCGCCGCGCTCGCCGTAGAGCCCGACGGCGTGGACCTCGTCGAGATAGGTCATCGCGCCGTGTTTCGCGGCGACGTCGCAGATCTCGCCGATCGGCGCGAAGTCTCCGTCCATGGAGTAGAGCGACTCGAAGGCGACGATCTTGGCCGCGTTCGGCTCGCACTCGGCGAGCAGCCGGTCGAGATGCTCGACATCGTTGTGGCGAAAAATCTTCTTCTCCGCCCGGCTGTAGCGGATGCCCGCGATCATCGAGGCATGGTTGTCGGCGTCGGACACGATCGTGCAGTCCGGCATCGTCTGTCCCAGCGTGCCGAGCGTCGCCTCGTTCGCGACATAGCCGGAGGTGAACAGGAGCGCCGCCTCGGTGCGGTGGAGGTCCGCCAGCTCCTCCTCCAGCAGCACGTGGTAGTGGCTGGTTCCCGAGATATTTCGCGTTCCACCGGCTCCAGCGCCCACCTTGCCCAGCGCGTCCTGCATCGCCGCGATCACGTGCGGGTGCTGGCCCATGCCGAGATAGTCGTTGCTGCACCAGACGGTGACGTCCTCGACCCTGCCGCCGGCATGATGCGCCGCCGTCGGGAAATCGCCCGCGTGACGCTCCAGGTCCGCGAACACGCGGTAGCGGCCGTCGCTGCGCAGCTGCGCGAGGCGATCCGCAAAGAACCGTTCGTAATCCATCGCCCTTCTATCCGGAGGGGGAACGCCGCCAAGAATAAGACGGGCCCGTCAGCCTGTGAATGCGTCTTTGGGACGCACGCGGCCCCGGCTTTCCCTGCCGGTTCGCGTCAGGTCAGACCCTGCTCCGCGACCCAGTTCGCGGTATCGTCGAGCGCTCGGCCGAAGCGCGCCAGCATCTCTCCGATTTCGTCTTCGGTGATGATGAGGGGCGGCGAGAACGCGGCCCGGTCGGCCAGCGCGCGAACGATCAGGCCGTGCTCCTCGGCGCGGCCCATCAGATAGGCGCCGACCCTGCCGACCGGATCGAACAGCCGGCCCGTCGCCTTGTCCGCCACGAGCTCGACCACCGCGACCATTCCGATACCCGCGATCTCGCCGACCAGCGGATGATCGGCGAACGCCCTCACGCCGTTCTGCAAATGCGGGGCGGTCTTCGCGACCTGTCCCACCAGATCCATTTCGTCGTAGATCGCGAGCGTTTCGAGCGCGACCGCCGCCGGCACCGGGTGGCCGGAATAGGTGAAGCCATGGCCGAGCGTCCCGCGGGCATGCGTCCCGTCGGCGATCCCGCGATAGACCCTCTCGTTCACCTGCACCGCGGCGATGGGCAGATAGCCCGACGACAGCGCTTTCGCCATCGTCAGCAGATCCGGCTCGATGTCGAAGGTCTGGGAGCCCCAGAAATTGCCGGTCCTGCCGAAGCCGCAGATCACCTCGTCGACCACGAACAGCACGTCGTAGCGCCTGAGCACGCGCTGGATCTTCTCGAAATAGGTCGCGGGCGGGATAATCACGCCGCCCGCGCCCATCACCGGCTCGGCGAAGAAGGCGGCGACGGTCTCCGGCCCCTCGGCGAGGATCAGGCGTTCCAGCGAGTCGGCGCAGCGCGAGGCGAATTCCTCTTCGGTTTCCCCGTCGCGCCCTTCGCGCCAATAGTGCGGGCAGTCGGTGTGGAGGAAGCCCGGAAAGGGCAGGTCGAACCCCGCATGGTTGGCCGGTACCCCGGTGACGCTCGCCGCCGCCGCGGTGATGCCGTGATAGCCGCGACGGCGTCCGACGATCTTCTTCTTGGCCGGGCGGCCGATCGCGTTGTTGTAGAACCAGATCAGCTTGATCGCGGTGTCGATCGCCTCGGAGCCCGAGTTGGCGAAGAAGGTCCGCGCCATCGGCACCGGCGCCAGCGCCTTCAGCCGTTCGGCGAGCTCGACCTGGGGCTCGTGGCTCCGGCGGTTGAAGCCGTGATAGAAGGGCAGGGTGCGCATCTGCCGGTGGGCCGCCTCGGCGAGGCGCTCGTTGCCGAAGCCGAGCGAGACGCACCAGAGCCCCGCCATCCCCTCGATATATTCCTTGCCGGTCTCGTCCCAGACATAGACGCCGTCTCCGCGCGCCATGACCAGCGCGCCTTCCTGTTCGTTCTCCACCGCGTCGGTATAGGGGTGGAGCAGCGCCTGAGGGTCGCGGAACCGGTAGAGGTTCGATCGGGTTACGGTGTCCATGGGCAGGTCTCGCTCAGCCGCCGGTGACGCTCATGTGGCGCGAGACGGCGGGGCCGCGTCGGCGGCGGTCGATAACGAAGTCGTGGCCCTTGGGCTTGCGGCCGATGGCCTCGTCGATGGCGTCCATCAGGAGGGCGTCGTCCCCGCTCTCGCGCAGCGGCGCGCGGAGGTCGGCCGCGTCCTCCTGGCCCAGGCACATATAGAGCGTGCCCGTGCAGGTCAGCCGCACCCGGTTGCAGGACTCGCAGAAATTGTGGGTCATCGGCGTGATGAAGCCGACCCGCCCGCCGGTCTCGCGGCAGACCGTGTAGCGCGCGGGCCCGCCGGTCGAATGGTCGCTCTCGTCCAGCGTGAAGCGGCGCTTGAGCGAAGCGCGCACCATGGAGAGCGGCAGATACTGATCGAGCCGGGCATCGCCGCCGATCTCGCCGAGCGGCATCACCTCGATGAAGGTGAGGTCGTAGCCGCGGCCGCCGCACCATTCGACCATGTCCGCGAGCTCGTCGTCGTTGACCCCGCGCAGCGCCACCGTGTTGATCTTGATCCGGAGCCCCGCCGCGTCGGCCGCCGCGAGGCCCTCGAGCACCTGCTCCAGCCGGCCCCAACGGGTGATCTCGGTGAACTTTTCGCCGTCGAGCGTGTCGATGGAGACGTTGATGCGCCGCACGCCGGCGGCATGGAGGTCGTCGGCGAAGCGCGCGAGCTGGCTGCCGTTGGTGGTGAGCGTGAGCTCGTCCAGCGTGCCGTCGCCGAGATGCCGGCCGAGGCGTTCGATGAGCCACATGATGTTGCGCCGCACCAGGGGCTCGCCGCCGGTCAGCCTGAGCTTGCGCACCCCGCGGCGCACGAAGGCGCTGCACAGCCGGTCGAGCTCTTCGAGGGTCAGCACCTCCGCCTTGGGCAGGAACGTCATCGACTCCGACATGCAATAGACGCAGCGGAAGTCGCAGCGATCGGTGACGGAGACGCGGAGATAGGAGACGCGCCGGTCGAACGGGTCGATCAACAGGGGCAGCGGCGACTCCGCGCCGTTCCCATGCGATTCCCCCGATCCGTTCCCGGAAACCCGTTGGTTCATTTTCCCCGCGCGGCGTTGCTGAGCGTTCAGGATGGAAATTAGGTCAATCGCCGCCCGTTGTCATTATCCGGCGATAACGTGGAATCTATGTCGGTTGCTCGCTCTCGGCCGGGGTCCGCGAGGGCCGACCGATTGAAAGTCAAAGCCCGACCATTTGAAAGTCAAAGCCCGACCATTTGAAAGGCATAACCGATCGATCGAATCGCGAATATCGGAAGATCGGGCCGGGCTCAGCCCCTGAGCAGCGCCTGGAGCTTCACGGACGGATCGGCCAGCGCGGCCGGGTCGACGGTCTTCTGCGCCTGCATGAGGCGCTTGGCGAAGCGGATATCGCGGGGATTGTTGATCGCCGCCGCGCCGTCGATCCGGCCGCCCTTCATGTAGAACTCGACGAAGCTGCCGTCGGCGCGCTCGCCCCGCGTGACCGTCTCCTCGAAATCGTTCGGCAGGCCGACCAGCTGGATGTTGACGTCGTACTGGTCCGACCAGAACCAGGGAATTTCGCAATAAGGGGTCTCGCCGCCCAGCATCGCCCTGGCGGCCGCGATGCCCTGGTTCTGCGCGTTCTCCCAAGATTCGAGCCGGATGTTGCGGCCGAGCAGGTCGTTCGGGTGGTTGGTCACGTCGCCCGCGGCGAAGATGTCGGGATCGGAGGTGCGGCAGTGCGCGTCCACCCTGACTCCGTTGTCGATTTCGAGCCCCGCCGCCTCGGCGAGCTCGACGTTGGGGACGATTCCGATCCCGATGACGACCGCCGTCGCCGCCAGCGTCTCCCCGCCCGAAAGACGGGCGCCGCTCACCCGGCCTTCGCCGGTCAGCGCCTCGACGGTGGCGCCCAGCCTCACGTCGACGCCCCGGCCGCGGTGCACGTCGAGCAGCCAGGCGGCGAGCTCGGGCGTGAGCGCCCGCCCGCAGAGCCGGTCGAGCGCTTCCACCACCGTGACCTCGGCGCCCAGCATGCGCGCGGCGGCCGCCACTTCGAGGCCGATCCAGCCGCCGCCGATGACGACCAGCTTCGCCCCCTCGCCGAGATCCCCCCGGATCGCCTCGCTGTCGTCGATGCCGCGAAGATAGTGGACCCCGTCGAGCTCCGCCCCCTCGACGGGGAGCCTGCGGACCCGGCCGCCGGTGGCGATCAACAGCTTGCGGTACGGGATGCTGCCGCCGTCCGACAGCGCGACCGTCCTGGCCGCACGGTCGATCGCGGTCGCCCCCACGCCGGTCCTGAGCTCGATCCCCAGCTCGTCGAACGAGCCCTCGGGCCAGAGATAGCTGGAGTCCGCCGGTTCCTTGCCCAGCAGGACCTCTTTCGACAAAGGCGGGCGCTCGTAGGGCGGGTAGGGCTCCTCGCCGATCACGACGATGCCGCCCTCGAAGCCCTCGTCGCGCAGCGTCCTCGCCGCCCAGCCGCCGGCCTGGCCGGCGCCGATCACGACGATCGCCGGATCGCTCATCGAACGGGAGTTCCCGGGGTGCGCTCTAGCCCTGGACGCCGACCAGGATGTCGTCGCCGTCGATCTTGACCTCGTAGACCTTGAGGTCCTCGGTGACCGGCGGGGTCAGCGCCTTGCCGGTCTTGATGTCGAAACAGCCGCCATGCAGCGGGCACTCGATCGACTCGCCCTCGACATAGCCGTCGGCCAGCGAGGCATAGGCGTGGGTGCAGATGTCGTCGGTGGCGTAGTACGCGCCTTCCAGGTTGTAGATCGCGATTTCCTTCTTTCCCACGATGACCTGGATCGCTTCGCCGTCGTCGAGATCGCCGGTCTTGGCGACGGCATGGAACTCGATATCGCTCATTCTTTCCTGCGCCTCCGTCTGGCCCGGACGCGCGCGAACGGCGCGCCGACACGAGATTCCGGCCCCGGGGCCGGGCGCGGCGGAGTGTACACAGCGCCCCTGATTGTGCCAACCGGTATCCCGGCGAATGGCATGGCCGGAACGAGGCCGATATAGTGCGCGCGGCAATCGCCGAGGGAACGCGCGGAGGGAATGCCGGGTGACGGTGGAACCGGTTTTCGAGTGGCCGGGAGAGGGCGTGAGCCGGGTTCCCTACCGCATCTATTCCGACCCCGAAATCTACGAGGCCGAGCAGGAGCGGATCTTCCGCGGGCCGGTCTGGCATTTCGTCATGACCGACCGGGAGATTCCGGAGCCGGGCGACTACCGGCGCGCCCGGATCGGCGACACCCCGATCGTCCTGGTCCGCGGCGCGGACGGCACCGTCAACGCGATGGTCAATCGCTGCGTCCATCGCGGCAACCTGGTCTGCATCGACGAGGCGGGCAGGGTCGACGGGCGGCTCACCTGCGTCTACCACAACTGGACCTACGACCTGTCCGGCCGGCTGACCTCGGTCGCGTTCCAGAAGGGTGCCGGCGGCAAAGGCGGCATGCCGGAGGATTTCGACCTGTCGGCCCACCGGATGACGCCGCTCCGGGTCGCTGTCTATCGTGGGCTGGTGTTCGTGACCCTGTCGGCGGAGACGCCGCCGCTCGAGGACTATCTCGGCCCCGAAATGCGCGCCAATATCGATCGCGTCGTCGGGCGCGACATGACGATCCTCGGCACCTACACCCAGTCGATGGCGAACAACTGGAAGCTCTATATGGAGAACGTTCGCGATTCCTATCACGCGAGCCTGCTCCATCTGTTCTTCACCGCGACGCGGATCAACCGGCTGTCGATGGAAGGCGGGATCAGGCTGTCGGACCGCGGCTGGCACCATATCAGCTACTCGATCGCGGCGACCGACCGGGAGGAGCCGGAATACGACCCCGAGAAGCTGCGCGCCGCGGACGACGGGTACGACATCGCCGATCCCCGGATCGTGCGCGGCTGGCCGGAATACGATTGCGGCACGACGCTCGCGATCCAGAGCGTCTTTCCCAACTTCGTCCTGCAGCAGACGCTGAACTCGATCGCGCTCAGGATCTGCGCGCCGAACGGGCCGGACGCCTGCGAGCTCTCCTGGCGCATCCTCGGCTGCGCCGACGACAGCGAGGCCGAGCGCGCGGCCCGCGTCCACCAGAGCAACCTGATCGGCCCCGCCGGGCTGATCTCGATGGAGGACGGAATCGTCGGCAGCTGGGTGAGCCAGGGCATAAGGCGCGACCCCGACAAGGCGGCGCTCCTCGAGATGGGCGGGCGGGACGTCGCGCCCAGCCCGGGCTCGCGGGCGACCGAGGTCTCGGTGCGCGGGTTCTGGCAGGGCTACCGCGATCTGATGGGACTCTGAGGGGGGCAGGAGCGTGAGGCTGGTATCTTTCGAGGCCGCGGGGCGGCAATCCTTCGGCGCGGTCGACGGCGACGGGGTGATCGACCTCGGACCGCGAATGCCCGAGGCGAGTGGCGTGGCGGACCTGCTGACCGGAGACGGAAGGCGCCGGGCGGAAGCGGCGGCCAAGGGCGCGCCGGCCGATTTCCGGCTCGACGAGATCGCCTTTCGGCGTCCCATCCTCTGGCCGGAAAAGACGATCTGCATCGGCGTCAACTACGCCCACCGGAACGAGGAATACGACGACACCTCGCTCCCCCCTTTCCCGAGCGTCTTCATGCGGGTGCCGGACACGCTGGTCGGCCACGGCCAACCCCTGCTGCGCCCGCCCGAATCCGAGCAGCTCGATTACGAGGCCGAGATCGCGATCGTCATCGGGGAAGGGGGGCGACGCATCCCGCTCGACCGCGCGCTCGACCGCATCGCGGGCCTCACCTGCCTCAACGAGGGCTGCATCCGCGACTGGATGCGCCACGGCAAGTTCAACGTCACCCAGGGCAAGAACTTCGACAATTGCGGCTCGGTCGGTCCGTGGCTGGTGACGGCGGACGAGTTCGCCGAGCGCGGCTACGACGACCTTCGCGTGACCGGGCGGGTCAACGGCGAGGTCCGCCAGGACGACACGACGGCCAACCTGATCTTCGATTTCGCCTACCTGGTGAGCTACGTCTCGACCTGGGCGGCGCTCAAGCCCGGCGACGTGATCTCGACCGGCACCCCCATCGGCGCCGGCGCCCGCTTCGATCCGCCGAAATGGCTGAAAGCGGGCGACGTCGTCGAGGTCGAGGTCACCGGCATAGGAACGCTGCGCAACACGGTGATCGACGAGGGGTGAGCCGTCCCTCGATACGGCGCCGGCGCGCCTGCTCGGGATGAGGGTGGAAACAAGGAGTTACTCACCCTGAGTAGGCGCGCCAGCGCCGTATCGAAGGGTCCGCTACCCCAACTCCACCACCGCGCCGTCCTTGCCCTTCCCCTGTGCCCGGTAGTGGCCGAGCTTCTCGATCAGCGGCCGGTCGGTGTAGCTGTAGAGGATCGCGTCGGTCTTGCCGGTGTTGACGAAGCGCCGCCAGCGGTGGTTCGGCACCACGAAGAAGTCGTTGCGCGCCCAGGCCATCTCCTCGCCGTCGACCTCGGTCGTGCCTTTGCCGTCCGCCACCCAGTAGATCGTGGACGCGGTGTGGCGGAAGGGTTGCGTCGCCTCGCCGGGGCGCAGCAACTGGGCGCGGTAGGAGATCGTGGTGAACACCGGCGCGCCGTTCTCCGGGTTGACCAGCTCGACGATGATGCCCTCGTGCGGCTCGCCGTCGAACCGTGCGAGGTCGTCGAGCGCCGCGCGGATGTCGACCCCGGCGTAGAGGAACATCGGCGAATTCCCTTCGCCGCTGCCCCGGTGATGCGGCGCGAAGAGCGGACGGATGCCGCCCCTTCCGTAGAACCGCCTGGAGAAACCGTCCTCCGGGTTGCCGTGGTCCGCCGCGTTCTCGGTGTCGTCGCGCGCCCAGGCGCAGCCCAGGAAGTCGATCAGCGGCCAGTCGAGCGTATCCGCCCAGATCACCGGGGTGTCGTCGTCGTTGCCGTGCTCGTGCCAGGTGCCGTTGGGCGTGAAGACCAGGTCCCCGCGCTTCGGGTACATCTTCTCGCCCTCGACGATGGTGTAGCCGCCGCTGTCGGAGACGATCGTCCGGCTCGCGTTCGGCGTGTGCAGGTGCGATTCCGCGTCGTCGCCCCGCTTGTAGATCGAGATCGCGATGCGCATCGTGTTGGTAACCTTGACCCCGGTCAGCCCGAACGCGGGATTGGTCAGCAGTACCGACTGCCGCTCGGTCAGTTCCAGCGGACAGAGCTCGGCGAGCTTCAGCAGGTAAGGCTCGATGTCGCCCCAGCGCCAGACATGGGGTTGGGCCGAGGGGTACTCGACGGTGAGGCTGTGCGCCGACGGCGACGGCCGATCCGAGGTGCCGAGATGCCACGCCTTCTGGTTCGGCAGGTTCCAGCGCGTGCGGATCCAGATGTCGTTCGCGCGCACCTCCTCGTTGAGCTCCTCGAGCTCGTTGATGATCAGCTCGAGCTCATGCGCGCGGTTGCTGCCGGCCTGTTCCTTCGCGGTCGCCATGTCGTGCCTCCCGGGGCAGGTGTGCGGGCAGTTTTCGCCGCATGCGGTTCGCGGTCAAGGTGGATGTGACGCGGCGCCCTTGTGCCCGCCGCGCCGTCGCTGCACCCTCGTGCCGTGAACGAGTTCGATCTCGTCCTCGATTCGGCGGAGATCCGGGAGACACGACATGGCCGAGGCGGCGGAAGACTCCCTTTCCGAGTTTCACCGGACCTTGCGCGAGTCCGCGATCTGGCCGTTCTGGGAAGTCTGCGACGAGGTGATGCTGTCGGAGCCCCGCGCCCCGGACGCCCCGTGGATATGGCGCTGGAAGGAGCTGCTGCCGTTCATCGACCGCGCGGGACGCGAGGTTTCGATGGAAAACGCCGAACGTCGCGCGCTCATGCTGGTCAACCCGGATTTCGGCGGCAGGAGCTTCACCACCACCAACCTGTTCGCCGGCATCCAGATCCTCGAACCCGGCGAGGCCGCGGTCTCTCACCGCCACACCGCGTCCGCGATGCGTTTCGTCGTCGAGGGCGGCGGCATCACTGTGGTCAACGGCCAGGAGTGCCCCATGGAGCCGGGCGACCTGATCCTGACGCCGAACTGGGCGTGGCACGAACACAGCAATCCGACCGACCGGCGGGTGGTCTGGCTGGATGCGCTGGATATACCGCTGGCCCAGAACCTCGGGCCGATGTTCATGGAACACGGCGGCACCAACCGGTCGGACGACAACCTGTCGGCGATCCCCGACCGGGCCTTCGCCGCCGGCGGATACATGCCCGACATCGCGGCGCCCGCCACCCGACACTCGCCGATGTTCCGCTATCCCTGGACGCAAACCGTCGCGGCGCTGAGTTCGGTTCCCGTGGCGCCCGACGGCGCGCGGAGAGTGCGCTACACCAACCCGGTCGACGGCGGCCCCGTGATCCGCAGCATGGACTGCTACGCCTGGGAGCTCGCCAGGGGGCGGGAGACCCGGCCGGTCCGCAGCACGTCGAACGCCATCGTCACGGTCGTCGAAGGCGAGGGCAGGTCCACCGTCGGCGAGGAAACCGTCCAATGGGCCGAGCACGACGTGTTCACCGTCCCGCACTGGAACTGGACCGCCCACACCGCGGTCAGCGAGACCGCGCGCCTGTTCGTCTATACCGACCGCGAAGTTCTTCGGCTGTTCGACTTCCTGCGCGACGAATACCGGGACTGACATCCGCTCTCGCGCCCGTCCCGATCGAAAAGGTGCCCTTCGATAGGGGATTATAAAGACTACTTGATGCGGGGGCTCGGGACGCGGATTTCGGCGCGCCGGCGTCTGCCCCGTCGCCGTTCCCTCTGTCGCCCCGCTTTCCCCCGCCGTCATGCCCGGACTTGTTCCGGGCATCCACGCCCCTCCGCCATCTCGCCTGTGC
>JAPPIT010000141.1:0-60913 GCA_028820505.1 Defluviicoccus sp.
CCCGGAACGGTAAATCCTCCCCGGGACGTTCCGCAAGAACATTGACCGGGATCGAGCCGGCATGGTGTGTTCCGTCCGGGAGCGGCCGCGGGGCGGGGACGGCGATGCCGGTGGCAACCGAGATCTTCTTTCTCCGGGCGCGGGACCACGCCCGCCGCCCGCCCGTCGCGGTGACCGCCGACGCGACGCTCCGCGAGGTCGTCGGCCGCATGGCGACCGAGAAGGCGTCCGCCGCGGTGGTCGTCGACGGCGGGCACAGGCCGGTCGGGATCGTCACCGAACGCGACATCGTCCGCCGCGCGACCTTCGCCGCGCCGCCCGACCAGCCGGTCGGCGACCTCATGTCCTTCCCGGTCCGCTGCATCCGCGAGGACGAGCACCTGTTCATCGCCATCGCCAGGATGCGGCGGCTCGGCCACCGTCACATGCCCGTGATCGACGGGGAGGGACGGCTCGCCGGCATCCTCGACCTGCACGACGCGATGGCCCGCGCGGCCGAGGACATGGTCCTGGCGATCGACGACCTGACGCGCGACGACAGCGACGACGGGCTGCGCGAGATCAAGGCCGCGCAGGTCCGGGTCGCCGACACCCTGTTCGACGCCAACGTCGCCGTCGGCGACATCCAGGCGACGCTGAGCCACGTCAACAACGACATCTATGCCCGCCTGCTCGAGCGCAATCTGGCGGCGATGGCGGGCGAGGGTATCGGCGCCGCGCCGGCGCCGTTCGCGATGATCGTCATGGGATCGGGCGGCCGCCACGAGAACTTCCTCGTTCCCGACCAGGATTACGGCTTCGTCGTCGAGGGCGGGGCGCATGCCCTGGACGAAGACGCCGACCGCTGGTTCGCGGATCTCGCCCGGCACCTGTCGCGCGATCTCGACGCGGTGGGTATTCCCTATTGCACGGGCGGCGTGATGGCGACCAATCCCAAATGGCGCCGGACGCTCGCCGGGTGGCGGGCGCAGGTCGACACCTGGTGCCGCCGGGCGCGGGTGGACCCGCTGCTCGACTTCGACATCTTTTTCGACTTCCGCCTCGGCTGGGGCGAGTCCGGGCTGGCAGCCGCGCTGCGGGAGCACGTCACCGAACGCACCGCCGGCAACGAAACGTTCCTGCGGGAAGTCTACAGCGCGGACCGGGACCACGGGACCGCGCTCAAATGGTTCGGACGCTTCGCCACCGAGAGCGCCGACCCAGCCCATCGCGGCAAGGTGAACCTGAAGCTGCACGGCATCCTGCCGCTGGTCGAGGCCGCCAGGCTGTTCGCGCTGCGCGACGGCGTGCCGGCGACCGCCACCCGGGATCGCCTCGCCGCGGCGCACGCCGCCGGGGTGCTTACCGATGACGAGCACGACGAGCTCGAAGGCGCCCGCAGTACGATCTGCCGGCTGCTGCTCGGCCGCCAGCTCGCGGATTTCCGGGCGGGCGCGCCGGTATCGAGTTTCGTCGATCCGAAAGGCCTCACGCCGCGGCGGAAACGCGACCTCCGCCAGGCGCTGCGCGCCATCGAGCGCCTGCGCGCCCGCATGCGCGTCGAGTTCGGCGGCGAGCCCCTCTGATCCGCCGCTCAGAATTTGAGGTCGAGTCCCCGCTGGCGCCGGACCCGCGCCGAAGCGTCGAGCACCTGGCCCAGCGTGGCGACGCCGCGCGCTTCCAGCCTCGGCAGCAGCTTGCAGAACACCCGCGCGGTCGCGATCGAGTCGCCGAGCGCGGTGTGCCGCCCCTCGACCTCGACACCCAGCCGCTCGGCGATCGCATCGAGGGAATGGTTCTGCGACACCGGGTCGACGAAGACCGAGAGCAGCAGCGTATCCAGCACCACGTTGGCGAACGCGACGCCGGTCTCGGCCTCCTTCAGGCGCAGGAAGGTCAGGTCGAAATCGGCGTTGTGCGCGACCAGCACCGCATCGCCCGCATAGGCGTGGAACGCCGGCAGGACGTCGCCGACCGGCGCCTCTCCCGCGACCATCTCGTCGGTGATGCCGTGGAACCGGATCGAGGCGCGCGGGATCGGCCGTCCCGGGTTCACCAGCCGGGAGAACGCGCCCGCCTCGTCGACCTCGCCGCGGCTGCAGCGCACCGCCGCGATCGAGATGATCTCGTCGCCGTCCGACGGCCGCAGGCCCGTGGTCTCGGTATCGAACACGACGTAGCGCAGCTCCGCCAGCGTCCGCCCGTCCAGCTCGTCGGCGTGGGCCGGGTGCTCCAGGCTGCGCACGCCGCGGAACTCCGGCCGCGAGGGCAGGCTGCGGCGATCGTGCAGCCGGGCGAGGAGGATCCGGTCGGCAACCGCCCCGCACACCGCGACGACCATGGCGAGCACCGCCAGCGAGGCCCACGCGACAGCGATCGGCACGCCGGTCCCGCCACCCGCCAGAGCCTCCGGCCAGGCAAGCGAGACGAGTGCGAGGAGCAAGATCCCGGCGGTCCCGGCCACCGCCCACAGGACGCCGATGGCGCTCCGGATGCTCATCCCGTTCAAGAAACGCAACCGCTTCTCCCGGGCGGCGCGGCTATCGTCTAGACCGCGACCGGCGCCCTGATGTGCTCCTGCGGATGATAGTCCTCGATGGCGATGTCGTCGGCGGTGAAGGCGAAGAGGTCCCGCCGGTCCGGATTGAGCCGGAGCCGCGGCAGCCTGCCGGGGGTGCGCGCGAGCTGCTCGTCGGCCTGGTCGAGGTGATTCAGATAGAGATGCGCGTCGCCGAACGTGTGCACGAACGCGCCCGGCTCCAGATCGCAGACATGGGCGACGAGATGGGTCAGGAGCGCGTAGCTCGCGATGTTGAACGGAACGCCGAGGAAAATGTCGGCGCTGCGCTGGTAGAGCTGGCACGAAAGCCTGCCTTCGGCGACGTGGAACTGGAACAGGCAGTGGCACGGCGGCAGCGCCATCGCGTCGAGCTCGCCCACGTTCCACGCGCTTACCACCAGGCGCCGGGAGTTGGGGTTGGTGCGGATCTCCTCGACCGCGCCGGCGAGCTGGTCGACCGTCGCGCCGTCCGGTCGCGGCCAGGACCGCCACTGGCGTCCGTAGACCGGCCCGAGATCGCCGTTATCGTCCGCCCACTCGTCCCAGATCCTGACCCCGTTCTCGTTGAGGTAGCGGATGTTGGTGTCGCCGGCGAGGAACCAGAGCAGCTCGTGGACGATCGAGGGGCGATGGAGGCGCTTGGTGGTCAGCAGCGGGAACCCGTCCGCGAGGTCGAAGCGCATCTGGTAGCCGAAGATACCCTTCGTTCCCGTGCCGGTGCGGTCGCCGCGCACGACGCCCCGGTCGCGGACGTAACGCATCAGATCGAGATATTGCCGCATCCAGCCTCCCGTATCCCGACCCCGCGTCCAGCTTGAATTGGAGGTGAAATGCACTATATTGCAACTGCCGGTCAGCCGGCTATGGCGATAAACGGCCTGTGCAATAAGCGAAGCGGACCCGGGGGCAGTACCCGGCGCCTCCACCAAATCTTCCCGCCGCCGCGCGGGTTTCATGGGGGCGAAACAGGATCGACGCGCGTGTAAAGACTTGCTTTTCGCCCGGCATGGTACCGCCGTTATCGGGCCTACACCAAAGATGCCAATGACAACGATTTGGCTCTCGCTGCCTAGCCTTGCTGGGTAAGCGCGGTTCGGGGGGCGCCGGGCAACAGAAGCCCCCCACTTCCTGCCCGCGCGCCGCCGGATCGGGGTGATGTCCAAGACCGAAGAATCGCTCGTCCCCTACCAGGACATGATGGAACGCGCGCTGCGCGGCGTGATGCGGGACGCGCTGGCGCTCGCCGGGGAGCAGGGTCTGCCGGGGAACCATCACTACTACATCTCTTTCCTTACGCAGCACGACGGTGTGACCGTCCCGGACAATCTCCGGGCGCGCTATCCCGACGAGATGACCATCGTTTTGCAGCACCAGTTCTGGGGGCTCGAGACCGAGGAGGACGGGTTTTCAGTCACCCTTTCCTTCGGCGGCAAGTCGGAGCGCCTCACCGTGCCGTTCGAGGCGGTGACCGCCTTCGTGGATCCGGCGGTCGATTTCGGGCTCCGGTTCGGGCCCGGGCCGGAGGAGGACACGGACGACGCGGCGGACGGCGCCGAGGACGCGGAAACCGACACCGCCAGCGTGGTTTCGCTCGACAGGTTCCGCAAGACTTGACCCGGCGGCGCCTCGCGCCCGATCCCGACCGGGTCTGATATGCTGCCGCCCGGCTGAACGAAACGTCCGGGTGGAGCGATGGCGGATTTGGAGATCGGCGTGATCGGGGCGGCCGGCCGCATGGGGGCGGCGGTGGTCCAGGAAATTTCCGAGACCGAGGGCTGCGTCCTCGTCGCGGCGGCGGACAATGCCGGGCACCCCGCGCTCGGCGAGGATGCCGGCACGCGCGCGGGCGTCGGTGCGCTCGGCATCGCCATCGGCGACGATGCGGCTGCGGTATTCGAGCGTTCCGGCGTCGTGATCGAGTTCTCGCTGCCCGACGCGACGGTGCGGCACGCGGCGATGGCCGGGGCGGCGGCCACGCCTCACGTCATCGGCACGACCGGTCTCGACGCCGCCCAGGAACGGGCGGTCAGGGACGCCGCCGGGCACGCGCCCATCGTCCTCGCGCCCAATATGAGCCTCGCCGTCAACATTCTGTTCGCGCTCACCCGGCAGGTCGCCGGGATCCTCGACGACCGCTTCGACATCGAAATCTTCGAGATGCACCACAAGCACAAGGTCGACGCGCCGTCGGGCACGGCGCTCGGGCTCGGACGGGCCGCCGCCGAGGGCCGCGGGGTGTCGCTCGACGCGGTATCGCAGATGGCGCGCCAGGGCCAGACCGGCGCGCGCAGGAAGGGCGATATCGGCTTCGCCGTGCTGCGCGGGGGCGACGTGGTCGGCGAGCATACCGTGACGTTCGCGGTCGAGGGCGAGCGCCTCGAACTCACCCACAAGGCGTCTTCGCGGCGCATCTTCTCGCGCGGCGCCGTGCACGCGGCACGCTGGGCACCCGGCCGGGCGCCCGGCCTCTACGGCATGGCCGACGTGCTCGGCCTCTGACCGGTCAGGCCGCCGCGCCCGCGCCCGCGCGTTCCCGCCGGGTGGCTTCCCAGGCGATCAGGGCCCGCTTGCGCGCGCTGCCCCAGCGATAGCCGGTCTCGAACCGGCCCGACGCCCGGATCGCGCGGTGGCACGGGATCAGGACCGCGATGGGGTTTGCGCCGACCGCCCGCCCGACCGCGCGGCTGGCGCGGGGATTGCCGACCACGCGGGCGATGCCGCCGTAGCTCACCAGCCGTCCGGCCGGGACCCGCAGGAGCGCTTCCCACACCTTGATCTGGAAATTGGTGCCCCGCGCCCAGAGGCGGATCGGCGGCTCTCCCGCCGTCATGCCGTGCGCCAGCGCCTCGCCCGCGATCCGCCATGTGCGAGCTCCGTCCTCGACCAGCCGGGCGTTGGGCCAGGCATCGGCGAGCACCCCCACCTGATCCTCTCCCTCCTGCTCGAAGGCGATGCGGCAGACCCCGCGTTCGGTCGCGGCCACCAGAAACCGTCCGAACGGACCGTCATGCAGACCGTAGCGGATATCGAGACCGCGCCCCCCGGCGCCGACCTCGCCCGGCGTCGCCGCCTCCAGGGTCACGAACAGGTCGTGGAGCCGGCCCGGTCCCGACAGGCCGACATCGAGCGCGGCGTCGAGGACCGGGCTCGCATCCATCAGCGCCTCGCGCGCATGGTCCAGGGTGACGTAGCGCAGGAAGAGTTTCGGGCTTACCCCCGCCCACGCGGTGAACACGCGCTGCAGATGGAACGGACTCATGCCGATGCCGGCCGCGATCTCGTCGAGACCCGGCTGGTCGAGCCTGTTGTCCTCGATGAAGCGGATCGCCCGCTCGATCCTCGCGTAGTTCGAAGCGCTGTCCATCGGCCGCATCCCTTCCGTCGGTGTCGTGCCGCCGACGATAAGAGCGCCTAATTGGCCGGGCCACCCGGATCTTGCGCCGCCAGCGAGCCGGCCGGCGGTTGCCTGAGGCGTCCCAGCGCCGCGCCCAGCGCGCGCGCGACCTCCAGCCTTTCCTCCGGGGCGAGGAACGCGCCGACGACGAGGCGGCGGCCGTGCGATGCGAGCGTGAGCTGGCTTTCGTGTTCCGGCGGATCGTCCATCTCGACGCGCAGCCAGTAGGGCTGAAAGCGCCATGACAGGTGCCGCTTGCCCGGCCCCACGCGCTCGACGGTGAGCGCGTTCTCGGTCAGCCGCAGGGTCTCGTACATGCGTCCGCTGCGGTAGCTCGCCTTGAAGGCCACGTAGATCAGCAGCACGTCGAGCCCGAAAAATCCGAAGACCGGCCACGCGCCCACCAGCGCGAAGGCGAGCCCCGCGCCGAACGCCACCGCCGCGATCGCGCTCATCAGGACGACGAAGCCCCTCGGGCTCAGGCTGCGGTGCGGCTCGAGCGTCGCGGCGAAGATGGGGGTGGGCCCGGTCTCCATGCGCGAACCATAGGCCGCCGCCGGCCGCCGGCCAATACGATCTTGCGGGGGCGGTCACGCGTTTGACCCGGGCGGCGGCGGCGCTACTCTCGCCCGATGCCGCGCCCGATGCCGCTTGCCGATGTCGACGAGTTCTACCGCCGCCTGTCCGAGACGATGCCGGCGCCGAAGGGCGAGCTCGAATACCGGAACACCTATACCCTGCTCGTCGCCGTCGTCCTGTCCGCGCAGGCGACCGATGTCGGCGTGAACAAGGCGACGGGGCCGCTGTTCGCCGTCGCCGACACGCCGGAAAAGATGATCGGGCTCGGCGAGGCGAAGCTCCGCGACTATATCCGCACGATCGGGCTCTACCGCAACAAGGCGAAAAACGTGATCGCGCTGTCGGAACGCCTCGTCGCCGACTTCGGCGGCAGGGTTCCCGAGGAACGCGAGGCCCTCGAAACCCTGCCCGGGGTTGGGCGGAAAACGGCCAACGTGGTTCTCAACATCGCCTTCGGGCAGCCCACGATCGCGGTCGACACCCATGTCTTCCGGGTCGGGAACCGGACCGCGCTCGCGCCCGGCAAGGACGTCCGTGCCGTGGAGGACGCGCTTGTCCGCCGGACCCCGGCGCGGTGGAAGCAGCACGCGCATCACTGGCTGATCCTGCACGGGCGCTATACATGCAAGGCGCGCCAGCCCGATTGCCCGTCCTGCGCGGTCGCCGATCTCTGCCGCTACCGGGCGAAAACCGTCTGAGGCTCAGCCCTCCGGGGTCCGTCCGGCCTGCTTGGCGAGCGCGCTCAGACATGCCCGGGGCGAGGTCTGTTCGTCGCCCGGCGCCCAGGCTTCGACGTGGCGCACCCGCAGGGGCCCGCGCCCGTCCCCCTCCTCCGCGTACAGGAACAGCGCGACCGCGCATTTCTCGTGGCGATAGCGCCAGAGTTCCATGGGATTTTCCCGGCGCACGAAATCGGGCTCGCCCAACAGGGCCTCGACCGCCTGCCCGTCCAGGTTCAGGACCCGGTCCGGACCGATATCGAGCGAAGCTACCGTCGCGGCCGGTTTCTCTTGCGGAGGCGCGGGCGAGGCGACTGCGGCCCCCGTGGGCTTGCCCTTGCCGTCTTCCGGGCCCGAAAGGGCGGGCAGCGGTTGTTCCTGCGGTATCCGGTCGGCGGCGACGTTCGCCAGCTGCGTGTCGATCCGGCAGCCGGTCAGGGCCGCCGCAACGGCGACCGCGACCGCGGTTCGAGCGAAAACGGGGATGGTCTAGCGGGCCGGCGACCCGGCTGCGAGCTCGGAATCCGTCTCGCCCGGATCGTCGTCCGACAGGGGTTGCACGTCGCCGATCAGCGTTCCGCCGCGTTCGATCTCCAGCTGGCCGTAGGCGATTTTGCCCCGGACCCGTCCGGAGGCCCGCACCGTCAGGACGCTGTGCGCGGTCAGCACGCCCTCGACCGTGCCGCTGATATCGGCGTTCTCGACATCCGCATTTCCCTTGAAGACGCCGGTCCTGGCAATTTCGAGTTCCCGGCAACCGTCCATTTCGGTCTCGACCGAACCCTCGACGATAAGCTTTTCGCAGGACTCTATCCGCCCGCTGAGGGCGATGCTGCGCCCCACCACCAGGCACTTGCCCTCGCTGTCGGCACCGGGGGCGATGCGGCGAACGGGCTCCGTCTGAGGAGCGGCGACGCGACGCGAGGGCCGTGTCCGCGCCGCGCGGGCGGGCATCGTCGGCGGGGCGGGAGGGGGCTCCCTGGACGGCACGTCGAGCGGCATGTCCGCGTCGGACCCCTCGGGCAGCCCGGCCTCGCCGGATCCGTCCTGCGCCTCGTTCTTCGCCCCTTCGGCGTCGTTTTTCTTGCGACCGAACATATCCAACACTTCCTGGTCCGCGTCCCACGACGAGCCCATGTCTCCAACTCCGGTTTCGGGCCGAACCGCGATCTCAGGCCTCCACCTGGCGCCGTTCCAAGGCGTCGAACTCATGCACCATAAACGCAGTCGCGATTATGGGCATCAACCAATTGATCACGGGGATGCTGAACAGGACCGTGATCAGAATCCCTCCGAAAAAAACGCGCCAGCGGGACCGCCCGCGCAACAGGCGCGCCGCGCGGGGCTCGATCCGGCGCAGCGCCACCAGCTCGAAATATTCCCGCCCCAATAGATAGCCGTTCAACCCGTAGAAAACAAAGACATTCAGGCCCGGGACCAGGTAAAGCGGCAGGACCAGGACGTTGAGGATCGCGGCCACCAGGACGAGCCTGACGGTGGAGGCGAGGGAGGAGGCGACGGACTGCCCCGCCGCCGCCGGCTTGTCCGGATAGTGTCTGGCGTCCACCGCGTCGGCGATTTCCTCCAGAAAAAGCCCGACCACGACCGTGGCGACCAGCGGGAACGCCATGATTCCGACGACGATCGCGCCGGCGCCGGCAACCGCCTTGATCGTCCAGTCCAGCCACGCGATGCCGAACAGGGTGAGCGCGTCGAGCGCCCAGCCGAGCGAGATCGTCAGGAGGACGAACAGCCCCGCCGAGACCGCGACGGTCTTGAGGGCGACCGCACGGAAGGCCGGATCGAAGGCCTGTCGGACGGCGAGGAGAAGGTTGCGGGGCATCGATGCGGCTCGGACGGGATCTAGGGCTCCGCGCGGGCTCGCCCGGCCCGGCGCGGCGAGTATACTTCCGCCGCCCGAGAGCCGCGACCGCAGCATCCGGAGATGTCCCGTGACCGACGCTTCCGCGCCCTTCGACGTGGTCGGACTTGGCAACGCGATCGTCGATGTCGTGGTGCAGACCGACGACTCCACGCTGGACGCGCTCGGGCTGACGAAGGGCGCGACGACGCTGATCGACTCGGACCGGGCCGCCGCGATCCGCCCGTACATGGAGGGCGGGATCGAGATGTCGGGCGGGTCGGCGGCCAACACCGTCGCGGGGCTCGCCTCGCTGGGCGGCAGGGGCGCCTTCCTCGGCAGGGTCGGCGGCGACGAATTGGGAAGGACGTTCCGCGACGCCATCACGGCGATCGGCGTCGAGTATCGTTCCCCGCCGGCGCCGGGCGGGCCGGAGACCGCGCGCTGCCTGGTCCTGGTCACGCCCGACGCCGAGCGGACCATGCTGACTTTCCTCGGCGTCTCGACCGCGTTCGGGCCCGATGACGTGGATCCCGGGCTGATCGAGAATGCCGCGATCGTCTATCTGGAGGGTTATCTGTTCGACGAGGAGCGGGCGAAGGCGGCGTTCGTCAGGGCGGCCGAGCTCGCCCATGCGGCGGGCCGAAGGGTCGCGCTGTCGCTGTCCGATCCGTTCTGCGTCGAGCGGCACCGCGCCGCGTTCCGCCATCTCGTGCACGGTCATGTCGACATCCTGTTCGCCAACGAGGCGGAGATCGCGGGGCTCTACGAGGCCGGGGATTTCGACGAGGCGTGCCGGCGCGCCGCCGCCGACTGTCCCTTCGCGGCGTTGACCAGGGGCGCCGCCGGCTCGGTCATCGCGACCGGCGGCGAAATCGTCCGGGTCGGCGCAGCGCCGGTCGGGAAGGTGGTCGACACCACCGGAGCCGGCGATCTCTATGCCGCCGGCGTCCTGTTCGGACTCTCGCGCGGCTACGAGCCGGACCTCTGCGGGCGGATCGGCGCCATCGCGGCCGCCGAAATCGTCGGCCATTACGGGGCGCGGCCGCAAGCGCGGCTTGCGGACCTGCTTCCGACCGCCTGAAGAGCGGCGGCTTTCCGGCTGGGCGCACCCGTCATGGAACTCCGCAATATCGCCCTGATCGCGCATGTCGATCACGGCAAGACGACGCTCGTCGACTCCATGCTCCGCGCCGCCGGCGCGGTGCGCGCCAACCAGCGCATCGCCGACCGCGCGCTCGATTCCAACGACCAGGAGCGGGAACGCGGGATCACCATCCTCGCGAAATGCACCGCCGTCCTGTGGCGCGGGATAAAGATCAACATCGTCGATACCCCCGGGCACGCGGATTTCGGCGGAGAGGTCGAGCGTATCCTCTCGATGGTGGACGGCGCCCTGCTCCTCGTCGACGCCGCCGAGGGCCCGATGCCGCAGACCAAGTTCGTGCTCGCCAAGGCTCTCGAACGCGGCCTCGCCCCCATCGTCGTGGTCAACAAGGTGGACCGCCGCGATGGCAGGCCGCACGCGGTCGTCGATGCGGTGTTCGACCTGTTCGCGGCGCTTGGCGCGAACGAGGACCAGCTCGACTTCCCCACCCTCTACGCATCCGCCAGGGAGGGCTGGGCGGCGGACGAGCTCGACGCGCCGAGGGTCGGGATGGAGCCGCTGTTCCGCGCGATCGCCGCCAATGTGGGACCGCCCGAATGCGATCCCGACGGACCGTTCGCCATGCTCGCCAGCATCCTCGAATACGACGCCCATCTCGGGCGGGTCCTGACGGGCCGGATCGCGCGCGGCGCGGCCGAGGTCAACATGCCGGTGACGGCGCTCGACCGGGACGGCAGCGCGGTCGAGCACGCGCGGATGACCAAGCTGCTGACCTTCAACGGTCTCGCGCGCGAACCCGCCCGGCGGGTGCTGGCCGGCGACATCGTGGCGATCGCCGGGCTGAAGAACGCGACGGTCGCCGACACCGTGGCCGCGGCCGACGCGCCCGAAGCGCTCCCCGCCGCTCCGGTCGATCCGCCCACGCTCGCGATGCGGTTCGCGATCAACGACTCGCCCCTCGCCGGACGCGAAGGCGACAAGGTGACGTCCCGGATGCTGCGCGACCGGCTGTTCCGCGAGGCCGAGAGCAACGTCGCCATCGACCTGCGCACGATCGACGGCGAGGACGGCGTCGAGGTGCGCGGGCGCGGGGAATTGCAGCTCGGCGTGCTGATCGAAACCCTCCGGCGCGAAGGTTACGAGCTTTCGGTTTCCAGGCCGCGCGTGCTCTACCGCACCGACCCCGCGACCGGCGCGCGCCTCGAACCGCTCGAGGAGGTGATCGTCGATGTCGACGACGCCCATGTCGGCGTCGTCGTCGAGTCGCTCGGACGCCGGGGCGGCGAGATGTCCGACATGCGGCCCTCGGGGGGCGGAAAGACGCGGATCTCCTTCATCGCCCCCTCGCGGGGGTTGATCGGTTTCCTGGGCGTGCTGATGAACGATACTCGCGGCACCGGCGCGATGAGCCGCCTATTCCACGGCTACGGCCTGCATCGGGGTCCGCTGGAGGACCGGCGCCGGGGCGTGCTGATCTCCACCGGCGACGGCGAGGCGGTGGAATACGCGCTGCACAATCTGGAGGAGCGCGGGGTGCTCTTCGTCGAGCCGGGCGAGCGTGTCTATGGCGGCATGATCGTGGGCGAGCACAGCCGCGGCCAGGACCTCGAGGTCAACCCGCTCAAGACCAAGCAGCTCACCAACATCCGCGCCGCCGGAAAGGACGAGGGAATCCGCCTCACGCCAGCGCGTAGGCTGCGGCTGGAGGAGGCCATCTCCTATATTGCCGATGACGAGCTGGTCGAGGTGACGCCCAACAGCATCCGGTTGCGCAAGGCGCTGCTGGATGCGCACGCGCGCAGGCGGGCGCGGCGCAGGGCGGCCGGATGACCGGACCGTCCGCGCCGCGCCGCGCCCTGACGCAGGCCAAGAGCGCGCTATCGGTCTATCGCGACCGCCGCCTCGCGGCGATCTTCGGCCTCGGCGTGGCGAGCGGCCTGCCGTCGTCGCTGGTCTTCGCGACCCTGTCGATCTGGCTGCGCGAGGAGGGGCTGAGCAGGACCGCGATCGGCCTGTTCGGCGCCGTGGCGACGCCGTATGCGATCAATTTCCTCTGGGCGCCCGTCCTCGACCACGCGCGGCTGCCCGTGCTCGGCGCTCTCGGGCGGCGGCGGTCGTGGATCGTCGCCGTCCAGGCGCTGCTCTGCCTCGCGATCGCCGCGATGGCGCTCGCCGATCCCACCGCGCAGACCGCGATGCTTGCCCTGGCGGCGTTCGTCGTGGCGGTGCTGTCGGCGACGCAGGATGTCGCGATCGACGCCTACAGGGTCGAGATCCTCGAACCCGAGACCTACGGCGCGGGGGCGGCGGTCGCGGTGCTCGGCTGGCATCTCGGCGCCTTCGCTTCCGGGGCCGGCGCGCTCTATGTCGCGCACGCCGTCTCCTGGCAGGCGGCCTATCTGGGGGCCGGCGTTCTGCTCGCGCTCCTGATGGCGGTTCCGCTGCTGGCTCCGGAACCGCGATCCGACGGCATCGCGCCGCGCGTGAAGAGGGCGGGCGAGTGGCTGCGCCGCGCGGTCGTCGCGCCCTTCGCCGAGTTTCTCGGACGCCTCGGCGGCCTCGCCGTCGTCGTCATCGGCTTCATCGTCTTCTACAAGTTCGGGGAGGCCATGCTCGGGCGCATGGCCGGCGTCTTCTATGTCGACCTCGCCTTCACCAAGGTCGAGATCGCCAACTACGCCAAGACCGTCGGCCTCGCCGCGACGCTGCTGGGCGTCGTTCTCGGCGGCATACTCTGCGCGCGGGTCCGGATCGTCACCGCGCTGTTCGCCGGCGGGATCGCGATGGCCTCGACCAATCTCCTGTTCGCGCTGCTGGCGTGGACGGGAAAGGACCATGGCCTGCTTGCCGCGGCCGTCTTCCTCGACAACCTCACGGCCGGACTCGCGACCAGCGCCTTCGTCGCGTTCCTGTCGGGCCTCTGCAACCGGGAGTTCACCGCGACCCAGTACGCGCTGCTCGCCTCGATCGGCAATTTCGCGCGCATCCAGCTCGGCGCCCTGTCCGGCTGGACGGTCGACCGCATGGACGGCGACTGGGCGGCTTTCTTCGTCCTCACGACGGTTGCCGTGCTGCCCGGCCTGGCCCTGCTGCTGATCGTGAGACGGCGGCTCCCGCCGCCCCCCGCTCAGCCGGGCGAAACCTCGAGTCCGTAACCCGCCGAGCGGACGGTGCGGATGACGTCGGCCTGTCCCCCGTCGTTGAGTGCCTTGCGGAGCCGCCGGATGTGGACGTCGACCGTCCGCGTGTCGACATAGATGTCGTGGCCCCAGACCGCGTCGATCAGCTGATCGCGCGAGAACACGCGGCCCGGATGCTCCAGGAGATGGCGCAGCAGCCGGTACTCGGTCGGGCCGAGCCGGACGCCGCGGCCGCCGCGCGTGACGCGGTGGGCGGCGAGGTCCATCTCGATGTCGCCGAAGGCGAGGCGCTCCCCGGCGAGCGCCGGCCGCACGCGGCGCAGCACGGCCCGGATGCGCGCGACGAGCTCGTCGGTGGAGAACGGCTTCGAGACATAGTCGTCGGCGCCCGTGTCGAGGCCGCGGATCCTGTCGGCTTCCTCGGCCCGCGCCGTCAGGATGATGATCGGGATGTTGCGCGTGGCCGGTTTCCGGCGCAGCTGGCGGCACACCTCGATGCCGCTCATGTGCGGCATCATCCAGTCCAGAAGGACGAGGTCCACCCGCCGCTCCGAGACGATCGTCAACGCTTCTTCGCCGTCGGGAGCGGCGAGCACTTCGAGACCCGCGCGCTCGAGGTTGTAGCGCAGCAGCGTCAGCAGGTCGGTTTCGTCATCGACCAGCAGGATGACCGGTTTCATCGCGTCCCGTTCTCCCGCCGCTCAATTCGTGCCGCCGACCTCGTGATCGGCGGTCGTGCCGCGCGGCCGCTCGCCGCGCATCCGCGTGCCCTCGACGAGATAGTGGATGATCTCCGCGATGTTGGTCACATGGTCGCCGACGCGCTCGATATGCTTGGCGATGAACAGCAGGTGGGTGCACGGCGTGATGCTCCGGGGGTCCTCCATCATGTAGGTCAGAAGCTCGCGGAACAGGCTCGTATACATGTCGTCGACCTCGCGGTCGGACGCCCAGACCGCCATCGCCTTGTCGACATTTCGCTCGACATAGGCATCCAGCACCTCCTTGATCATCTGCTGGACCTGGCGGCTCATCCGGGGGATGGCGTGCACCGGCCGCACCGGCGCGACCTCGGAAAGCGCCAGCGAGCGCCGCGCGATGTTGGACGCGTAATCGGCGATGCGCTCGAGGTCGGAGGCGATCTTCAGCGCCGCGATGACGTTCCTGAGATCGAGCGCCATCGGCTGGCGCAGCGCGATCAGCACCGTCGCCTTCTCGTCGATCTCGAAGTTCAGGTCGTCCACCCGCTCGTCGTCGGCGACCACCGTCTCGGCGAGATCGGGATTGCGGCTGACGAGGGCTTCGGTGGCGCGCGCGAGCTGCGACTCGGTCAGACCGCCCATGCGCGCGATCATGTCGTTCAGCTCGCGGAGCTCCTCGTCGTAGGACCTGACGATGTGTTCGGCTTCCATGGCGAGTTCCTCGTTCGCCCGGCCGGCGGCGCGACTAGCCGAAGCGGCCGGTGATGTAGCCCTGCGTGCGCTCGTCGCCGGGGTTGGTGAAAATCTGCTCCGTGCTGCCGACCTCCACCAGGTTGCCGAGATGGAAGAACGCGGTCTTCTGCGATACGCGCGCGGCCTGCTGCATCGAGTGGGTGACGATGACGATGGTGAAGTTCTCCCGCAGCTCGTCGATCAGCTCCTCGATCCGGGCGGTGGCGATGGGATCGAGGGCGGAGCAAGGCTCGTCCATCAGGATCACCTCCGGGCTGATGGCGATCGCGCGGGCGATGCAGAGCCGCTGCTGCTGGCCGCCCGACAGGCCGGTGCCCGGCTCGTCGATGCGGTCCTTGACCTCCTCCAGAAGCCCCGCCCGGTCGAGGCTCGAATGCACGATGTCGTCGAGCTCCGCGCGGGTCCCGGCGATGCCGTGGATGCGGGGGCCGTAGGCGACATTGTCGTATATCGACTTGGGAAACGGGTTGGGCTTCTGGAACACCATGCCGACTCGCGCGCGCAGCAACACGACATCGAGGGCCGGGTCGTAGATATCCGCTCCGTCGAGAGTCATCCTGCCGACGACACGGCATCCCTCGATGACGTCGTTCATGCGGTTGAGGCAGCGGAGAAATGTCGACTTGCCGCAGCCGGACGGGCCGATAAGCGCCGTCACCCGGTTGGCCGGAATGTCGATGTCGACATTTCGGAGCGCTTGCTTGTCGCCATAGAAAACGCCGACTCCGGTCGCTTCGATCTTGGCCAGGGGAGCATTCCTCCGTTCCGGCTCGAAGTCCGGGTCGGGTGTCGGATCCGCGATCCCCGCCGCTGTCGTCGTTTCGTCCACTATCGTTCTCCCGCCGGCTGGCTTACCAGCGCCTTTCGAATTTCCGCCTCAGATAGATCGCGACCGCGTTCATGATGACCAGGAAGCCCAGCAGCACCATGATCGCCGCGCTGGTCTTCTCGACGAAGCTCCTCTCCGGCATGTCACTCCAGAGATAGATCTGCACCGGAAGCACGGTGGCCGGGCTCAGCGGATCGGTCGGAATGTCGACGATGAAGGCGACCATGCCGATCATCAGGAGCGGCGCCGTCTCGCCCAGCGCCTGGGCCATGCCGATGATGGTTCCGGTCAGGATGCCGGGCAGCGCCAGCGGCAGCACGTGATGGTTGATCACCTGCAGCCTGGACGCGCCGATGCCGAGCGCCGCCTCGCGGATCGACGGCGGCACCGCCTTGAGCGCCGCCCGGGTCGCGATGATTATGGTGGGCAGCGTCATCAGCGCCAGCACCATCCCGCCGGCGAGCGGCGCCGAGCGCGGCACCCCGAAGAAGTTGAGGATCACGGCGAGCCCCAGCAGCCCGAACACGATCGAGGGTACCGCGGCAAGGTTGTTGATGTTGACCTCGATCAGGTCGGTCCAGCGGTTCCTGGGCGCGAATTCCTCCAGATAGACCGCCGCCCCGACGCCGACCGGGAAGGACAGCAGCAGCGTCACCATCATGGCGAAGAACGAGCCCATGATGGCGCCCCAGATGCCGGCGAGCTCCGGCTCGCGCGAGGCGCCCGCCGAGAAGAAGCGGGTGTTGAACCGGGTCTCCACCCTGCCGTCGGCGGCGAGCGAATCGATCCACGCCAGCTGCCTGTCCTCGATCGGGCGTTCCCGCTCGGGCCGGTCGCGGTCGATCTTGCCCTTGAGCAGCATGTCGACATCGTCGGAAGCGGTCAGCCAGACTTCCTTGCGCGAGCCCACGATCGAGGGGTCCGACAGCACCATGGCGTGCAGATCGTCTTCGGCGCCCCGGCTCAACAGCGCGTATAGCGCCCGCCGGTCGCGCCGGTTCTTCACGTCGGCGAACCGGTCTCGCAGCGCGTTCTTGTAGAGCCCGCCGTAATTCCCCCGGGCCAGCGCCTCCGGCGTGTTCCCGCCCGTGGGGTCGAGCTGCTGCGCGTCGAAGGCGACGTCGAGCTTGATGTAGGTATGGACGAAGGCCTGGTAGCCCTGCGCGACGATGCTGAACAGGAGCCAGGCGAGCGCGATCGTCGCGACTCCGATGGCGACGACGCCGCAGGCCTTGAACCGCCGTTCCGCCGCGTAGCGCCGGCGCAGACGGCGGTCGTCGAGCGCCGGCCGGTTCGGCGCCGGGTCCCGGTGTCTGCCGGACAGTGTCTCCCCGGCGTCAGTCATACTGCTCCCTGTACCTGCGCACCACGTGCAGGGCGACGACGTTCATCGCGAGCGTAAGGACGAACAGGACCAGCCCGAGCGCGAACGCCGCCAGGGTCTTGGCGCTGTCGAACTCCTGATCGCCGATCAGCAGGGTGACGATCTGCACCGTCACCGTCGTTACCGCCTCGAACGGGTTGGCGGTCAGGTTGGCGGCGAGACCGGCGGCCATCACCACGATCATCGTCTCGCCGATCGCCCGGCTGACGGCAAGCAGGCAGGCGGCGAAAATGCCGGGCAGCGCCGCCGGCAGGATCACGCGCTTGATCGTCTCCGACTTGGTCGCGCCCATCGCGAGCGATCCGTTGCGCAGCGCCTGGGGGACGGCGTTCATCACGTCGTCCGACAGCGACGAGATGAAGGGGATGATCATGATCCCCATGACCGTTCCCGCCGCGAGCGCGCTTTCGGAGGCGACGTCGAGGCCGACCGCCTCGCCCAGCCCGCGGAACAGCGGGGCCACCGTCAGCGCGGCGAAGAAGCCGTAGACCACCGTCGGGATGCCGGCCAGGATCTCGAGGATCGGCTTGACCGCCGCGCGAACCCTGGGGTCGGCGTAGTCCGAGAGATAGATCGCGGACAGGAGCCCCACCGGAACCGCGATCAGCATCGCGATCGCGGTGATCAGCATGGTTCCGGCGAACAGCGGGATCGCGCCGAACACGCCCGTCGCGCCCACCTGGTCGGCCCGGAGCGCGGTCTGCGGGCTCCACTCGACGCCGAGGACGAAATCGAAGAAAGGGATTTTGCCGAAGAACCGGATCGATTCGAAGACCAGCGACAGCACGATCCCGACGGTCGTCAGGATCGCGATCGACGAGCATACGACGAGCAGGATATCGACCGTCCTCTCGACCCCGTTCCGCGCCCTGAGCGTCGGCGCGAGGCGGGTCCGGGCGAAGGCGAGGCCGGCGACCGCGAGCGCCAGCGCGACGACCGCGAGCGCGCCGTTGCCGGTGGCGTTCAGCCGGTTGAGATGGGCCGCCGCCGCGGCCACTTCCGGCGTCGCCCGGTCCGCGGAAAACGCGCCGTCCGCGACATTGCGGATGTCGTTGAGGAGAAGCGACATCCGGTCCGGGCCGAGATTGCGCATCGCGTCGGGCAGCGCCGAGATCACGATGCTCTCGACGACGGTGGGCTGGATCGTCAGCCAGAGGGCGAAGATGCCCAGCGCCGGCAGGGCGCACCAGAGCGCCGCATAGGCGCCGTAATAACCCGGCCGGGAGTGCAGGGACCGGCTGCGCCCGCCGGCCATCGCGAAGGCCCGGCGGCGGCCGAAGTAGTAAGCGAAAATCGATAGCGCGAGCAGGGCGACGATCAGCGATAGAGGAGACATGATCGGATCGGTTGCTTTCGCGTGCCCGCGTTCGTCCCAAAAGGAAAACCGCCGGGCGATGTCGCGCACCGCCCGGCGGATACGCGACTACATGGAGAGTTTCGCTCCGCTCATCGCGGCCTGCACGGTCTTCTTGCGGTCCGCGTCGGACAGCGGGATCAGGCCCTTGTCGACGAGGTAGCCGTCCGGCCCCCACGCGCGCTCGGCGGTGAACTCCCCCACATACTCCTCGATGCCCGGGATGACGCCGACATGCGCCTGCTTGACGTAGAAATACATCGAGCGCGACACCGGATACTCGCCGCTCGAGACGGTCTCGAACTCGGGCGCGACGCCGTTGACCGCCGTGCCCTGGATCCTGTCGGCGTTCGCATCGAGGAAGCTGAAGCCGAAGATGCCGTAGGCGTTCGGGTTGGCGACGAGCTTCTGGATGATCAGCACGTCGTTCTCGCCCGCCTCGATGAAGGCGCCGTCCTCGCGGATGCCGTGGCAGACCGCCTTGTAGCGCTTCTTGTCCGCCTTCCGCATTGCCTCGATCGCGGGGAACCGCTTGCAGCCGCCCTCCATGGCGAGCTCGACGAAGGCGTCCCGCGTGCCGGAGGTCGGCGGCGGTCCGAGGACCTCGATCTTGCGCCTGGGAAGCGACGGGTCGATGTCGCTCCACATCCTGTAGGGGTTGTCCTTGAGCGTCTCGCCCCTGGCGTCGGCCGGCACCGACTTGGCCAGCGCGAGGTAGAGCTGCTTCAGCGTGATGCCGGCCGGCTTGGCCTTCCTGGAGTTGGCCAGCACGATGCCGTCATAGCCGATCTTGACCTCGGTGATCGCCTTGATGCCGTTCCTGGCGCAACGGTCGACCTCGGACTTCTTGATCCGGCGCGAGGCGTTGGCGATGTCGGGATGCCGGACGCCGACGCCCGAGCAGAACAGCTTGAGGCCGCCGCCCGAGCCGGTGCTCTCGACGACCGGGGTCTTGAACTCGGTCGACTTGCCGAACCGCTCGGCGACCGCGGTCGAGAAGGGGAAGACCGTCGAGGAGCCGACGATCCGGATCTGATCGCGTGCCTGGGCGGCGGTCGCAACCCCGATCGAGGCCACCGCCGCGACAGCGAACACGATGTGCTTGTTCATGATATCTCCGTCTCGGATTCGTGGGTGCCGGGGCAGCGCGAATCTTCGCTCGGCCCGTTGGCACGGACCCCGTCCACCCCGGACGCCGACGGCGATAAGGGCCCTGCCGGAGCCTTATACGAACCTTCCGTTACGATTTGATGACAGCGGCGGCTTCGCCGGAGCCCGGGGACCGGTCCCGTTCGACCGGCGCGCGCGGCAGGCTGACGGTGAAGACGCTGCCGACGCCGAGCTCGCTCTCGATGACGAGCCCGCCCCGGTGACGGTTGGCGATGTGCTTGACGATCGCGAGCCCGAGGCCGGTGCCGCCCATCTCGCGCGAGCGCGCCGTATCCACCCGGTAGAACCGCTCCGTCAGCCGCTGGAGGTGTTCCGGCGGGATGCCCTCGCCCTCGTCCTTCACCGCGATCCGCACGGCGTCGATTCCCTGCGTCCGGTCCGCCGGGCTCGGCATCGTGCCGTCGCCGATGGCGATCCGGACCGTCGAGCCTTCCGCGCCGTATTTGATCGCGTTGTCGATCAGGTTCTGGAACAGCTGGGTCAGCTCGTCGCGGTCGCCGATGACCGACGGTTCGGTGATATCGCCGTCGATCGAAATGTCGATCCGGCGCGACTGCGCCGCGAATTGCAGGGAATCCACGACGGGCGGTATCACCGAAGACAGCGGGACCGTCGCCGATGGCGGCAAATGCTCGTTGAGCTCGATCCTGGAAAGCGACAGGAGATCGTTGACCAGCCGGCTCATCCGCTCCGCCTGGGCGTTCATCATCTCGAGGAAGCGGTCCGACGCCGCCATGTCCTGCCGGGCCGGGCCGCGCAGCGTCTCGATGCACCCGAGCAGCACCGAGATCGGGGTTCTCAGCTCGTGGCTCGCGTTGGCGACGAAATCCGCCCGGGTCCGGCCGTGGCGCCGGATCGCCGTCACGTCGCTCACTGCGATCAGGGCGACCGTCCCGTCCGGCGCGGGTTCCGGCAGCGCGGCGATGCGCGCGGCCAGTTCCAGATCGGAGCCCGCGATCCGGAAGTCGGCTTCCTCCGGATTGCCGGTGGCGATGACCCGTTCCGCGGCTTCGAGCACGCCCGGATCGCGCACCGCGGCGACCAGGTCGGCGCCCACCGGATCGCCGTCCAGGATCGCCGTCGTGCCTTGCGAGGCGCGCACGATCCGCCGGTCCCCGTCGATCGCGATCACCGGGTCGGGCAGGTTGTCCAGCACGGTCTCCGCCGAAGCGCCGCGCGCCGCGAGGTCGCCCAGCTTCCGGTGCAGCGCCGCCGTCGAATCCGCGAACGCGGAGGCCAGCCTGCGGGACGCCAGCGGCGATTCGAGATACAGCCTTTCCGGCGCGCTGTTGGCGTCGATGCGGTTCAGCCGGCCGACGAACAGCGCGAGCCCGGACAGATGCCGCCGGACCGGCACCCAGAGCGCGGCCACCGCGACGACGCCCGCGAGGACTGCCGTGTCGAGCGCGATCTCGCCGATCAGCGCGAGGATCAGCAGCAACCCGACGAACGGCCCGGCGAGGACCGCGAGCGCCCAGCAGAGCGCGCGCCTGGGTACCTGGTGGCTGTCCATATCCCCGCCCGGCCGGTCCGGCCCGTCCCCCCGGAGGTGGGCGCGATGCTAGCGATTCCGGCGGGCGCCTCCAAGCCGCCCGTCTGGTTGGCCCGCGGCGAGCCGTGATAGGATTCCGGATGCCCGAGACCCACCTGGCCGCGGTACCCGGGGAGAAAGACCCGCGCTCCGCCGCGACGCCCATGATGGCGCAATACCTCGCCGTCAAGGAGGCCAATCCGGGATGCCTCCTGTTCTACCGGATGGGCGATTTCTACGAGCTGTTCTTCGAGGACGCGGTGGCGGCGGCCAAGGCGCTCGACATCACGCTGACCCGCCGCGGGCGCCACCGGGACGAGGACGTGCCGATGTGCGGGGTGCCGGTCCACGCCGCCGAGACCTATCTGGAACGCCTCATCCGCAAGGGTTTCCGGGTCGCCGTCTGCGAGCAGACGGAGGACCCCGCCCAGGCGCGGAAGCGCGGCGCCAGGTCCGTCGTCGCCCGCGAGGTCGTCAGGGTCGTGACGCCCGGGACGCTGACCGAGGATTCCCTGCTCGAAGCGCGCCGCCACAACTTCCTCGCCGCGCTCGCCGAAGCCGAGGGGATCCTCGGCTTCGCTTGGATCGACATCTCGACCGGCGCCTTCCAGGCCCAGCCGCTCGATCCCGGCATGGTCGGCGAGGCGATGGCGCGGGTCGATCCGGGCGAGCTGATCCTGCCCGACCGGCTTTGGGCGCGCACGGAAATCGGCGCCGCTTTGGAACGGTGGGGTGGGCTGCCCACCCCGCTGCCGGGCGCGCGTTTCGACAGCGTTTCGGGCAGGCGCCGCCTCGAATCCCATTACGGCGTGCGTTCCCTCGATGGCTTCGGCGCCTTCTCCCGCGCCGAGATGGCCGCCTGCGGCGCCGCCCTCGACTATGTCGCGCTGACCCAGCAGGGCCGCCTGCCGCGCATCGATCCGCCGCGCCGGCTGGGGCCGGGGACGGCGATGGAGATCGACGCCGCGACCAGGCGCAATCTGGAGATAACGCGGTCGCTTTCCGGCGAACGCGAGGGTTCGCTGCTCGCCGTCGTCGACCTCACCGTTACCGGCGCGGGCGCCCGCGCGCTCGCCGAGCGTCTCGGCGCGCCCTCGACCGATTGCGAGACCATCGCCCGCCGTCTCGACGCGGTGGAGCACTTCGCCGCGGACGAAGCGCTGCGGTCGGGCTGCCGCGAAATCCTCGCCGCCTGTCCGGATCTGCAGCGCGCGACGACGCGCCTCGCGCTCGGCCGGGGCGGGCCGCGCGATCTGGCCGCGGTCGGCGAAGCGCTGTCGCGCGCCCGCGACCTGTCCGGGCGGATCGGCGGCGGGTCCGCGGCTTCCCCTGCGGAGGTGGAGAGCGGGGCGGCGGACCTTGTCGGACACGATGCGACGATCGCGGCCCTCGACGAGGCGCTGGGTCCCGACCTGCCGCTGCTCGCCCGTGACGGCGGCTTCGTGGCGGCCGGCTACGATGCGTCGCTCGACGAGCTCCGCGAGCTCCGCGACGGCAGCCGGCGGCTGATCGCCGACCTCCAGAAGCGCTATGTCGACGAAACCGGCATCGCCTCGCTCAAGATCCGCCACAACAACGTGCTGGGTTATTTCGTCGAGGTGACGCCGACCCACGAAGCGGCGATCGCGGCGCAAGAGGACTTCATTCATCGCCAGACGCTCGCCAGCGCGCGGCGCTACACCACGGTCGCGCTCGCCGGGCTCGAGGAGAAGCTCGCCACCGCCTCCGACAAGGCGCTGGCCCGGGAGCTCGCCATCTTCGAAGCGCTCTCCGACAGCGTGACCGCGTCCGCGGACGCGATCGCCCGGACCGCGACCGCGATCGCCGGGATCGACGTGACCGCGGCGCTCGCCGAGCTCGCGGTCCGGCGCCGCTACGTCCGCCCGGCGGTCGACGACAGCCTGGATTTCGCGGTCGCCGGCGCGCGCCACCCGGTGGTCGAGTCGTTTCTCGAGCGCGATGCCGAGTCCGCCTTCGTCCCCAACGACTGCGACCTCGGACCGGACCGGCGCCTGTGGCTGGTGACAGGGCCCAACATGGCGGGCAAGTCGACCTTCCTGCGCCAGAACGCGCTGATCGCCATCCTCGCGCAGATCGGCTCCTTCGTGCCGGCCGAGTCGGCGCGGATCGGCGTCGTCGACCGCCTGTTCTCCCGCGTCGGCGCGGCCGACGATCTCGCGCGCGGGCGCTCCACCTTCATGGTCGAGATGGTCGAGACCGCGGCGATCCTCAACCAGGCGGGACCGCGGGGGCTCGTCATCCTCGACGAGATCGGCCGCGGCACGGCCACCTTCGACGGGCTTTCCATCGCCTGGGCGACGCTCGAGCATCTGCACGAGGTCAACCGGGCGAGGGCCCTGTTCGCGACCCATTTCCACGAATTGACCGCCCTCAAGGGACGTCTGGAGGCGCTCAAATGCGTCACCATGCGGGTCAAGGAATGGCAGTCCGAGATCGTCTTCCTGCACGAGGTGGTCGCGGGCACGGCGAGCCAGTCCTACGGCATCCACGTGGCGCGGCTCGCCGGGCTGCCCGAAGGCGCCCTCTCGCGCGCCGAGGCCGTGTTGCAGACGCTCGAAAAGGGCGAGCAGTCGGGGTCGCTGGCGCGGCTCGCCGACGACCTGCCGCTGTTCTCCGCCGCCGTTCCGCCGCCGCCCGCCCCGCTCTCGGCGGTCGAGGAGGCGCTCGCGGCCGTCAACCCCGATGAGCTCACGCCCCGCGAAGCGCTCGACCTGCTCTACCGGATACGCTCGATGCTCTGACACGGGGCATCGGAAAGATACCGCCGGCATCCGAACGCGCTATAGTCCGGCCATGACACGGGTTTCGCGGCAACGGGCGATCGTCGACCGGGGCGCACTCAACGCCGAACTCGATGCGCTGCTCCGGAACGGCGCGGCGGCCGGCGCGCAGCGGCGCGACGCGCTCGCCGTCCTCAAGCGCGCCCTGGAGGACGGCAAGGCGGAGATCCGGCGCCGGTTCGATTCCGCGCCGGGCGGCGGCCCGTCCGCCCTCGGGGAACAGTCCTTTCTGATCGACCAGACGATCCGCGCGATTTACGACCTCGCCGCCAACCGGGTGTATCGCGCGTCCAACCCGACCGCCGGCGAGCATCTTTGCATCGCGGCCGTCGGCGGCTACGGGCGCGGCGAGCTGGCCCCCTGTTCCGACGTCGATCTCCTGTTCGTGCTGCCCTTCAAGAGCACTCCGCGCAACGAGCAGGTCATCGAATACATCCTCTACATGCTGTGGGATCTCGGCCTCAAGGTCGGGCACGCGACCCGGTCGATCCAGGACTGCGTACGGCTTTCCCGGAAAGACCTGACGATCCGCACGTCGATCCTGGAGGCGCGTTACGTCTGGGGAGAGAAGCGGCTCTTCGACCAGCTGCGGACCCGGTTCCGCAAGGAGGTGGTGAAGGGGACGGAACGCGCCTTCGTCGAGGCCAAGCTCGCCGAACGCGACGAGCGCCACGACCGGATGGGCGGATCGCGCTACGTGCTGGAGCCCAACGTCAAGGACGGCAAGGGCGGCCTGCGCGACCTGCACACGCTGTTCTGGATCGCCAAGTATCTCTACCCGGTGCGCGAGGTCGCGGACCTGGTGGATCACGAGGTGCTGCGCGCGGGCGAGGCCGCCCGGTTCGACAAGGCGCACAGGTTCCTGTCGACGGTCCGCTGCCGGCTTCACTATCTGGCGGGGCGCGGCGACGACCGCCTGACCTTCGACCGGCAGCCCGAGATGGGCGAGCTGCTCGGCTACAAGGATCACGCCGGCGCGCGCGGCGTCGAGCGCTTCATGAAGCACTACTATCTGACGGCGAAGGAGGTCGGCGACCTGACCGGGATCTTCTGCGCCGCGCTCGAAATCGAGCAAAGCGGGCGCTCGCGCTTCGCCCTGCCGCGGTTCAGCCTGCTGCAGCGCGCGCCCGACGGGCTGGCGATCGAGAACGGCCGGCTCGCGCTCGCCCGCGGCGCAACGTTCGCCGACCGGCCGATCGACATCCTGCGTCTGTTCCATACCTCGCAGGACCGCGAAATCGACATCCACCCGCGCGTATTGCGCGCGATGACCCGGAACCTGCGGCTGGTCGACGGGCTGCGCGACGACGCGGAAGCGAACCGGTTGTTCCTCGACATGCTGACCTCGCCCAACGACCCCGAGCGGGTGCTGCGGCAGCTCAACGAGGCCGGCGTGTTCGGCCGCTTCATTCCGGATTTCGGCCGGGTCGTGGCCCAGATGCAGCATGACATGTATCACGTGTTCACCGTCGACGAGCACACGATCATGGCGATCGGCATCCTGCGCGGGATCGAGGACGGGGCGTTCGCCGAGGAAATGCCGATCGCCACCGAAGTCGTGAAGACCGTGCAATCGCGCCGGGCCCTCTACATGGCCGTGCTGCTTCACGATATCGGCAAGGGGCGCGGCGGCGATCACTCGGAAATCGGCGAGCAGGTGGCGCTGCGGCTCTGCCCGCGCGTCGGGCTGAGCCCCGAGGAGACCGAGACCGCGGCCTGGCTGGTGCGCTACCACCTCGCGATGAGCAACACCGCGTTCCGGCGCGACGTGAACGACCCCAAGACGGTCAGCGATTTCGTCGGCACGGTGAAGTCGCTGGAACGGCTGCGCCTGTTGCTGGTGCTGACGGTCGCCGATATTCGCGCGGTCGGCCCCGGCGTGTGGAACGCGTGGAAGGCGGCGCTGCTGCGCGACCTCTACTACGCGGCCGAAGAGGCGATCACCGGCGGCATGGCCGCGGCGGGGGGCGGACGCCGGATCGAGCAGGCCAAGGCCGCGCTCGCCTCCGCGCTCGAAGATTTCGAGCCGCGGGAGATCGAGGCGCATCTCGAGAGCGGCTATCCCGCCTATTGGCTCTCGCATCCGACCGAGACCCATGCCCGCCACGCCCGGCTGGTGCGCGAATCCGGAGGGTCGGAGACGCCGCTCGGGATAGACATGCGCACCGACGGCTACCGGCAGGCGACCGAGGCGACCGTCTACGCGCCCGACCATCCGGGCCTGTTTTCCAACATCGCCGGCGCCATCGCGGTCTCCGGCGGCAATATCGTCGACGCGAAGATCTTCACCATGGCCGACGGCATGGCGCTCGACACGTTCTGGGTCCAGGGCCGCCGCGACGAGCCGATCGGCGGCCCGGACCGGCTCGCCCGGCTGCGGACGAACATCGAACAGGCGGTCACCGGGCGGATGCGGCCCATGCGCGAGATCGAGGACATGATCCGCAAGGAAGGCGAACGGCGCGACAGCGTGTTCACCGTCGAGCCGAGGGTGATCATCGACAACGCGGCGAGCGCGACCCACACGGTCGTCGAGGTCAACGGCCGCGACCGCCCCGGCCTGCTCTACGCGCTGACCCGCGCGCTGAGCGCGGAGGAGGTGCAGATCGGCAGCGCCCAGATCGCCACCTACGGCGAGTCCGCCGTGGACGTGTTCTATATCAAGGACCTGTTCGGGCTGAAGATCGAGCACGAGGCGAAGCTCGAAAGGATCCGCAAGGCGCTGCTCGAGGCGCTGTCGTCGATCGCCGCAGTCGCCGGAGAGACCGCCGGCCCGACCGGGCATGAGGCCGCCGCGCCGGCCGGACCGTGAACCCGCGCCCGCCGCGCGCGGCCCGCCGGGACACCGCATGAGACTCCTGAGCGCCATCGCCACCGTCGGCGGCTACACGATGGCGAGCCGCGCGCTCGGTTTCGTCCGCGACATCCTGATCGCCGCCCTGCTCGGCGCGGGGCCGGTGGCGGACGCGTTCTTCGTCGCCTTCAAGCTGCCCAACTTCTTCCGCAGGCTGTTCGCCGAGGGCGCCTTCTCCGCTGCCTTCGTGCCCCTCTTTACCCGTATCCTGACCGAGGACGGCGCCGACGCGGCGCGCCGGTTCAGCGAACGGGTGCTCTCGGTGCTCGCCGTCGTGCTGCTCGTCTTCTGCACGGCAATGCAGATCGCGATGCCCTGGGCGATGTATCTCTTCGCGCCCGGGTTCGCTTCCGACCCGGTCAAGTTCGACCTCGCCGTCGAGCTCGCCCGGATCGCCTTTCCCTACCTGCTCTTCATCTCGCTGGTCTCCCAGCTCGGCGGGGTGCTCAACGCGCTCGACCGGTTCGCCGCCGCCGCCGCCGCGCCGATCCTGCTCAATCTCAGCCTCATCCTGTGCCTGATCGGGCTTGCGCCGATGCTGGAGACGCCGGGCCATGCGCTCGCCTGGGGGGTGTTCGCGGCCGGCGTCATCCAGTTTCTCTGGCTGATCGAGGCCTGCCGCCGCGCGGGCATGGTCTTCCGTCTTCCCCGGCCGCGCCTCACCCCCGCCGTCAGGCGGCTCGCGGCCAAGATCCTGCCGGGCGCGATCGGCGCCGGGGTGCAGCAGATAAACCTGGTGATCGGGGTGATCCTCGCCTCGCTGCTCCCGACCGGGGCGGTCTCCTACCTCTACTACGCGGACCGGGTCTACCAGCTCCCCCTCGGCGTCATCGGCATCGCGGTCGGGACCGCGCTCCTGCCGCTGCTCTCGCGGCAGATCCGCGAGGGCGACGAGGCCGGCGGCCGCGAGAGCTTCAACCGGGCGCTCGAATTCTCGCTGCTGCTCACCCTGCCCGCGGCGGCGGCGCTCATGGCGATGCCGGGGCCCATCGTCGCCGTGCTCTTCGAGCGCGGCGCGTTCGATGCCGGCGCGACCGAGGCGACGGCCGCGGCGCTGGCCGCTTTCGCCGCGGGCCTCCCCGCTTTCGTTCTGGTCAAGGTGCTGGCGCCCGCCTTCTTCGCGCGCGAGGACGTGACGACGCCGGTCAAGATCGCCGGCGTTTCGGTCGCCGCCAATATCGCTCTCAGCATCGCCCTGCTCGGTCCCCTGCAGCATGTCGGGCTCGCTCTCGCGACGTCCGCCGCGTCGTGGCTCAACGCGTTTCTGCTTGCTTTCGTCCTGCGCCGGCGCGGACAGTTCGCCATCGACCGCCGCCTGCGGACGCGCTTCTTGCGCATCGTTCTCGCGACGGCCGCGATGACCGCGCTCCTGTTCGCGGGCATCGAGGCCCTGGCTTCCCTGTTGGCCGGCACCCCGCTCGAGCGGGGGCTCGCGCTCGTCCTTCTCATCGTCGCCGGCAAGGCGGTTTATGCGGCCGCCGCGCTCGCCCTCGGCGCGGCGGAAATCGCCGAAATTCGCGGCGCTCTCGCCCGGCGAAAGGCTTGACCGCTCCGGTGGATGGGGGGATAACCCCGCCCTTCCCGCCACATGCAGGTCTGGAGTTCCGGCCTTGATGCGAATCTTTTCGGGCGTCCAGCCGAGCGGCAACCTGCATCTCGGAAACTATCTCGGCGCCATCCGCAACTTCGTCCGCCTGCAGGACGGCAACGAGTGCATCTACTGCGTGGTCGACCTGCACGCGATAACGGTCTGGCAGGACCCGGCCGAGCTTGCCCGCAACACCCGCGAATGCGCCGCGACGTTCATGGCCGCCGGCATCGACCCGGAACGCAGCATCATCTTCAACCAGAGCCGCGTTGCCGCCCATGCCAGGCTGGCCTGGGTCTTCAACTGCGTCGCGCGCCTCGGCTGGCTCAACAGGATGACCCAGTTCAAGGAAAAGGCCGGCAAGCAGCGCGAGAATGCGAGCGTCGGGCTCTACGTCTACCCCAGCCTGATGGCCGCCGACATCCTGGCCTACAAGGCGACCCACGTGCCGGTCGGGGAGGACCAGAAGCAGCATCTGGAGCTCACCCGCGACATCGCGCAGAAGTTCAACCACGATTTCGGGACCGAGGTCTTCCCGCTGATCGAGCCGCTGATCTTCGGCGAGGCGACCCGCGTGATGAGCCTGCGCGACGGCACTTCGAAGATGAGCAAGTCCGACGGCTCGGACGCTGCCCGCATCAACCTGACCGACGACGCGGACGCGATCGCGCGCAAGATCCGCCGCGCGCGGACCGATCCCGAACCCTTGCCCGAGACGCCCGACGGTCTCGCCGGGCGCGCGGAGGCGGCGAATCTCGTGGGCATCTTCGCTGCGCTAGCCGACCGCACAGCCGCCGAGGTTCTCGACGAGTACGGCGGCCGCGGCTTCGCCGAATTCAAGCCGGCGCTCGCCGACCTCGCCGTCGAGGTCCTGTCGCCCGTCGCGGCCGAATTGCGGCGGCTGATGGACGACCCGGCCCATGTCGACTCGGTGCTCGCCTCCGGCGCGGAGCGGGCCGCCGCGATCGCCGATCCGGTTCTCGACGAGGTCCACCGGGCCGTCGGCCTCGCCGCACGGTGAGCCTGGTGCGCTGAGGCCGGGCGATGCAAATCTACCTGCCCATCGCGGAAGTCTCGGTCAACGTCGCGCTGCTTCTGGGGTTGGGCGGCGGCGTCGGCTTTCTCTCGGGGTTGTTCGGGGTGGGCGGCGGATTCCTGATGACGCCGCTGCTCATCTTCATCGGCATCCCGCCCGCGGTCGCCGTCGCGACCGAGGCCAACCAGGTCGTGGCCGCCTCGGTCTCCGGCGCGCTCGCCCATTGGCGGCGGCGTAACGTCGACGTCAAGATGGGGCTGGTGCTGCTCGCCGGCGGCTTCGTCGGGTCGAGCCTCGGCGTCTGGCTGTTCACCCTGCTGCGCGGGATCGGCCAGATCGATTTCGTGATCTCCGTCTCCTACGTGGTGTTTCTCGGGATCATCGGCGTGCTGATGGTGGTCGAGAGCGTGCGCGCCTGGCAGCGCCAGCGCAATCCGGCCGCGCCGCGGAAGAGACTTCACCAGCATTACTGGGTGCACGGTTTGCCGCTGAAGATGCGGTTCCGCACCTCCAAGCTCTACATCAGCGCGCTTCTGCCGTTCTCGATCGGCCTGTTCGTCGGCGTGCTGGCCGCCATCATGGGCGTCGGCGGCGGGTTCGTGATGGTTCCGGCGATGATCTACCTGCTCGGAATGCCGACCTCGATCGTCGTCGGCACCTCGCTGTTCCAGATCGTGTTCGTCACCGCCAACGTCACCCTCCTGCAGGCGATCAACAACCAGACGGTCGACATCGTTCTCGCGCTCTTCCTTCTGATCGGCGGCGTCATCGGCGCCCAGATCGGCGCCCGGGTCTCGGGCAGGTTGCGCGGCGAGCAGCTGAGGATTCTGCTCGGCCTGATCGTCCTCGCCGTCTGCGTGCGCGTCGCGTGGGGGCTGGTCGCCACGCCGGAGGACATGTTCGCGCTCGGCGTGCCGGGAGGACGGGAATGAGGACGGCCCGCCGCTCCGTGTTGCTGCTCTCCGCCGCGCTGTTCGCGCTCGCGGCCTCGCCCGCCCGCCCGGCCGAGAAGCTGCTGGTCGATCTTTCCGACGACGAGATCGCGATCACCACCGGCTTCACCGGGACCGAGCTGCTGCTGTTCGGCACCAAGGAGCAGCGCGGCGATGTCGTGGTCGTGCTGCGCGGTCCGGATCGCGACGCCGTCGTGCGGCGGCGCGAGCGCGTCGCCGGCGTATGGGTCAACGGCGCGTCGGTGATATTTCGCGGCGTGCCCGCCTATTACCGCGTGGCTTCGAGTCGGCCTCTGGAGGACATCGCGCCGCCCGAAATCCTGTCCGCGAACGGCATAACCGCCGGCACGCTCGACCTCGCCGGCACGACCGACGTGCCGGCGGCGCGGAGGGTGTCGTTCCAGGACGGGCTGATCCGGAACAAGACCCGACAGGGTCTTTACGGCTACGAGCCCCGCGGCGTCGCGATCCGGGGCGAGCGCCTGTTCCGGACCACGGCAACCTTCCCGGCGAACGTGCCGACCGGTCCCTACCGGGTGAGCGTCTATCTCTTCGACCGTGGTAGACTGGCGGCGCAAAGGGAGTCCACTCTGGTCGTCAGGAAAGTCGGGCTGGGCGCGGACATTTTCGCCTTCGCGCACCGGCAGGGGGCGTTGTACGGCGTTATCGCGATCGTGGTAGCGGTGTTCGCCGGATGGCTGGCCGGTGTCGTCTTCCGACGGTGACGGGAACGGGGGAATGACCGACCAACGGGATGCGGGCGGCGGTTCCGCGGAAGCGGCGGCCGGACGGGAGCGGGTCTTCCTGTGCGTCGTCGATTCCAGCGAGGAGGTGCGGGTTGCGCTGCGCTTCGCGGCGCTCAGAGCCAAGCGCTCGGGCGGTCGTGTGGCGCTGCTCTACGTCATCGAACCTGGCGACTTCCAGCACTGGATGTCGGTGGCGGAAAAGATGCGCGAGGAGCGGAGGGAGGAGGCCGAGCAGGTGCTCCAGGAGCATGCGGCCCAGGTCGTCGCCATTACCGGCCGCACGCCGATTTTCCACGTCCGCGAAGGGGAGCCGAGGGATGCGATCGTTCAGCTGATCGAAGAGGAGCCGGCAATCTCCATCCTGGTGCTCGGCGCCGGCACCGACAAGAAGGGCCCCGGACCGCTGGTGTCCTCGATCGCCGGCCGGTTTTCGGGCAAGTTTCCTGTCCCGATCACCGTCGTCCCGGGGACCCTGAGCGACGAACAGCTCGACGGGCTGGCCTGAGAGACAGAGTTATCCACAGGCATCCTTGACCAATTCGGGTAAATCCCCACCTACTTCTCCCGAAATCGACTCCGCCAATGCTGGAAAACCGGGCCGCCGAACGCGGTCGCTTGCCGAAGAGAGCAGGAGTGTTGGAAGCGTTGCAATTCCGGCGAATTGCCGCCCGTGCGTCGATCGTCGGCGTGTCGGTCCTTGCGGCCGCGTCGCCGACATTCGCGGAGACCCGCAGCGGCGCCGGCGGCGAGAGCTACCGGTTGTCCAGTCTCGACCGGCCCGCCGCCTCTCCCGGGCGGACGACATCGTCGGCTTCCGGCACCACGGTCGAGGCGCTGGAAGCGCTGTTCGCGCATATCGGTTACCACCTCGACGGGGTCAGGAAGCGCGGGATCGTGCCGCGGCTTCTGGTTCGCGAGATGCCCGGCGACCTGCCCGCCCTGCTCGACGTCGAGCGGCGCAAGGCGATCTTCATCCGGATCGCGCTGCCCCTGATACTCGCGACCAACGAAGCGATCGCGCGCGACCGGGCGCGGATCGAGCGGCTTCGAACGGCGCGCGACCGGAACCGGCCGCTTTCGGTCGAGGACGTCCGGTGGCTCTGGCAGATCTTCGTCGCCTACAAGGTGGCGCCGTTCGACTTCGACGAGCTGTTGCGCCGGGTCGACATCGTTCCGCCCTCGCTCGCGATTGCCCAGGCCGCCGAGGAGTCCGGCTGGGGAACCTCCCGCTTCGTCCGCCACGGAAACGCCCTCTTCGGCGAGCGGATATACCGGGGCACGAAGGGGATGGTGCCCAGCCGCATTGCGAAGGGCCACAGATTCCGGGTGCGGAGCTTCGGGCAGTTGTTCACCGCCGTGGTCGCTTACGCCTCCAACCTGAACACCCACCCCGCCTACCGAGCCTTCCGGGCCGCACGCAGCGCGATGCGGGCGGAAAAGGGCCGCTTCGATGCGCCCGCCCTGGCGGCCGGCCTCGAGGCCTATTCGGAGCGGAGGCAAGCCTATATTGCCACCCTGCGCGCGATTATCCGGACCAACGCGCTCACCGAGTTCGACCGCCTCCGGCTCGATTCGGGACGCCCCAGGTTTGCGGGGGCCCTAGCCGGCGATCCTGTCCGCGTTTCCAACTAGGGACGCGGCACCAGGAACTGGGTGCCGTACCAGCGCCAGCGGCCCTGTCTGGCCGGCATCGTGCAGTTGAGGCGCGGACGCCCGGCCGGGAAGGCCTTGTCGAACCTCAGCTCGACGCGCGCCCGGCCGATGCGCTCCATTCGCACCTTTCCCTGACCGGAGATGTAGCAGGTCAGCAGGTCGATATTGGGCAACGCCCGACCGGTGACCGTGAATCCCACGATGGGAGGATTGCGGCCCGACCCGAGAAAAATTTCGGACGGCGTGACGTCCACGACCTCCAGCGGCAGCGCGCCGGCGGCCAGCCGGAAACGTTCCGCGCCGCCATGGACCTCGTTCATCGGGAAGCGCGGCAGGAAAAGGAACGAAGATCCGGGATGAAGGACGCCCGAATGCTGGCCGAACGCCGCTTCCAACCCGGCTTCCTCCACCGCCGCCCGCGCCGCCCGGGACATGGCTCCGTAGGGGTAGGCAAAGACTTGCGGCCGCTGCCCGAGCTCGGCTTCCAGGCGTTGCATCGCTCTTGCGATGTCGCGGTCGTTGGCATCGCGCCCGAGGAGCGGCATCAACCGGTGCGACGCGGTCTGGGTTCCCACGGTCGCCCGGCCGCGGGCGATCTCGCGGATCTGCTCCCATGTCATGTAGCCGTCGCTGGAGCCGTCGCTGGCGTCGTCGATCGTGTCGGTAGCGATGAACAGCGTGAACGGAAGACCGGCCTCGCGCAGTCGCGGCCAGGCATCGGTATAGAAGGAGCGGAACCCGCCGTCGAAGGTAAGCCCGATCGTGCGGTCCGACAGGGCCCGCCCTGCCCTGAGCGCGGTCAGGATTTCGGGCACGGGTATGACGTTGAGGCCGCGTTCGACGATCACCTGGAGATGAGCGTCGAACTGTTCGAGACGGATGTTCGTGGAGGAGGCACTCGGTTCGCCGACGCGCTGGTACATGAGGACGACGGCGGAGGAGGCGCTCGCCGCAACCGGGCCCAGAACGAGGGGTAGCGCGGCGAGCGCGCCCAGTATCTGTCTTCGAAGACGATTTTGCTTGCCGACAGGCATCCGACCGGCCGCCATCCAAGCCTCGACCGGTTCGGATGTTGCGCGCTCGCGGGCCGCCCGGCAAGGGCCGACCCGAACCGCGACCCGCCTCACATCATGGGTTCCGGCAGATCTCCGTCGCCCAGCAGCGGGTACGAGCGCGCCTCGAACAGCTGATAATGCCACCATTCGTTGCGGTAGAAATCCCATCCCGCGGCGGTCATCAAACCCAACAGGACGAACCGGTTGCGCTGGGCTCTCGCGTCGATGTCGGTGCAGCCGTGGTGGGACAAGGGCGTGAAGGCGTCGAACGCCGTACCCATGGGGAGCGCCATACCGTCCCCGTCGAGCAGGGTCAGGTCGAGCGCGACACCGCGCGAGTGCGGCGATCCCCTGCGCGGGTCGGCGAGGAATTCCGGGTCGGGCGTGTGTTCCCAAAGGGCCTGTTGGGCTTCCCGGGGACGGAATGCGTCGAAGATACATATCCCGAGCCCGATACCGCGCGCGAGATCGACCGTCCGACGAAGTGCCTCCGCGGCATCGCTGTGCAGGTAGCACGCCGCCCGCGCGTAAACCGGCCGTCCGGTGAAGTTGCGGTCGGTCGCATAGGCGATGTCGAGCGTGACGTCGAACGCCTCCGGCGTGATCTCTACCAGGGTCATGCGGCTGGCCCTCGCACTTGGACGGCGCCACAATAGGCGCTCATGTAGATGACTCGAAGGGCGGTCGGGCGGCGCGGCGGCGCTTCCGGGCAGGGGTGCTCTCTCCGGGGGTTGCGCAGGTGCTTCAAGGCATCGTGTCCGACGGTCGTTCCGGTCATGGCGTGACCGGTGTTAACCACAGTTGACAGTGCGGCGACCCGGTCTCGCCCGCGGGACGGCCGCGCCGGCTTTCCGAACCGGTCCCGCAGCAATCCCCGCCAACGCGTTGACGCGGTGGAGAGATCCGCCGGTCCCGCACCCCCCGAGCGGCGCGGACGGGAGAGCCGCCGCGTCCCCGGGGGACGCGAAAAATAGTCCCATATCGGACCAATGTTTCACGTGAAACATAGGTCAACCTTGCTGACCTTTGTTTCACGTGAAACATCAGCAGCCCCCGCCCGTCGAGTTATCTGCATAAGTCCCCCCACAATAGGGGTGCCCCGGACCGGGCTCAATCGGACCTGCGCGGGGCGGCGCGGGGCGGCGCCCGACGGAACGCGGATTTCCGGCTATGCCCGTCGGGCGGGCGCGGTATCCTGCAGCCGCGTCGTTTACCACTCCTTTATCGCCGCGATGCGTGCCGCAAGTCGAACCCGCGGATCGAGATCGATGCCGCTCCTCCTCGCGATAGACTGCGCCGGCCCCGCCTGTTCGGTCGCGCTGGCCGCGGCGGGAAAAATCGAGGCTTCGCGGTCCGTCCGCCTCGCCCGGGGTCACGCGGAAGTCCTGATGGCGACGATCGCCGACGCGCTCGCCGAATCCGGCGCGGACTATCGCGACATAGGCTGCTTCGCCGTGACCGTCGGTCCCGGCTCGTTCACCGGGATCCGCACCGCGATCGCCGCCGCCCGGGGCCTGGCGCTCGCACTCTCGAGACCGCTGGTCGGCGTGACGACGCTGGAGGCGGTGGCGCGCGGGGCCCGTCGCGCCGCCGCCCGTGGCGATGCCGACTGCCTTGTTGCCCTTGATACGCGCCGCGCCGACTTATACGCTCAACGCTTCGCGCCCGACGGCGCGGCGCGAACCCTGCCGGTTGCGATGATGCCAGAACGACTCGTCTCCACCGTCGGCGCGGGGCCTCTGCTTCTTGCGGGCGATGCGGCGGCGTCTCTCGTTCCCCTCCTCGACGCGCGCGGCATCGCGTTCGACGGTCCGGCGGGCGAAGGCTTTGCCGATGCCGCCGACGTCGCCGGAATCGCGGCCGAGCGGTGGAATTCGCCGAATGCCGGGGATCTTCCGCCGGTCAGGCCGCTCTATCTGCGGCCTCCCGACGCGACCAAGCCGCCGGCCGGCGGGCGGCTTCGTCCGTGAGCGCGGCCGCGATCGAGCCCGTCGCGCCGCGCGACATCGAACGCGTGGCGGCGATCCACGAGGCCTGCTTCGACGATGCCTGGTCGGGCGACATGATCCGCCGGGTGCTCGGAACGGCCGGCGCATTCGGGCTGGTGGCGCGGGCAGGCGCCGATTTGTCCGTCGTGGCCTTCGCGCTCGCCCGGATCGCCGTCGACGAGTGCGAGCTTCTTTCGCTCGGCGTCGCCCCCGGCCGCCGCAGGCAGGGTATCGGCGCGGCGTTGCTGGATGCGGCGATGGAGCGGGCCGCGATCCTCCGCGTACGCCATTTCTTTCTCGAGGTCGGCGAGTTCAACGCGCCCGCCCGGCGACTTTACGAGAGTCGCGGGCTCAAGGTCGTCGGCAGGCGCGCCGGCTATTACGCGATCGAGGGCGGCGCCGCGATGGATGCGCTCACGATGCGCTGCGAGTCGGATTTCCTCGCCGCCGGGATCGCTCCCGACGGCCGGCAGGGGACCTGCGAGCGCCGGGCTATGTCTTCGCGATCCTGAGGACCATGTCGCCGTCGCGCACGGTCTTGTCCGGCGCAAGGCTTCCCCGCGCCGGGTCGTCCCGCAGCGGGCGCATCGCGACCACAAGGTGGCCCAGCTCGGTCACCGACGCCGGCACGTTCTCGATCGGCTCGGCGCCGCGCAGGACGATGGTGGCCGTATCGCCCGACGCCATGCGCTCGATCAGCAGCCGCGTCCGCACGAAGGTCATCGGGCAGACATCCGCCGTGATGTCGAGAAAGTGTTCCATAGCCGCGATACCCCGCGCCGGACCGGATTATACCACCTGTTTCTCCGCCCGAGGCGCTATGCGGGCGGAACCCGAAATCGACTTTGACTATCCCCCCTCGACGACCTACCCTTTGTTGCGATGGCGGAGCTCGGAATGGAATCTCGAATCGAACAACTCTGCCGTGACAAGGGCATGAAAATGACCGAGCAGCGGCGCGCCATCGCCCGCGTGCTGTCGGACTCGAACGATCATCCCGATGTCGAAGAGTTGCACCGCCGGGTCGTCGAAATCGACCCCCGGGTGAGCATTGCCACGGTCTATCGCACGGTACGCCTGTTCGAGGAACAGCACATTCTCGAAAGGCTCGATTTCGGCGACGGCCGCGCCCGCTACGAAGAAGCCGAGGGACGGCACCATCATCACCATCTGATCAATCTGGAAACCGGCGAAGTGATCGAGTTCGAGAACGAACAGCTCGAGAGGCTCAAGCGCAAGATCGCCCGCGACCTCGGATTCGATCTGGTGGGCGAGCGCCTGGAGCTCTACGGCGTACCCGCGGGCAGCGGGCCGAAGAGCAACTAGCCCGGAACATCGGAGCCGGACCGCGCATGCGGCAAATCGAAACGGCCGGAAAGGCCGAACCGTCCGGCCTTCCGGAACGCAACGCGGAAAGCGGCGGCGACTTCCTGTCGCTGGTGCAGGGCGGGCTGGAGGCCCGACTCGCGCGGACGGGCGAAGATATCGAAGCCGCCCAGTCCCTTCGGTATCGCGTGTTCTACGATGAAATGAAGGCACGGCCTTCCGCCGAGACGGCGGTGCTGCGGCGCGACGCGGATTCCTTCGATCCGGCATGCGACCATTTGCTGGTGATCGATCCGGACCGGCGTGACCTGCCCGGCGGCGTGGTCGGCACCTACCGTCTGCTCAGACGGTCCCGGGCGCGGGTGCATGGCCGTTTCTATTCGGCCGACGAATACGACATCTCGATATTCGAAGACTATCCCGGCGAATGCCTCGAGCTCGGGCGGTCCTGCGTGGAACGGGACTACCGCAACCGGCCTACCATGCAGCTCCTGTGGCGGGCGATCGCGGTCTACGTGTTTCACCACGATATCGCGGTGATGTTCGGCTGCGCAAGCCTTCCGGGCACCGATCCCGAAGCGCTCGGTCTGCCGCTTTCCTATCTCTACTACTACCATCTTGCGCCCCCGGCGCTGCGCCCTAGGGCGGTCGAAAACCGCTTCGTCGATATGCGCGTGATGCCGCGCGCGGCGGTCGATCCGCGCGCGGCGCTTGCCGCCATGCCGCCGTTGATCAAGGGCTATCTCCGGCTCGGGGGGTTTGTCGGGGACGGCGCGGTGGTCGATCACCAGTTCAACACCACCGACGTGTCGATCGTGGTGAAAACGGATCTGGTGACCGACAAGTACCTGCGTCATTACGAGCGGGAACGGCGTTAGACGATGTCCGGCATGGTCTCTCCGCTTCGCGCCGTCGCGAGAATCGTCGTCTATCTCGCGGTAACGTTGCCGCTGATGCCGGTACAGGCCCTGGCGCTCGCTCTCGGATGGCGGCTCGCGGTCAGCCTGCCGGTCTTTTACCACCGCCTGTGCTGCAGGATTTTCGGTTTCGACGTGAAAGTTCGCGGCGTCCGCTCCGCCGCGCGGCCCACGCTCTTCATCGCCAACCACGCGTCCTATATCGACATTGTGATCCTCGCGTCGGTGATCCCCGGATCGTTCATCGCGAAGGCGGAGGTCGCCTCGTGGCCGCTTTTCGGCACTCTCGCCCGGCTGCAGCGCACGGTTTTCGTCGAACGCCGGGGCCGCGCCGCCCGCGCCCAGCGCGAAACCATCCGCGACCGGCTGGAGCAGCGCGGAAACCTGGTGCTGTTCGCCGAGGGCACCACTTCCGACGGTTTGCGGGTCATGCCTTTCAAGAGCGCGCTGTTCTCCGCCGCCAAGGCCGGGGACGCCGATGTGCCGGTGCCCATACAGCCCGTCTCGCTCGCCTATACGGGGCTCGACGGAATGCCGCTCGGACGCACGCTGAAGCCGTTCGTCGCCTGGTACGGCGACATGTCGATGGCATCGCACGCGTTCGCCCTGCTCGGGCTCGGAAAGATAACCATCGAAGTGCTGTTCCATCCCGTCGTCAGCTACGATGCCTTCGCCTCGCGAAGGGCGCTCTCGGACCACTGCCGGGCGGTCGTCGCCGCCGGGGTATCGACGGCCAATGCGGGCCGCGGCGGCGATTGGGAAGGCGCGAACGAGACCGCGCCGGTGCCGGTTTCTTGACTCGGCCGCGCCCCGTGCTAGCTTCCGGACCCCGCGGCGCGGCGCGGTATTAGGATTGCGTCATTGGCAAAGCGGCTCTTCATCAAGAGTTATGGATGCCAGATGAACGTCTATGACGCCGGTCGGATGGCCGATGTCATGGCCGTGCACGGCTATGCGCGGACGGATTGCGCCGACGAAGCCCGGGTGACCGTCCTCAACACCTGCCACATCCGCGAGAAGGCGGCGGAGAAGCTGTTTTCCGACCTCGGCCGACTGCGCCGCCCCGCGCGGAACGGGGGAGAAAACGCCCCTATCGTCGTGGTGGCCGGCTGCGTCGCCCAGGCCGAGGGCGCGGAGATCATGCGCCGTGCGCCCTGGGTCGATGTCGTCGTCGGGCCGCAGACCTATCACCGTCTGCCCGAGCTCGTGCGCCGGGCCGAGGCCGGCGAGCGGGGACTGCTCGACATAGACTTTCCACTCGAATCCAAGTTCGATCGCCTTCCCGAGGAAGGCGCGGGCCAGGGGCCGGCGGCGTTCCTGACGATCCAGGAGGGCTGCGACAAGTTCTGTTCGTTCTGCGTCGTCCCCTATACCCGGGGCGCAGAGCATTCGCGCCCCGCCGCTGCGGTCCTCGTCGAGGCCCGGCGGCTCATCGAGCGGGGCGCGCGCGAGATCACGCTCCTGGGGCAGAACGTGAACGCCTATCACGGCGAAGCGCCCGGAGGCGGAGCCGAATGGGGTCTCGGCCGGCTGATCCGCGCTCTCGCCGACCTGCCCGGCCTTGCGCGCATTCGCTACACCACTTCCCATCCGCGCGACATGGGCGGGGACCTGATCGCCGCCCATGGCGAGGTGCCGGCGCTGATGCCCTGTCTCCACCTGCCGGTCCAGTCGGGCTCCGACCGGGTGCTGGCCGCGATGGGGAGGCGCCACACGGCGGCGGACTATGTCGATCTGGTCGCGCGGTTGCGCGCGGCGCGGCCCGACCTCGCGCTCTCGTCCGATTTCATCGTCGGCCACCCCGGCGAGGATGAGACCGATTTCGAGGCGACCATGGCGCTGGTCCGAACGGTCGGCTTCGCGCAAGCCTATTCGTTCAAGTACAGCCCGCGGCCGGGAACGCCGGCGTCGGCGGCCGAAGACCAGGTCGGCGACGCGGCGAAGGCGGACCGGCTGGCGCGGCTGCAGGACCTCCTCAACGCCCAGCAGCGGGAATTCAACCGGCTGACGGTCGGGCGTACGGTGCCGGTGCTGTTCGACAGGCGCGGGCGCAAGCCGCGTCAGCTGGCCGGCCGGACGCCCGCGATGCAGGCCGTTCACGTAACATGCGAGGATCCGGATTCGCTCATGGGCGAGATCCGCGACGTAGTCGTGACCGAAGCGTACGCGAATTCGCTGCGGGGGGAACTCGCGGACGCGCCGCCGCCCTTCGCCGGCGCCCGGCGTGCCCCCCGGGCGGGACGGGCGGCCGCTTGACCGCCGACCGATCCGATATCCGCCTCGCGGCGCAGCCGGAGCACATGCGCATAAGCTTCGACGACAACGCATTGCTTCCGCTGCTCTATGGCGAGTTCGACCGAAATCTCGCCCGGGTGGAGCAGCAGCTCGCGGTGTCCCTGTCGTCGCGCGGCAACACCGTCGCGATCACGGGGCCGGCCGGACAGGCCCGCATCGCGCGCGATGCCCTCGCCGCGCTTTACAGCCGGCTGGAGCGGGGGCTCGGCGTCGATCAGGCCGAGGTGGATGCCGCGATCCGGCTGGCCGAAGGCGCCGCCAACGGTGCCGGCGGGTCCGCCGACGCGCCTGTAATCCACACCCCGCGCCGGCATATCACGGCGCGCTCTTCCGGACAGGCGCGCTACATGACCGCGCTCCGCGAAGCCGAGATGGTCTTCGGCATAGGACCCGCCGGCACCGGAAAGACCTATCTCGCCGTGGCCGAGGCGGTCGCGATGCTGAACGGCGGCGCCGTCGATCGGATCATCCTGTCGCGCCCCGCGGTGGAGGCGGGGGAACGGCTCGGCTTTCTTCCGGGCGACATGCGCGAGAAAATCGACCCCTATCTGCGGCCGCTCTACGACGCGCTTTACGACATGATGCATTTCGATCAGGTGACCAAGCGGCTCGCCGCCGGCCAGATCGAGATCGCGCCGCTCGCCTTCATGCGCGGGCGCACCCTGTCGAACGCCTTCGTGATTCTCGACGAGGCCCAGAACACCACCCAGGTGCAGATGAAGATGTTTCTCACCCGGCTCGGCGAGAACGCGCGCATGGTGGTGACCGGCGACCTCAGCCAGATCGACCTCCCGCCCGGGATGACGTCGGGGCTCGCCCATGCGGTCGATACGGTCAGGCGGATCGAGGGCGTCCGCATCGTCGAGTTCGACGATTCCGATGTTGTCCGTCACGATCTGGTGGTCCGGATCGTGCAGGCCTATGACGATCCCCGGGGGGGATCGGCACCGACGAAGGAAGATTAGGGCCCATTGAACGCGGAAACGGGCATTCAGATCCGATGCCGGAGCTGGACCGAAGCGCTGGAGGATGCGCCCCTCCTGTGCCGCCGCGCGGTCGACGCCGCTTGCCGGGTTGCCGCCGCGGATATGGCCGGCCGTTCCGTGGAAATCGGAATCGCGCTTGCCGACGACGCGGAGACGGCGCGGCTCAACGGTCGGTATCGCGGCCTCGGACGGCCCACCGACGTGCTGTCCTTCGCGAGCGGCGAAGCCGTGGGAGGCGGCGGGCGGCCCGAGCAACCGCCCGCGATGCTGGGCGACATCGTGATTGCCTTCGAGACCAGCGCCCGCGACGCCGCGCGCGCCGGCAAGCGTCTCGACCATCATCTCCAGCATCTCGTGGTTCACGGATTGCTGCACCTCTTGGGCTATGATCACGAGACCGAGCGCGACGCAAACCGAATGGAAGCGCTGGAAGTGGAGATATTGAAGCGGCTCGGGATCGCCGATCCCTACGGCGACGCCGTCACGGCCGCCCTTTGAGACGATGAACGATCCCTCCGAGCCTCCGCAGCCCCGTGCCAACGGGGCCAACCTGGATCGGTCGACCCACACCCGGGGGTTTCGCCCCTGGCTCAAACGCCTGTTCGGCCAGCGAAACGGCGGCGAGTCCCTGCGCGACACGATCGAGGAGCTGATCGAGCAGGAAAATACGGAGAACAGCGAGGCGGGCGAGGAAATCGTCTTCCTTCGAAACGTTCTGCAGCTGCGCGATCTCGCGGCCAACGACGTGATGGTTCCACGGGCCGATATCGTCGGCGTCGAGATCGACACCCCGCTCGACGAGTTGACGTCGCTGATGAGCGGCTCGGCCCATTCCCGGATGCCGGTCTACCGGGAGACCCTCGACGACGCGGTCGGCATGGTCCACATCAAGGACGTGGTGGCCTGGCAAGGCTCGGACGAAGCCTTCACGATCGCCAAGATTCTGCGGCGGATCCTGTTCGTCGCGCCCTCGATGCCCATCCTGGAGCTGCTGCTCCAGATGCGGGTCAGCCGTACCCATATGGCGCTCGTGGTCGACGAGTTCGGCGGCACCGACGGGCTGGTCACGATCGAGGACCTGGTCGAGGAAATCGTCGGCGAGATCCAGGACGAACACGACCCCGATGTGGCGCCCATGATGGCCGACCGCGCGGACGGGTCGATCGAGGCCGACGCCCGCGTCGCTATCGCGGATTTCGAAGCCAGGATCGGCTCGTTGCTGACCCCCGCCGAACGGCAGGCCGATATCGATACCCTCGGTGGCTTGGTGTTCACCCTCGCCGGGCGCGTGCCCTCCCGCGGCGAGGTCGTTCGGCACCCTTCCGGCGCGGAGTTCGAGGTTCTCGATGCCGACCCGCGGCGCATCAAGCGGCTCAGGGTATGCCGACCGCCGGCGCCGACGGACTGACCGAGACCCACCCCCGACGACCTCCGCGTTTGGCCCGCGTTGCGGCGGCGCTGGCGGCGCTGAGCGGGTGGCGGCGCTGGCTGGCCGCCTGGCTGCTCGGCCTCGGCTCGGTGCTGGCGATGCCTCCCGTCGGGTGGGTCCCGGTGCTCTTCGCCGCGCTCCCCGCGCTGATATGGCTGATCGACGGCACCCCCACCAGGCGGTCGGCATTCGCCGTCGGCTGGTGGTTCGGCCTCGGCCATTTCATGGCCGGCACCTACTGGATCTCGAACGCATTGCTGGTCGAGGCCGACCGCTACGCTTGGCTCATTCCCCCGACCCTGGTCGGCGTGTCGGCGTATCTCGCGATCTATCCGGCCCTGGCCTGCGCCTTCGCGCGCTGGATGCGCGCCGGATGGCCCCGCGTCGCGGCTCTGGCCGTCGGCTGGACCGCTCTCGAAATGGTCCGCGGGGTCGCCTTTACCGGCTTTCCGTGGAATCCCATCGGTTCGGTCTGGAGCGATATCCCCGAGATGCTGCAGCCGGCGGCGGCGGTCGGCGTCTTCGGTCTCGGTCTACTTACGGTCGCGCTCGCCGCGGCGCCCGCGCTGCTGGTCCGGGGCGCCCGCGCCCGGGTGGCGGTCGCCGTCGGGGTACCGCTCGTGCTGGCGGCTGTCTGGGGAGGCGGCGCGCTGCGCCTGCCGCACGCGGCCACCGACACCCATCCCGGGATCGGGCTCGGCATCGTCCAGCCCAATATCCCGCAGCACGAGAAGGTCCGGGTGCGGTTCAGGGCGCGCCACTTCACGAAACACCTTGCCATGACCGAGGCCGCCGCCGGGTCCGGGATAACCCATTTCGTGTGGCCCGAGACCGCGATCGGATTCGCCCTCTCCCGGACGCCCGGCGCGGCCGAAGCCGTCGCGCGAGCGGTACCGGAAAACGGTCTGGTGATCGCCGGCGCGCTCCGGTCCGGCCCGCCCGGCGAACGGCCGGCGCGCATCTGGAACAGCCTGGTCGCCATCGATGGCGAGGCGCGGGACGTCGCGGTCTACGACAAGGCGCGCCTCGTGCCGTTCGGCGAATACGTGCCGCTGCGCTCGCTTCTCGCCTTCACCCAGGTGACCGGAGGGCGCTTCGACTTCAGCCGCGGTCCCGGTCCCAGGACGCTGAGCGTGGAGGGACTGCCGCCCTTCAGCCCGTTGATCTGCTATGAAATAATCTTTCCCGGCCGGGTGGTCGGGTCCGACCGGCGGCCGCAATGGATTCTCAACGTGACCAACGACGGGTGGTTCGGCGACAGCGCCGGTCCGCATCAGCATTTTGCGGCCGCGCGCATGCGGGCCGTCGAGGAAGGGCTGCCGGTCGTAAGGGCGGCGAATTCCGGGATATCGGCGGTGATCGACCCGTTCGGCCGGGTGGTCGGGCGACTCGGTCTCGGGCGCGCCGGGGTGCTGGAGGCGGCGCTCCCCGTTGCGCTCTCCGGGGGTACCGGGTTCTCTCGCTTCGGCCACGCGCCCCTGTCGGTATTTCTGGCTCTTGCGGCCGTGGTGCTGGCCACCGGCCGGCGGTGCGAGTCCTCGGCGTAGCGGGCCATGCGACGGCGATTTCGGTTCTCGACATGGACTCGTGATTGATGATTTAGTATAGAGCCCCTTCTTCATCGGATCGGTCGTTTGATCGTAAGGGAAGCCTTATTGGAACCAAGTGACCGTTGAACGTAGTTTTCCAGACATTGCCGCGAATATGATCTCGTCGTGTACGTTCGCGTTGCAGCGAACCGCAAAGAGAAGAATTGGATTTCAAAATGGCGGATTATCCTACAGGCGCTTCGGTTTCTCGGACGCGCGGCCGGCGCGGCCGGTCGAATTCCATCGACGTTCATGTGGGCGCCAGAGTCCGGATGCGCCGAACCCTGCTCGGCTTGAGTCAGGAAAAGCTCGGCGAGGCGCTGGGCCTTACCTTTCAGCAAGTGCAGAAGTACGAACGCGGCGCCAACCGGATCAGCGCGAGCCGTCTCTTCCAGATCGGGCGCGTGCTCGACGTCCCGGTCTCGTTCTTCTATGAGGAAATGCCCGATGAAGTCGCGCGGGAAGCTCCCCAGCCCGCGATGCCCGGCGTGGGCGAGACCCAGGATCGTTTCGAGCACGATCCGCTCGTCAAGCGGGAGACGCTGGAACTTGTCCGCGCCTACTATCGCATCGCCGATCCCCGAGTCCGGAAGCGGGCGTTCGATCTCATCAAGGCGATAGCCCGGGCCGAGACCGGCGAGGAAGCCGCGCTCGACGCCTAGCCCGGACCGGTTGACGGGGCGGGGTCGCCCCTGCGACAACGTCGCGCGCAGAGCGACACAATCGTAGCGGGGGGCGAAAGCGTGCCGAAACGGGATTTCGTATTCACCAGCGAGTCCGTGTCGGAGGGGCATCCCGACAAGGTCAGCGATCGCATTTCCGATGCCGTGGTGGATGCATATCTCTCCGCCGATTCCGATTCGCGCGTCGCCTGCGAGACGCTCACGACGACCAACCGGATCGTCATCGCGGGCGAGGTGCGCGGACCCGTCGACCCGCAGGACATGGAGACCGTCGCCCGCGACGCGGTGCGCGACATCGGTTACGAGCAGGAAGGGTTCCATTGGGAGAACGCGGAGGTCGCGGTCTATCTCCACGCCCAGTCGACCGACATCGCCCAGGGCGTGGACGCCACGGGCAACAAGGACCAGGGCGCCGGCGATCAGGGCATCATGTTCGGTTTCGCCTGCGACGAGACGCCGTCGCTGATGCCCGCGCCGATTCATTACGCGCACGCGATCCTCCGGTCGATCGCGGAGGCGAGGCGAAACGGCGACGTCGACGGCTTCGGCCCCGATTCCAAGAGCCAGCTCTCGTTGCTGTACCGGGACGGCCGGCCGGTGGGGGCGACCTCGGTGGTTGTCTCGACCCAGCACGACGAGGGTCTCGACCAGGACGCGGTGAGAGAGCTGGTCCGGCCCCACGTGCTCTCCATCCTGCCCGACGGCTGGATGTGTCCGGAGGACGAGTTCTACGTCAATCCGACCGGCCGGTTCGTGATCGGCGGCCCGGACGGCGACTGCGGCCTTACCGGGCGCAAGATCGTCGTCGACACCTATGGCGGCGCGGCGCCGCACGGCGGCGGCGCGTTTTCCGGCAAGGACCCCAGCAAGGTCGACCGCTCGGCGGCATACGCGGCGCGCTACGTGGCCAAGAACGTGGTCGCCGCGGGGCTCGCCGCGCGCTGCACGATCCAGGTCTCCTACGCCATCGGCGTGGCCAAGCCGCTCTCGGTCTATATCCACACGGAAGGAACCTCCACGATCGGCGAGGAAAAGATCGCCGGAGCGGTCCAGGAGGTCATGGACCTGTCGCCGCGCGGCATCCGGGAACGGCTCCGGCTCCTTCAGCCGATCTATGCCCGCACCGCGGCCTACGGCCATTTCGGCCGCGACCCGGAGCCCGACGGCGGCTTTTCCTGGGAGAAGCTGGACCTCGTGGAGGACCTCCGCAGCGCGCTGACCTAGGGACGGGCGCGCACCCCGTCGGTGGAAGAGGCGAAGCGCATCCTCTACGGGCGGCGTCGCGGGCGAAAGCTGCGCGGCGGCCAACGGGAACTGCTCGACGATGTCGTGCCCGGGCTGGACATCGCGCTCGACGATGCGCCGCGGCCCATCGCGCCGGACACCCTGTTCCCCCGCCCGGTACGCGAGGTCTGGCTCGAGGTCGGCTTCGGCGCGGGAGAGCACCTGCTGGCGCAAGCGGCGGTCAACCGCGATGTGGGATTTATCGGCTGCGAGCCCTACGTGACCGGCGTGGTCCGTATGGTGCGGGGACTCCTCGACGCCCGGCTCGACAATGTCCGGCTCTGGCGCGACGACGCGCGGCTCCTGCTCGACGGCCTCGCGGAGGCTTCCCTTTCCAGGGTCTTCGTGCTGTTCCCCGATCCCTGGCCCAAGACCCGGCATCACAAGCGGCGCTTCGTCTCGCGGCCGGTGCTGGAGCGTCTCGCCGCCGTCATGCGGGACGGCGCGGAGCTGAGGATCGCCACCGACGACGGCGGATACCTCGTCTGGATCCTCGAGCACCTCCAGAGGTCCGACGCCTTCCTGTGGACGGCCAGGACGCCGTCCGACTGGCGTTCCCGCCCCTCCGACTGGCCCGCCACGCGCTATGAGCTCAAGGCGCTGAAGGAGGGCAGGCGGTGCACTTATCTCCGCTATCGGCGAGTATCGCGCGAGGGACAAGGCGCTTGAAATAAAGGGGGCGAGGGCCTATCTTGCCGCCAACTGAAATTCGCGTCGCACAAGAAGAAAGTGGGCACGCCGCCCGCTTTTTTTTGTCCGCGCCGCCGCGCGAGAGGAATGCATCGCTTTGGAGCCTGTCGGCGAGGTCGAACGGCTGGTGGGACCGTCCATCGAGGGGCTCGGCTATGAGCTCGTGCGGGTTCGTCTGACCGGCGGCGGCGCGCCGACGCTGCAGATCATGGCCGAGCGCAAGGACCGCCGCGAGATGAGCGTCGACGATTGCGCGGAGATCTCGCGTCTGATCTCGGCGGTGCTCGACGTCGACGATCCCATCCCCGGGTCCTACACGCTCGAAGTGTCCTCTCCCGGCCTCGACCGTCCGCTGGTCCGGGCCGGCGACTACGAGCGTTTCGCCGGCTGCGAGGTCCGGGTGGAGACGCGCACTCCGATCGACGGGCGCAAGCGGTTCCGGGGCCGTCTCGTCGGCCGGCGGGGGGAGCAGGTGGTGATCGCCATCGGGGATGTCGAGCACGCGATCCCCTTCGCGGAGGTGCTGCGGAGCAAGCTGATTCTGACCGACGCGCTTGTCGCGGACGCAATGAAAGGACGGGGTAGGTAGTCACGATGGACATGGACGCCATACCGGTCGCCGGGATGGACAGGCTGGAGCTCCTGCAGGTCGCCGACGCCGTCGCGCGCGAGAAGTCGATCGAGCGCGACGAGGTGCTGGAGGCCATGGAGCAGGCCATCCAGAAAGCCGCCAGGTCGAAATACGGGCAGGAGCACGACGTGCGCGCCTATATCGACCGCAAGAGCGGCGACATCAAGCTGGCCCGCATCCTCGAGGTGGTCGAGGAGGTCGAGAACGAAGTCACCGAGCTGACGCTCGAACAGGCGCGCCGCAGAAAGCCGGACGCCGCGATCGGCGATTTCCTGGTCGACCCACTACCGCCGATCGATTTCAGCCGCATCGCCGCGCAGACCGCCAAACAGGTGATCGTCCAGCGGGTGCGCGATGCCGAACGCCAGCAGCAATACGAGGAATACAAGGATCGTGCCGGCGAGGTGGTCAACGGCATCGTCAAGCGGGTCGAGTTCGGCAATCTCACCGTCGACCTCGGCCGCGCCGAGGCGGTGCTGCGGCGCGACGAGATGATCCCCCGCGAGTCCTTCCGCGCCGGCGACCGGGTACGCGCCTATATCTACGATGTCAGGTCGGAGCCGCGTGGCCCGCAGATCTTTTTGACCCGTACCCGGCCCGAATTCATGGCCATGCTCTTCGCCCAGGAAGTGCCCGAGGTCTACGACAAGATCATCGAGATCAGGGCGGTCGCGCGCGACCCCGGCAGCCGCGCCAAGATCGCGGTGCTGTCCAACGATTCCAGCATCGATCCGGTCGGCGCCTGCGTCGGCATGCGGGGCAGCCGCGTCCAGGCCGTGGTCGGCGAGCTCCAGGGCGAGAAGATCGACATCATCCAGTGGAATCCCGATCCCGCGACCTTCATCGTCAACGCGCTGGCGCCGGCGGAGGTTGCAAAGGTGGTGCTCGACGAGGACCAGCGCCGCATCGAGGTCGTCGTTCCCGACGACCAGCTCAGCCTTGCCATCGGCAGACGGGGACAGAATGTCCGGCTGGCGTCCCATCTCACCCAGTGGGAGATCGCGATCCTCACCGAGGACGAGGAATCGGAACGCCGCCAGGAAGAGTTCCGGACCCGTTCCCAGATGTTCATGGACGCGCTCGACGTCGACGACGTGCTCGCCCACCTCATCGTTGCCGAGGGTTTCTCCACGGTCGAGGAGGTCGCGTTCGTGCCGATGACCGATCTGCTGTCGATCGAGGGCTTCGATCAGGAGCTCGCGGACGAGTTGCGCGACCGTGCAACGGCTTATCTCGCCGAGGAGGAGGCGCGGTTGACCGCCCGGCGCCGCGAGTTGGGGGTTTCCGACGACCTCGCCGCGATTTCCGGGCTGACGCCCGCCATGGCGGTGACCCTGGGCGAGGCCGACATCCGGTCGCTCGACGATTTCGGCGATCTGTCGACCGACGAGGTGATCGACCGGGAAGAAGGCGTGTTGCGCGAATACGATCTCACCGAGGACGAGGCCAACAGGTTGATAATGGCGGCCCGCGCACACTGGTTCGATGACGAGGACCAGGGGAGCGAAGGGGGCGCGGCGGACGACGCGACGGCGGAAGGCGTTGGGGCAGAAGCTGCCGCGGCGCCCGAGCCGATGTCCTGAGCGTTGCGGTTCCGGAGATGGCACCGTGTCGGTCCACCGGAAACCTCAGGATACCGCCGGCAACGCGAGGCGCTGCCTGGTAAGCCGTGAGACCCTGCCGCGCGAGCGCATGGTGCGGTTCGTGGTCGGACCGGACCGGGAAATCGTTCCCGACATCGCCGGCCGTCTGCCGGGACGCGGATTGTGGCTCCAATCGCGCCGGGATATAGTCGAGCGCGCCGCGGCGACGAATGCCTTCGCGAAGGCTGCCCGCCGCGACGTGACGGTGCCGGACAGGCTCGCCGACCAGGTGGAGCGTCTGCTCGCCGGGCGCTGCGTCGACCTTATCGGGTTCGCCCGCCGCGCCGGCGACGCGCTCGCCGGCTTCGAGGCGGTTCGGCGGGCACTTCAGCGGGGCGGGGCGGCGCTCCTTCTGGTTGCCGCCGACGGATCGGCGCGGCAGCGCGACCGCTTGCCGGCGTCGCGGGTGCGTGACCGCGTCGTGGATGTGCTGGTCTCCGCCGAGCTCGGCGGCGCGTTCGGCCGGGACGCGGTGACCTATGCCGCGTTGAGCCCCGGCGGACTCGAAGGGCGGGTGTGGACCGAAGCCGCGCGTCTGGCAGGATTCCGGGCGGCGCAGAAGAGTTGGACGAGATGACCGAGCAGAAAGAACAAAAGCCCGCGAAGAAGAGGCTCAGCCTGTCGCGGCCGGGCCGGCTGGAACTCAAGAAGACGGTCGACGCCGGACAGGTCCGGCAGAGCTTCTCGCACGGCCGTACCAAGGCGGTCGCGGTCGAGGTGCGCCGCAAGCGGACTTTCGCCCAGTCCGCCGACGGCGACATGACCGAAGTCAAGCCCGTCCCCGCCGAAATCGAGCCCGTGATGGCGGATGCCGCCCCGGAGGCGGTCGCGGCCGACACCGTCGTCGCGCCCGCCGAGGAAGGGCAGCGAACCCAGCCGCGCGAGCTGACCGAGCAGGAAAGAGCCGCGCGCGCCCGCGCCCTGGTCGGGCTGAAACAGACCGAGGCCGAGCAGCGCGCGGCCGACGAGGCGCGCAGGGCGCTCGAGAAGGCCGCGGAGGAAGAACGACGGCAGAGGGAAGAAGAGCGGGCGGAGCGCGAGCGCGTCGAGGCCGAGGCCCGCGCCCTGGAGGAGCAGAACGCGGCACAGGCGGCCTCGGAAACGGCAGCGGCACAGCCCGCCCCGACGAGCGATGCCGCCGAGACCAAGCCGGCGCAGACGCCCGCCGTCCGCACCCCGGCGAGAGATGCCGACGCGCAGGCGGAAGAGGGCGAGGCCGAAAGGCCGCGCGGGCGCAGATCGGGCCGGCCCGAGCCCCGCCGGCTCGCGCCCAAGCGCGGGGAACCGCGACGGCGCTCCGGGCGCCTGACCATCGCGCAGGCGCTGGACGACGAGGAACGCCAGCGCAGCCTTGCTTCGCTCCGGCGGCTCCGCGAGCGCGAGAAGCGGGCCCAGCGGCGGTCCGACGAGCCCATCGCCAAGGTCGTGCGCGATGTCGTGATTCCGGAGACCATCACGGTTCAGGAGCTCGCGGGTCGGATGGCGCAGCGGGCCCCCGATGTCATCAAGACGCTGATGGGCATGGGCATCATGGCGACCATCAACCAGTCGCTCGACGCCGATACGGCGGAACTGGTGGTCGCCGAGTACGGCCACAACGTCAAGCGCGTCAGCGATGCCGATGTCGAGATCGGGATCAGGGGCGTGGACGATACCGAAGCCGAGCTCCAGCCGCGCCCGCCCGTGGTCACGGTCATGGGACATGTCGATCACGGCAAGACGTCGCTGCTCGATGCGCTGCGCAAGACCAACGTGGTCGCCGGCGAGGCCGGCGGAATCACGCAGCACATAGGCGCATACCAGGTGACCCTGCCCGACGGGGACCAGAAGATCACCTTCATCGACACCCCGGGCCACGCGGCGTTCACCGCAATGCGCGCCCGGGGCGCCAACGTCACCGATATCGTGATCCTTGTGGTCGCTGCGGATGACGGGGTGATGCCGCAGACCGTCGAAGCCATCGACCATGCCCGCGCCGCCGAAGTGCCCATCATCGTCGCGGTGAACAAGATCGACCGGCCGAATGCCGACCCCGCGCGGGTGCGCAACGAGCTGTTGCAGCACGAGCTGGTGGTCGAGGAGTTCGGCGGCGAAGTGCTGTCCATCGACGTCTCCGCGGTCGAGGGCACCAATCTCGACAAGCTGCTCGAGACCGTCGTCCTCCAGGCCGAGGTCCTCGAGCTCAGGGCCAATCCGGGACGCGCCGCTGACGGCGTGGTGATCGAGTCCAAGCTGGAGCGGGGCCGCGGCACGGTGGCGACGCTGCTGATCCAGCGGGGCACGCTCAAGACCGGCGATATCGTGGTCGCGGGGAGCGAATGGGGACGGGTGCGGGCGATCGTCGACGACGGCGGCGCACAGGCCCGGTCGGCCGGACCGTCGATGCCGGTCGAGATCCTCGGACTCAACGGAACCCCCTCGGCGGGCGACGAGTTCAGCGTGGTCGAGAACGAAACGCGCGCGCGCGAGATCACCGAGTTCCGCATCCGCCGCGATCGCGACGCACGGGCCGCCAGGGCCACGCGCGGGACGGTGGAGCAGATGTTCTCCAACATCGGCCGCGAGGAGAAAAAGGAGTTCGCGCTGGTCATCAAGGCCGACGTCCAGGGCTCGGTCGAGGCCATCCAGGCCAATGCGGAAAGCTTCTCCACCGACGAGGTCGGGGTCCGTGTGCTCCACGCCGGCGTCGGCGGAATCAACGAATCCGACGTGACGCTGGCATCGGCATCGGAGGCGGTCATCGTCGGCTTCAACGTCCGCGCCGGCCCGCAAGCGCGCCTGCTCGCCGACCAGGGCGGCGTCGAGATCCGTTACTACTCCGTAATCTACGACGTGCTCGACGACATCAAGGCGGTCCTGTCCGGCATGCTCGCGCCGGTCTCGCGCGAACATTTCCTCGGGAACGCGGAGATCCTGCAGGTGTTCAACATCTCCAAGCTCGGACGCGTCGCGGGCTGCCGGGTGTCGGAAGGGCTGGTGCGCCGGGGATCGAGGGTTAGGCTGCTGCGCGACAACGTGGTGATCCACGAGGGCACGCTCTCCAGCCTGCGGCGGTTCAAGGACGAGGTGCGCGAGGTCCGCGAAGGGTTCGAATGCGGCATGGCGTTCGAGAACTACCAGGACCTCAAGGAGAGCGACGTCATCGAGTGCTTCGACGTCGAGGAGGTCGCCCGGACGCTCTAGCCGGGCTCCCACCGGCAGCGGACGGGACCCATGGCACGGCGGCGCAATCCGGCTCACGGGCCGTCGCAACGGCAACTCAGGGTGGGCGAGGCGGTGCGCCACGCGCTCAGCCGCCTGTTCGAGCGCGACGTCATCAAGGATCCCGAGCTCGCCGGCGTGTCGATCACCGTTTCCGAGGTGACGATGAGCCCGGATCTCAAGGTCGCCACCGTCTACGTGCTTCCCCTGGGCGCGGACGAAGCGCGTCGCGGGCCGATCCTCGAGGCGCTCAACCGGGTCGGACCCGCGCTCCGGCGCATGCTGGGTCCGATGGTGGCGCTCAAATTCCTGCCCGAATTGCGGTTCGCCGCCGATACGCGTTTCGAGCGGGCGGAGCGTATCGAGGCGCTCCTGCAGGAGGCGCGCGCCGGCTCCGCCGGGAACGGCCGCGATGGCGCGTAGGCGCAGGGGCAGGCCGATCCACGGCTGGATCGCGGTCGACAAGCCGAAAGGCATGTCATCCGCCCACGCCGTCGCGCGCGTCCGCCGGATCGTCGACGCCGCCAAGGCCGGTCATGCCGGCACGCTGGATCCGCTGGCGACGGGGGTTCTTCCGGTCGCGCTCGGAGAAGCCACCAAGACCGCGTCGTGGGCGACGGCCGGCGACAAGACCTACCGGTTCATGCTGCGCTGGGGCGAACGCCGCGACACGGACGACGGGGAAGGCGCGGTCATCGAAACCGGCGATCTCCGACCCTCCGAGGCCGCGATACTTTCCGTCCTCGATCGATTCACCGGCGACATCGCCCAGCGCCCGCCCCGTTACTCGGCGGTCAAGCTGGACGGGCGGCGCTCCTACGACCTCGCCCGAGACGCGGTCGAGTTCGAGTTGCCGGAGCGCGTCGTGACCGTGCGGACGCTCGTCCTTCTCGACATGCCGGATGCCGACCGCGCGGTTTTCGAGACGCGCTGCGGCAAGGGCACCTACGTGCGCAGCCTCGCGCGCGACCTCGCCGAGGCGCTCGGCACCGTCGGCCATGCCGAGGAGATCCGCCGCCTCGCCGTCGGTCCGTTCACGGAGGCGGATTCGATTCCGCTGGATATCCTCGAGACGCTGGTGCATAGTGCGCCCGCGCAGGACTACCTGCTGCCGATCGAGGCCGCGCTGGACGACATCCCGGCCGTGCCCGTTTCGGACTCGCAGGCTTCCTTGCTGAGACACGGCCAACCTGTCCGCATTTCCGCTCGCGAGCGGGGCGTCATCGCGGCCGAGCGCGTCGCCGAAGGCGACACGGTGATTGCGATGGCCGACGGCGTGCTGGTCGCGCTCGCGCGCTTCGAGGACGGAGCGATCCGCCCGACGCGCGTCATCAACCCGTAACCCGGAGTTCACGATGTCGATCACTTCCGCTCGCAAGTCCGAGCTCATCAACGAATACGCTACCAACCCGACCGATACCGGGTCGCCCGAGGTCCAGGTGGCGATCCTCTCGGAACGCATCCTCAACCTCACCGAGCATCTGAAGGAACACAAGAAGGACTACCATTCGCGACGCGGCCTGCTGATGATGGTGGGACAGCGCCGCCGCCTGCTCGACTATCTGAAGCGCAAGGACCAGTCCCGCTATACCACGCTTATCGGGCGTCTGGGGCTCAGGCGCTGAAACCCCGGGGCCGGCCGGGGGCGAAGCCCGTGACGGCCGCCGCTCCGGGACCGAGGCCGCCGGCGTCCGCGCCGGCACGCCGAACGATACCGAAATAACCACGTACGACAGGCGCGTCGCATGGGGCGGCGCGCCGTTTGGAAGGATGGAAGAATGTTTTCGATTCACAGGAAGGAACTGACCTGGGGCGGCCGCCCGCTGGTCATCGAGACAGGACGGCTCGCCCGCCAGGCGGACGGCGCCGTGCTCGTGACCTACGGCGAGACCACCGTGCTGTGCACGGCGGTGGCGGAAAAGAAGCCGAGGCCCGGGATCGATTTCTTTCCGCTCACCGTCAACTATCAGGAAAAGGCCTTCGCGGCCGGACGCATCCCGGGCGGCTTCTTCAAGCGCGAAGGCCGCCCGTCGGAAAAGGAAACGCTGACCTCGCGGCTGATCGACCGGCCGATCCGGCCGCTCTTCGCGAGCGGTTTCCGCAACGAAACCCAGGTCATCTGCACGGTGCTGAGCCACGACCTGGAAAACGACCCCGATATTCCGTCTCTGGTCGGGGCCTCGGCCGCGCTCACCATCTCGGGAATTCCCTTCCTGGGGCCCATCTTCGGCGCCCGGGTCGGCTATGTCGCGGGAGAGTACGTGCTGAACCCCCGTATCGAAGAACTCGAGAACTCGACGCTCGACATGGTAATCGCCGGCACCGCCGATGCGGTGCTGATGGTCGAGTCGGAGGCCCAGTCGCTGTCCGAGGAGGAAATGCTGGGCGCGGTGATGTTCGCCCAGCGGGAGAGCCGGCCGGTGATCGACGCGATCATCGCGCTCGCCGAGGACTGCGCCAAGGAACCCTGGGCGCTCGATCCCGCCGATCCGGCGCAGGCCGAGCTTGGGGAGAGGGTGCGCGAAATCTCCGAGGCGGCGCTGCGCGACGCCTATGCTGAACAGGTCAAACAGGCCCGGGTGGAGAAGGTCGCCCAGGCCAAGGCCGGCGCGCAGGAGGCGCTCGCCGACTCCTACCCCGCCGACACCGTTGCCGGCGCTCTCAAGACGCTGGAGAAGGACATCGTCCGCAACGCAATTCTCGACACCGGCGCGCGCATCGACGGCCGCGACACCAGGACCGTCCGCCCGATCCGGGCCGAGGTCGGAATCCTTCCCCGCCTGCACGGCAGCGCCCTGTTCACCCGCGGCGAGACCCAGGCTCTCGTTGTGGCGACGCTGGGCACGGGGCAGGACGAGCAGATCATCGACGCGCTCGAGGGCGAATATCGCGAGCATTTCCTGCTGCACTACAACTTCCCGCCCTACTCGGTGGGCGAGGCGAGCTTCCTGCGTTCGCCGGGACGGCGCGAGATCGGCCACGGCAAGCTCGCCTGGCGCGCGGTGCACGCGATGATGCCGTCCAAGGAGGACTTCCCCTACACGGTCCGCGTGGTCTCGGAGATCACCGAATCGAACGGCTCGTCCTCGATGGCAACCGTCTGCGGCGCCTCGCTGGCGATGATGGATGCGGGCGTGCCGATCAGGGCGCCGGTCGCCGGCATCGCCATGGGGCTGATCAAGGAAGGCGACCGCTTCGCCGTCCTTTCCGACATTCTCGGCGACGAGGACCATCTCGGCGACATGGACTTCAAGGTCGCCGGCACCCGGGACGGCGTGACCGCGCTGCAGATGGACATCAAGATCACCGGGATCACCGAGGAAATCATGCGCACGGCCCTTGAGCAGGCGCGCGACGGACGGTTCCACATCCTCGACAATATGGACCGCGCGCTGTCCAGCGCGCGCGAGGGGATCAGCGAACACGCGCCGAGGATCACCGCCTTCTCCATCCCGCGCGACAAGATCCGCGAGGTCATCGGCACCGGCGGCAAGGTGATCCGCGAAATCTGCGAGGTGACCGGCGCCAAGATCGACATCGAGGACGACGGCACGATCAAGGTCGCCGCCGTCGATTCCGGGGCCGCCGACAAGGCGATCGAGTGGATCCGCGGCATCGTGGCCGAGCCCGAGGTCGGCGTGATCTACAGCGGCAAGGTGGTCAAGGTGGTCGATTTCGGCGCCTTCGTGAATTTCCTCGGCGCGCGCGACGGGCTGGTGCATATCAGCGAGCTCGCGCCGCGCCGCGTCGGCAAGGTAACCGACGTGGTCAACGAGGGCGACGAGGTGAAGGTCAAGGTGCTGGGCATCGACGACCGGGGCAAGGTGCGCCTGTCGATGAAGGTCGTCGACCAGGAGACCGGGGAGGACATTTCCGACAAGCGCGCGGCGCCGAAGGAGGCGGTGCCCGGCGCCGTCTGAGCCGGCCGTCAGGCGCGGCCGACACCCCAAATGCCCCCGGCCCGGCTCTCCGGCCGGGGGGGGGTCCGGTGGCCGTCTGGGATTCGGTTCATATATAGGCTTAAATCGGTCGTTGCGCCGTCTTTCCGGCGGGACGCGGGTATCGAGCCCGCGCGCCCCGGCCTTGAGGAGACCGGAGCTGAGAGACCTTAGGCCCGTTGTGATCTCCGGCAAGGAGGTTCCGCCTCTCGTCGAGGGCGGCAAGGGCATTGCCGTCTCCAACGGGGAGAGCTGCGGCGCCTGGGCGTCGGCGGGCGGGGTCGGCACGTTCTCGGGCGTCAACGCCGACGCGTTCGACGCCGAAGGCGCGCTGATCCCGGTCCGCTACAGCGGCCGGACCCGGCGGGAGCGCCACGAGGAGCTCCTTGCCTACGCGATCCAGGGCGGCATCAGCCAGGCGCGGATCGCGCACGAGATGGCCGGCGGCCAGGGCCGCATCCACATGAACGTTCTGTGGGAGATGGCCGGCGCGGAGCGGGTGCTGCGCGGCGTGCTCACCGGGGCGAAGGGGCTGATCCACGGCGTGACCTGCGGTGCCGGCATGCCCTACCGGATCGCCCAGATCGCGGCCGAGCACAGGGTGCACTACTACCCCATCGTCTCTTCCGCGCGGGCGTTCCGTGCGCTCTGGAAGCGGGCCTATCACAAGTTTTCCGAGTGGCTGGGCGGCGTGGTCTACGAGGACCCGTGGCGCGCCGGCGGGCATAACGGGCTGTCGAACAGCGAGGACCCGAACGAACCGCAGGAGCCCCTTCCCCGGGTCAGCGAGCTGCGCGAGACCATGTCGCAGATGGGGCTCGCGGAGACCCCGATCTTCATGGCCGGCGGGGTCTGGTACCTGCGCGAATGGGGCGACTGGCTGGACAACCCGGAGGTCGGCCCGATCGCCTTTCAGTTCGGCACCCGCCCCCTGCTCACCCAGGAGAGCCCGATCTCGCCGCAATGGAAGCGGCGGTTGCTCGAACTCAGCGAAGGCGACGTTTCACTCAACAAGTTCAGCCCGACCGGGTTCTATTCCTCGGCGGTGTTCAACGCCTTCCTCGACGAGCTGAAGGAACGCTCGGAGCGTCAGATCACGTTCTCCGCCGAGCCGATGGGCGCGTTGGATTCCGAGCTCCGCGTCGGCCCGCGCGCACGGCGCATCTTCGTCACCGCGGACGACAAGGCCCGCGCCGAAGGCTGGATGAGGGAGGGTCATACCGAGGGGCTGCGCACGCCGGACTCGACCATCGTCTTTACGACGCCGGAAAAGGCGCGCGAGATCCGCACCGACCAGGCCAACTGCATGGGCTGCCTGTCGGCCTGCCATTTCTCCAACTGGTCGCAGAACGAGGCCGGCAGCACCGGTCGCAAGGCCGATCCCAGATCCTACTGCATCCAGAAGACGCTGCAGGACATCGCCCATGGCGGCCAGGTCGACGAGCAGCTCATGTTCGCCGGGCACAACGCCTATCGGTTCCGCGACGACCCGTTCTACTCCAACGGTTTCGTCCCCACGGTCCGCCAGCTCATCGAGCGCCTGAAAACCGGGGATTGAGGCCCGCGCCGCGGCCGACGCGCATTCGAGCCGTCCGAGCCCCGCCCGATACTTTTGACTTGTTCCAAACTACGGCCGTCATTATCATGGCGGAGGCGCAATGACGCGCCCCCTTTTCGAAATTTGGCGATGCAACGACCCGACGCGCCGCTGATCCACTTGCTGAAGCGCCACGGCCTGCGCCCGACTCGCCAGCGCTTGGCGCTGGCGAGGCTGTTGTTTTCGGATACCAACCGCCATGTCAGCGCCGAGGCGCTCCACGAGGAGGCGCTGGGCGAAGGGGCGAGCGTTTCCCTGGCGACCGTGTACAACACCCTCAATCAGTTCACGGCCGTTGGCCTGCTGCGCGAGGTGGTGGTCGATCCGAACCGCTGTTACTTCGATACCAACACGACCGATCACCATCACCTCTATTTCGAGGACAACGGTTGCCTCGAAGACTTGGAGCCCAGCGCGGTGCGGATCGGCAAGCTGCCCGACCCGCCTGCCGGAACAGCGATAAGCCGCGTCGATCTCGTGATCCGGCTCTCCAGGCGGCCGGAGTGACCCGATGTCCGTTCGGCTGCCGGAGGAGGCATTGCGAAGCCGGCATCTGCGGCGGTCGACGCAAGTGCAGGATAAGCAGGGACGAAACCGAAGAGAGCGTAAAATCTCGTAACACGATGGAGCGAACATGAACACCGCATCGAAATGCCCGGTAATGGGCGGCACCCACCAGGCCGTCGGCGAGACGGCGAACCAGCACTGGTGGCCGAACAAGCTGAACCTGCGGATTCTCCGCCAGAACAACCCCCAGGCCGATCCCAACGGCGAGGACTTCAACTACGCCGAGGCGTTCAACAGCCTCGACTTCGAGGCCCTGGCGCGGGACGTCGATGCGGTGATGACCGACTCCCAGGACTGGTGGCCCGCCGATTACGGCCACTACGGACCGCTCTTCATCCGCATGACCTGGCACGCGGCGGGCACCTACCGCATCGACGACGGGCGCGGCGGCGGCGGCTGCGGCGATCAGCGCTTTGCGCCCCTCAACAGCTGGCCCGACAACGTGAACCTGGACAAGGCGCGCCGGCTGCTCTGGCCGATCAAGCAGAAATACGGCCGCAAGATCTCTTGGGCCGATCTGCTGATCTTCGCCGGCAACCGGGCGCTCGAGACGATGGGCTTCAAGACCTTCGGCTTCGGCGGCGGTCGCCCGGACATCTGGGCGGCTGACGAGGACATCTACTGGGGCCCCGAGCAGGGGTGGCTCGACGACGAGCGCTATAGCGGCGACCGGGACCTGGCGGTTCCGCTCGGCGCCGTCCAGATGGGGCTGATCTACGTCAACCCGGAAGGGCCCAACGGCAACCCGGATCCGATGGCGGCGGCCCGCGACATCCGCGAGACGTTCCGCCGCATGGCGATGAACGATGAGGAGACGGTCGCGCTGATCGCCGGCGGACACACCTTCGGCAAGGCCCATGGCGCTGCCGAAGAGAGTCACAAGGGCCCCGAACCGGAAGGGGCCAATGTCGAGCATCAAGGCCTCGGCTGGCAGAGCAGCCACGGCAGCGGCATTGCCGGCGACCAGATCGGCAGCGGGCTCGAGGGCGCCTGGACCAAGAACCCGATCGTGTGGGACAACGGCTATTTCGAAAACCTGTTCGAGTACGAGTGGGAGCTGACCAAGAGTCCCGCCGGCGCCAACCAGTGGACCCCGAAAAACACCGAGGCGCAGGGAACCGTGCCGGACGCGCACGACCCGTCCACGCGGCACGCGCCCATGATGCTGACGACCGACCTCGCGCTGATCACCGATCCGGCCTACAAGGAGATCTCGAGGCGCTTCTACGAGAACCCGGACGAGCTCGCCGATGCCTTCGCCAGGGCGTGGTTCAAGCTCCTCCACCGTGACATGGGACCGGTCGCGCGCTATCTCGGCCCCTGGGTTCCGGACGAGCAGCTGCCGTTCCAGGACCCGCTGCCCAAGGCCACGCACGATCCGCTCGACGCCGCGGACGTCGCTGCGCTCAAGGGCAGGATCCTGGAATCCGGCCTGTCGATCTCCCAGCTGGTCTCGACCGCCTGGGCGTCGGCCTCGACCTACCGCGACACCGACAAGCGCGGCGGCGCGAACGGGGCGCGTATCCGCCTCGCGCCGCAGGCGGGATGGGACGTCAACGTGACGTCCGGCGTGCCGGCGGCGCTGGAGACGCTGGAGGGGATCCAGCGGGAGTTCAACTCCGCGCACGCCAACGGGAAAGGGATCTCGCTCGCCGATCTGATCGTGCTGGGCGGCTGCGCGGCCGTCGAGGCGGCGGCCAGCAAGGCCGGGCACGACGTCGAGGTCCCCTTCGCGCCGGGGCGCGTGGACGCGACCGACGACATGACCGACGCCGAGTCGTTCGAAGTGCTGGAGCCGGTCGCCGACGGATTCCGCAATTACCTGCAGAACGGCCATGCGGTTTCCTCGGAGCACCTGCTGGTGGACAAGGCGTTCATGCTGAAGCTGTCCGCGCCCGAGATGACGGCGCTCGTCGGCGGCATGCGCGCCCTCGACGCGAACGCCGGACAGTCCCGGCGAGGCGTGTTGACCCACCGGCCGGGGACGCTGACCAACGACTTCTTCGTCAACCTGCTCGACATGGGGACGGAGTGGACCCCGACCTCCGACAGCGGCGAGGAATTCGAAGGCCGCGATCGCGCCACCGGCGAAGTCAAGTGGACCGGCAGCCGCGTCGACCTGATCTTCGGGTCCAACTCCGAGCTTCGCGCTCTCGCCGAGGTCTACGGGAGCAGCGACGCCGAGGAGAAGTTCGTGCGTGACTTCGCCGCCGCGTGGGGCAAGGTCATGAACCTCGATCGCTTCGACCTCGCCTGATCGGCGCGGAGAGGTCGTCCAGGGCTTTCAGGACGCGGGGGGGGGGGGGGGCCGCCGCCGCGGGCGCCCCCCCCCCCGCGCCCCGCCCCCCCCCCCCCCGGGGGGAAAAAGGGGGGGGGCCCCCCCCCCGGCGGGGGGGGGGGG
>JAPPIT010000141.1:60923-111635 GCA_028820505.1 Defluviicoccus sp.
TGAAGACCCGAATCTCCTTTCCTCTCCTACTCGCCCTTGCGGCGCTGGGCGCGGGGCCCCCCCCCCCCGCGGGGGCCGCCCCGCCCCCCGGGGGGGGGGAAAACCCCCCCCCCCGCCCGGGGCGGGGCGGGGCCCCCCGGCGCTTCCGCCCCGGGCCCCCCCGCGCCCCCGGGGCGCGGCCGCACCAACTTCCGTCCAGACCGCCAACTCCGATTTCGCTCAAATGGGCCGGCACCCGAACGGCTTGTCCTGGGCTTGTCGATAGGCCGCCTCCCGTTTCGCCTCCCGTCCGAAATGCGCTAGCTTGCGGCCCTTCCGATTTCGAGGGGTCGATACCGATGGACTGGACAGGAAGGCGCGAGCGTTACCGGGCGCTGATCGAGGGCGACGGCTGCATCCACCCTGGCTCGGTCTACGATCCGATCTCGGCCCGGATCGCCGAGGATCTCGGTTTCGAGGTCGGCATGCTGGGCGGCTCCATCGCCTCGATGGCGGTGCTCGGCGCGCCCGACCTGATCGTGATGACGCTGACCGAGTTCGCCGGTCAGGTCTACCGCATTTGCCGCGCGGGCGAGCTGCCGCTGATGGTCGACGCCGATCATGGCTACGGCAACGCGCTCAACGTCATGCGCACGGTGGAGGAGCTGGAGGCGGCCGGCGTCTCCGGGCTCACCATCGAGGACACCGAGCTTCCCCCGCCCTATGGCGCCGAAGGCCCGCGCCTGCTCACGTTGGACGAAGGGGTCGGCAAGATGAAGGCCGCGCTCGCCGCCCGCGGCGATCCGCGTCTCGCTATCGTCGGACGGACCAGCGCCGCCACCATCGCCGACATGGACGACGCGATGCGCCGCATCGCGGCCTATGAGGGGGCCGGGGTCGACGCCGTGTTCCTTACCGGCATCAGGACCCGCGTCCAGGTGGAGACCATCCGCGCGACGGTCCGCATTCCCGTCATTCTCGGCGCTGCGGGACCGGAGATCGCGGACCTCGACTATCTGGCAAGCAACGGCGTGCGCATATGCCTTCAGGGCCACCAGCCCTTCATGGCCGCGGTCGAGGCGGTGTACGCGTCGCTGAAGGCGCTGCGCGAAGGTACGCCGCCCGCGGAGCTGAAGGGCGTCGCGTCGCGCGAACTGATGCGGCGGGTTACCCGCGACGAAGACTACGAGCGCTGGACGAAGGATTTCCTCGGCGGATGACGGTGCTCCGCCACGCCGAGATCGCCGGCGCTGGCTTCGCCGGTCTGGTCGCCGCCGTGGCGCTCGCCGATCGCGGCTGGACGGTCAGGGTGCACGAGCGCGCTGAAGCGCTGCGCGCCTTCGGCGCCGGCATCTTCATCTGGGAGAACGGCCTTCGGGTCCTGAGGGCGATCGGGGCCTACGACGACGTGGTCGCCGGCTCGCATGACGGCGAGGTCTACGAGGTGCGCGACCGCGACCGTGTGGTGGCGGAGACCCCGTTTCATATCGGAATGGGCAGCCGGATGCTGACCATGACCCGCCAGACCCTCTACGCCGCGATCCTCCGCCAGGCGGAACGCCGGGACGTCGAGATACGCACCCGTTCCGAGGTGGTGGGCGCCGAGCCCGAGGGTGTGCTGCTGACCGCGGACGGGGGGCGCCACGCGGCCGACCTCGTTGTCGGCGCCGACGGGATCCATTCGCGCGTCCGCGACTCGCTCGACCTGCGGAAGGAGCGCAACACCGGCACCCTCGGTCTCGTCCGTGTGCTCGCCCCGCGCTGCCTCGACGAGCTCGGTCCCGGGCGCTGGGACCGGGTGATCGACTTCTGGAACCTGCCGCACCGCTCGCTCCGCATCCTCTACGTGCCGTGCAACGCCGAAGACCTCTATCTCGCGATGATGGCGCCGGTGGAGGACGAGGAGGCGACCGCGGTCCCCGTCCGCACGGATATCTGGGTGCCGGCGTTTCCCCAGCTGGAACCCGCCATCCGTCGGGTGTCGGCCGAAGGACGCTATGACGCCTACGAGACCGGCAAGCTCACCCGCTGGTCGTCGGGCCGGGTCGCGATCGTGGGCGATTCCGCGCACGCCATGGTGCCCTCTCTCGGACAGGGGGCCGGGCTCGCCATGGTCAACGCGCTCGGACTCGCGGTCGCGCTTGACGAAGCGACGGACGTTCCGGTCGCGCTCTCCGGGTGGGAGGAGCGGGAACGGCCGCTGACCGAGTACACCCAGGACATGTCGGCGAAAGTCGCCCGCGACCGGCTGGACACGGCGGGACGGATATGGTCCGACGGGACCGTCCGGACCGCGCTCAGCGTTCCCACCGGAACCGAGCACCTGCCGCATTTTCTCGACGGCCCGAACGGGTCGGCCCGTACCTGAACAGGAGGGAATCCATGCGCCGCTATGACGGGCTCAAGGCCGTCGCGCCCAGGGTCGGCGACGCCCTGGTGGTGACCAACCTCGCCAACACGGCGACCGAATGGCGCACGCTGCGCCCCCATGACGGCAATCTCTATTTCGTCGGCATGGGGATGGTGACGCCCTATGCGCTGGGTCTCGCGCTCGCCTTGCCGCACCGCCGCGTGCTCGCCTTCGACGGGGACGGCGGGATTCTGTTCGAGATGAGCGTGCTCGGAACGCTCGCGCAGTCGGCGCCGGGAAACCTTTGCGTCGTCGTGCTCGACAACGAGGGCTATGTCTCCACCGGCAAGTGGCAGTCGGTCGCCTCGCTGTCCGCCGGGCCGGTCGACATCGCGGGCGTCGCGCGCGCCTCCGGCCTCGCCAACGTCTTCGAGGTGCGGACGGTCGAGGAATTCGAAGCGCAGGTCACGGCGGGGCTCGCGCGCGAGGACGGACCGACGGTCATCGTCGCCAAGACCAGCCCCGAACAGGCCTTCGTCGGCACCTCGCCCAGCGACGGCAAGGAGAACAAGTACGGCTTCGTTCGCCATATCGAGGCGCTGGAGGGCAAGGCGATCCTCAAACCGTCGGCGCGCGAGCACGGCGAACCGCCCAGGCCCGATCCCGAGTTCAGCCCGGTGGCGGACGATGACCCGTTCGGCGAGGTGCTGTTCGACGGGCTGCGCGAGAACTTCGTCGATTTCGTGATCGGCCTGCCCTGCAGCGGCTTCGCGCACACGCTGCAACGCTGCATGGACGATCAGTCGATGCACTATGTCGCGGTTGCCAACGAGGGCACCGGGATCGGCATCTGCGCCGGCGCCTGGCTCGGCGGCAGGACGCCGGCCGCGGTGATCGAGAATTTCGGCGTCTTCGCCGCGACCTACCAGCTCCTGCGCGGGCATTACACGTTCGGCATCCCGACGCTGCTGATGACCGAATACCGGGGGGATGCCGGGGAAACCGAGTTCTTCGGCGATTGCGGCGACATGACCGAACCGCTGCTCCGGGCGACACGGATCAACTATCGCGTGGTGCGCGACATTCAACAGCTCAAGCCGGCGATTCGCGACGGGCTCAGGTGGATGAATTTCGGCCTACGGCCCTTTGCCGTGCTGCCGGGCTACGATCTCTCGCGGCCGAGGCCGGCCCAATGATCTTCGAGTGCCGCCGCTACACCCTTCAGCCCGGGCGGATGGATGACTTCATCGCGCTGCAGCACCGCCGGGGTTTCGACGGGCCCAATGCCGGCTTTATCTCCCGGGTGATCGGCTATTTCGAGACCGTCACCGGGACGCCCGAGCAGATCGTCCACCTCTACCGCTACGACAGCTACGAGGACTGGATCGAGAAGCTGCACGGGCTCTACGGCATCCCCGATCTCGCCTTCTACTTCACCGAGGCGCGGGCGATGGTCGACCGTCAGGAGACCGGCTTCTTCCAGCCCGCTCCGATCGCCGGGCTCAGCCCGCTATGGCACGGCGAGACCGACTGGCTTCCCGGACCGGGACAGGAGCGCTGGGACCTGCGGGAAATGCCCGACCTCGTGGTCGAGGAAACGCTGGAGGCGCTCAGGCCCGGCGGGCTGCCCGCCTACTGGGAGGCGATGGCCGCATGCGGGCTGGAGGCCACGGCCCCGCTTCGCCGCGACACGATCGCAACATGGTCGTCGATGACCGGCAGGCTCCATGTCGTCGCGTCCTACCGCCTGTTCTCCTCCATCGCCGACCGCGAGGAACGCCGGCGCGAAGCGGGCGCGGGACCCGCCATGGCCGCGTTCAACGAGGCGCTGAGACCGATCCTCCGCGAGCGCACTACGACGCTCCTCCGTCCCGTTCGGGTACCGCAGATGAGCCCGCTGTTCCGGCTCGGCTGAGGCCGTTTCGGGCCGACCCTTCCGCTAAATGCAGCAGCGCGCCCAGACCCATTCCGCCACCGACAGCAGCCGGTCGTCCGCGCCGCGGCGGGCGACGAGCTGGATGCCGACCGGCATGCCGTTGGGGCCGCGATGGGTCGGGATCGTTATCGCCGGGACGTGCAGCATGGTCCACAGCGCCTGGAAGGCGGGATCGCCCGCGTAGTCGAGGCCGGGCGGGGCCTCGCCGTCGACCGCCGGCGCGAGCAGCGCGTCCCGATCCCCGAACAGCCCGTCGAGCAGACGGCGACAGTCCTCCGTCAACGCGAGCGCCCTGCGGTAATCGGCGTAGGGAACCGCGAGGCCGCTCGCGACGGTCTTCCGCATCGCCGGGCTCAGCCGCTCCCGGTCGGTGCGCCATTCGTGCGCCATCGCCCGGGCGCGCTCGTAGTCGTTGATTGCCCGGCGCGCATCGGTCAGCGCCTCGAAGGCGGCGGGCAGCGTAACCTCGTCCACGGCCGCGCCGGCCCGGCCCAGGACATCCGATGCGTCCTCGACCGCCGCGACCGTTTCCGGCTCGGCCAGATGCCACAGATGCGTGCGGCAGACCCCGATCCCGGGAGGGCCGGGGAGCGGGGCGATCCCGTCCGGCGTCCGCCCGGTCAGCACGTCGCGAACGAGCGCGGCGTCCTCCAGGTTCCGCGCGTGGAGCCCGATCGTATCCAGGCTCTCGGCGGCGAATTTGATGCCGGCGCGGTTGAACGTGCCGAAACCCGGCTTGAAGCCGACGATGCCGCAATAGGAAGACGGGCGCAGCACCGAGCCGCCGGTCTGAGTTCCAAGCGCGACCGGTACCATGAAGTCGGCGACGCCGGCCGCCGAGCCCTGGGACGACCCGCCGGGTGTCCGCGCCGGGTCGTGCGGGTTGGTCGTGGATCCGGGATGGGTGCCGGCGAACTCGGCGGTGACCGTCTTGCCGAGGATGACCGCGCCCGCCTCGCGCAGGATCGCCACCGCCGCCGCGTCCGCCGCCGGGCGGTACCCCGCATAGATCGGCGAGCCCATCTCCGTCGGCATGTCGGCGGTATCGAAGATGTCCTTGATCCCGACCGGCACGCCGTGGAGCGGCCCGGCGGGCGTCGCCGCTTCGTCGCGGGCGCGGGCCTGGGCGAGCGCGAGATCCGGGTCCAGAAAGGCCCATGCCCTGACCGTCTCCTCGCGCTCGGCGATGCGCGCAAGGCAGGCGTCCACCGCCGCCTCCGACGTCGTCCGGCCTTCGGCGATGGCGCGCGCCGTCTCGGCGGCGCCGGGCGCGTCGAACCGGCGGTTCACCTGTCGCGCAGCATGTCCATCAGCGGCTTCTGCTGGCCGCCGTCGATCTCGATCATCGTGCCGTTGACGAAGTGTGCGAGCGGCGAGGCGAGATAAGTGACGAGGTTGGCGACCTCGTCGCATTCCGCGATGCGGCCGAGCGGGATGGCGCGCGGGGCGAGTTGGTCGGCCTCCTCGTAGGTGATCTTCATGTCGCGCGACATCGCGCGGACCAGCCCGTCCCAGCGCTCCGTCCTGACCGGGCCGGGGTTGACCGCGCAGACGGTGATGTTCTCCCGCCCGTACTGGGCGGCGATCGAGATGGTGAAGTTCTGCCCGGCGGCGTTGGCCGCGCCCGGCGCGACCTCCCAGTAGGAATGCTTGATGCCGTCATTGCCGATGAGGTTCACGATGCGCCCGCCGCCCTGCTTGCGCATGTGCGGCACCGCGTATCGGGTGCAGCGCACGTAACCCATGAACTTGAGCCCGAGCGCGGCCTCCCAGTCCTCTTCCGAGAGCCCTTCGAGCACCCCGCCCGGTGCCGCGCCGGCGTTGTTGACCAGGATGTCGAGCCGGCCGAAATGCTCGACCGTCCCGTCGATGAACGCCTGGGCGTCCTCCGGCCTGGTGAGGTCGGCGGCGATGGAGAGAATTTCCTGGCCGGTGCGCTGCTGGATCGCCGCCGCGGCATTGTCGAGCCGCTGCTTGTCGCGCGCGCAGATCGCGACCTTGCAGCCCTCTGTCGCGAGGTTTTCCGCGATCGCCCGTCCGATTCCGATGCTCCCGCCGGTCACCGCAGCGATCTTGCCGTCCAGTTGAAGGTCCATCTCCGTCTCCCTGTGCCCGCGATCCGCGCCCGGGGTTTGCGCGGGAATTTACCCGTCCCTACCCTAGCGCCGCGCGGCGAAGATGCAAAACCGGCGGGTCGGATGGCGGAGAGGATGATCGGACGCGCGCTGAGCCGGCGCGAGGACAAGCGGCTGTTGCGCGGAGAGGGCCGGTTCGTCGACGATTTCGCCCCGCCCGGCGCCGCCCACATGGCGATCCTGAGAAGCCCTTTCGCCCATGCGCGGATCCGCTCGGTGGAGCTCGCCGCAGCCCGCGCCGCGCCGGGCGTGATCGACGCGTTCTGCGGCACCGACCTCGACCGCCCGCTGCCGGAAATTCCGTTCCGGCTGGCCGGGCTGTCGGGTTTCGACCGCTTCCTGCAGCAGCCCATCGCCACCGCCAAGGCGCGCTTCGCGGGCGAGCCCGTCGCCGCGGTCGTCGCTTCCGACCGCTACGCCGCCGAGGACGCGCTCGCGGCGATCGAGGTCGACTACGACCCGCTGCCGCCGGTGGCGGATCCCGAGACCGCGGCGAAGTCCGATACCCTGGTTCATGACGGGGCGGGCGACAACGTCGCGATCCGCTACACCGCCCGGCGCGGCGACGCCGATGCCGCCTTCGCCGCCGCGCCCTATCGCCGGCGCGAGCGTTTCCGGACCCATCGCCAGACCGGCCTGCCGCTGGAGACCCGGGGCCTCGTGGCCGACTTCTCCGACGGCGAAACGCTGAGGCTCTGGGGCGCCGCCAAGGTCACGTATTTCAACAAGCGCGCGCTGGTCCGCGCCTTCGGGCTGCCGGAGGATGCGGTCGAACTGGTCCAGCTCGACGTCGGCGGCGGCTTCGGCGTGCGGGGGGAACTCTACCCCGAGGACTACCTGGTCCCCATCGCGAGCCGCCGCGCGGGCCGTCCCGTCAAGTGGATCGAGGATCGCCAGGAACATCTGATGGCGGCGAACCATTCGCGCGACATCGTGTGTGAGCTGGAGGTCGCGGCGGAGCGCGACGGCACGATCCTTGCCCTGCGCGGCAGGACGGTCGCCGATCTCGGCGCCTATGCCCGGACCAACGGCGGCATCGTGCCGGTGCGCACGGTGCAGTTCCTGCCCGGCCCCTACCGTATTCCGAACTATTCCTGCGACGCCGAGATCGTGGTGACCAACCGCACGCCCACCGGGACCTATCGCGGGCCGGGCCGTTTCGAGGCCAATTTCTTCCGCGAGCGGCTGATCGACCTGATGGCGGCCGATCTCGGACTCGACCCTGCCGAGGTGCGGCTCGCCAACCTGCTGGGTCCGGACGAGCTCCCCTACGACATCGGCGAGCTGATTCCCGGCGACACCGGGACCGCCTACTCGAACGGCGATTATCCCGCGGTACTGCGCCGGCTCCTCGACGAGGCCGGCTACGACGACTGGCGAGCGCGCCAGGGCGAGGTCGGCGCCGACGGCCGGCGCCACGGTCTCGGAATCGCCTGCTTCGTCGAGAGCAGCGCCGCCGGGCCGCCTGAGCACGCCCGTATCGGCGCGGGAGCGGACGGGCGGGTCGAGGTCCGGGTGGGATCGTCCTCCTTCGGCCAGGGGGTGGAGACCGGGATGATCCAGATCGCCGCCGACGCCCTCGGCGTTGCGTCCGATGCCATCGACGTGCGCCATGGCACCACCAGCCTGCTTCCCGACGGCAGCGGCAGCTATCACAGCCGCACCACGGTGATGGCGGGCAACGCGGTAGCGGAAGCCGCCGCCGCGTTCCGGGAGCGCTGCATCGCGCTCGCGGCGCTCCGCTGGAACGCCGAGCCGGAAAGCCTCGCCTGGAGCGAGGGTCGCGTCGAAAGGGCCGAGGGCGAGACCATCGGTATCGCGCCGCTCGCCGCCTTCGCACGATCCCGCGGCGAGTCCCTCGAGGCCGCCGCCAGCTTCGACAACCGGGGCCGGATCGCGTGGAGTTCCGGTGCGCATGCCGCCCATGTCGCGGTCGATACCGAGACCGGCGAAGTGGCCGTGCTCGGCTACCGCGTGGTCGAGGAGCTCGGACGGGTGCTGAACCCCATGATGGCCGAGGGTCAGGCCGTCGGCGCGGCGGTTCAGGGGATCGGCGGCGCGCTGCTCGACCGCATCCGCCACGATGCCGACGGTCAGCTCCTGACAGCGAACCTCGCCGACTACTTGGTGCCCGCGAGCGTCGAGATACCGCGCATCGAGACGGTCGCGCTCGAAACGCACCCGGCGGATTCGAACCCGCTCGGTTTCAAGGGGGCGGGCGAGGGCGGGATAATCGCCGTCGGCGCGGCTATCGCGAACGCCATAGCCCATGCGCTCGGCAGGTCTGGCGAAGGTCCGACCGAGCTGCCCGTCTCGCCCGGCGATGTCCTCCGGCTCGTGGACGAGCGCAGGAAATAGGGGTCAGCGCCGCGCCACCATGCGCTGCTTGATCTCGCCGATCGCCCTGGCCGGGTTGAGGTCCTTGGGGCAGGTCTTGGTGCAGTTCATGATCGTGTGGCAGCGATAGAGCCGGAACGGGTCCTCCAGCGCATCCAGCCGTTCGCCGGTGTGCTCGTCCCGCGAATCCGCGATCCACCGATAGGCCTGGAGCAGGGCGGCCGGCCCCAGATAACGGTCGCCGTTCCACCAGTAGCTCGGGCAGCTCGTGGTGCAGCAGAAGCAGAGGATGCATTCCCACAGCCCGTCGAGCTTCTCGCGTTCCTCCGGCGACTGCAGCCGCTCGGCATCGGGCGGCGCCGGGGTCTCGGTCTTGAGCCAGGGCTCGATCGAGGCGTATTGCGCGTAGGCGTCCGTGAGGTCGGGCACCAGGTCCTTGACCACCTTCATGTGCGGCAGGGGGTAGACCTTCACGTCGCCCTTGATGTCCGAGATGAACCGCGTGCAGGCAAGCGTGTTGGTGCCGTCGATGTTCATCGCGCAGCTGCCGCAGACGCCTTCGCGGCAGGAACGGCGGAAGGTAAGGGTAGAATCGACCTCGTTCTTGATTTTGATCACCGCGTCGAGGACCATCGGCCCGCAATCGTCGAGGTCGACGGTGTAGCTGTCGATCCGGGGCGTCTCGCCCGAATCCGGGTCCCAACGATAGACCTTGAAGGTTCGCGGCCGCTTGGCGTCTTCCGGCGGCGGATGGTCGGTCCCCTTGCGGATCTTCGAATTGGCGGGAAGCCTCAGCTCGGCCATGGCGGCTCCGGAATCAATAGACGCGGTCCTTGGGCGGCACCGCCTGGACCTCGTTGGTCATCGTGTTGGTGTGGACCGGCCGGTATTCCATGCGGGACCGGCCGTCCCCGTCGAGCCAGATCAGCGTGTGCTTCATCCAGTTCTCGTCGTCGCGCTCCGGGAAGTCCTCGCGGGCGTGCGCCCCCCGGCTTTCCTCGCGGTCGAGCGCGGCGTCGACGCTGACCACCGATTGCTCCAGCAGGTTGTCGAATTCGAGCGCCTCCACGAGGTCGGAGTTCCAGATCATCGACCGGTCCGTGACCGACATGTCCGACCGGCCGTCCCACACCTTCCGGAGCTTGTCCTTGCCCTCGCCCAGGATCTCGCCGGTGCGGAATACCGCGCAGTGGCTCTGCATGATCTGCTGCATTTCGAGGCGGAGCGCCGCGCAGGGGGTTCCGCCCCTGGCGTGGCGGCGGGAGTCGAGCCGGTCCAGCGCCCTGTCCCCGGCATCGACGGGAAGCGGCGGCTTGGACGCGCCGGGCTCCAGGATCTGGACGCAGCGATTGGCCGCCGCGCGGCCGAACACGACGAGATCGAGCAGCGAATTCGAGCCCAGCCGGTTCGCGCCGTGGACCGAGACGCAGGCCGCCTCGCCGATCGCCATCAGCCCCGGCACCGTCGCTTCCAGCGTGCCGTTCGCCGGCGCGCGCGCCTCGCCCAGATGGTTCGTCGGCACCCCGCCCATGTTGTAGTGCACGGTCGGCAGCACCGGGACCGGTTCGCGGGTGACGTCGACGCCGGCGAAGATCTTCGCGGTCTCCGAGATGCCGGGCAGGCGCTCGGCGATCACCTTGGCGTCGAGATGCTCGATATGCAGGTGGATATGGTCGCGGTCCTCGCCCACCCCGCGCCCCTCGCGCATCTCGATGGTCATCGCGCGCGAGACCACGTCGCGCGAGGCGAGATCCTTCACGTTCGGTGCGTAGCGCTCCATGAAGCGCTCGCCCTCCGAGTTGGTCAGATAGCCGCCCTCGCCCCGCACGCCTTCGGTGATCAGGCAGCCGGCGCCGTAGATCCCCGTCGGGTGGAACTGGATGAACTCCATGTCCTCCAGCGGCAGCCCGGCCCTCAGCACCATCGCGTTGCCGTCGCCGGTCTGGGTGTGCGCCCCGGTGCAGGCGAAGTACGACCGGCCGTAGCCGCCGGTCGCGATCACCGTCATCTGCGCCTGGAAGCGGTGGATCGTGCCGTCGTCGAGGTTCCACGCCATGACGCCGCGCACGGCGCCGGTCTCGTCGGTGAGCAGGTCGATCGCGAAATACTCGATAAAGAATTCCGCGTCGTGGCGCAGCGACTGCTGGTAGAGCGTGTGCAGGATCGCATGCCCCGTACGGTCGGCGGCGGCCGCGGTTCGCCGCGCCGGCGGGCCCTCGCCGTAGCGCGTCGTCATGCCGCCGAACGGGCGTTGATAGATCTTGCCTTCCGGGGTGCGCGAGAACGGCACGCCGTAATGTTCGAGCTCGATCACCGCGGGGATCGCCTCGCGGCACATATATTCGATCGCGTCCTGGTCGCCGAGCCAGTCGGCGCCCTTGACGGTGTCGTAGAAATGCCAGCGCCAGTCGTCCTCGCTCATGTTGCCGAGCGCCGCGGATATCCCGCCCTGGGCGGCGACGGTATGGCTGCGGGTGGGGAAGACCTTGGTGATGCAGGCGGTCTTGAGCCCCTTGACCGCCATGCCGAAGGTCGCGCGCAGTCCCGCCCCGCCCGCGCCGATCACCACGACGTCGTAGCTGTGGTCGACGATTTCGTAGGCGGCAGGCATCGCCTCAGCCTCCGATCGCGATCTTGAGGACCGAGAACGCGGCGCCGATACCGAGCGCGACGGCGGCGAACCTGACTGCCGTCACCAGGGTGAGCTTGAGCCCTTCGGAGTGCACATAGTCCTCGATCACCACCTGCACGCCGAGCTGTGCGTGGTGGAATCCCGCGAGGATCAGGAGCAGCATGAGCACCGCCGCCACCGGATCTCTCAACCACGCCGCCACCGTCGCGTGGTCGGCGCCGGTGAGCACGATCAGCGACACCGCGAACCAGAGGACCAGCGGAACGAGCGCGACGGCGGTCAGGCGCTGCGCCCACCAGTGGGCGGTCCCTTCCTTGGCCGAGCCGAGCCCTCGGACTCGTCCGAGCGGCGTGCGGAGGCTCATCGGAGCGCCCCCATCGAGGCGTAGGCGAGAACCCAGGCGAGCACCGTCAGCACCGCGGCGGAACCCACCGCCAGCCATCCCGTCATCGACACCGTGTCGAGCTCGAACCCCCGGCCCATGTCCCAGAACAGATGCCGGATGCCGTTGCACAGGTGGTAGAACAGCGCGAATGTCCAGCCGAACAGGAACAGCCGCCCGAGAAACGATCCGGCGGCCGCCTGCGCCGTCCCGAACGCGTCCGGGCCCGCAGCGGCCGCGGCGAGCCACCAGAGCAGCAGCAACAGCCCCGCCGCGAGCACGATCCCCGTCGCGCGGTGGGCGATCGACAGCACCGAGGTGATCTGCGGCCGGTAGACCTGCAGATGGGGCGACAGCGGCCTGTCCTGGTTGCTCATCGACGCTAACCCTGCTGGATGCGGCGGCACGAGGCCTCGGGCCGAACGGCGGCCCGGTTTAGACCGGGACCGGAGTCGAGTCAAATTGGCGGCGGTTGGGCCGCCTGCGCGCTCGCGACCCCCCCAACTCATTGACATGGAGCCGGGCCGTTCGTATATACATCGTCATTACACCCATGCTGGAGACGAGGTCTTCCATGCCGGTTCCCGAGCGAGCCCTGCAAAGTCAAACGATCAATCTGCGCGCATCGGTCGAGCAGAAGACGCTGATCGATCGTGCGGCGAAGCGCCTCGGCAAGTCTCGCAGCCAGTTCGTCCTCGATACGATGCGGGAAGCGTCCGAGAACGTGCTGCTCGACCAGCGCTTGTTCATCCTCGACGAAGCCGCGTTCGAGGCGTTCGAAGCGACGCTCGATGCGCCCGCCGAGCCGAGCGAAGGTTTGCGCCGGACCCTGACGACACCCCCGCCCTGGAGCGAGTGATCGCCCGGGCATGAGTCCGACCGCGCCCGAGCCCATCGCCGCCCACCACGTTCTCGCCGGTCTCGACAGCGGCCAACCGACGCTCGACAACTGGCTGACCGCACGTGCCCTCAGGAACGAGCGGGACGGAGCTTCGCGGACCTACGTCGTTTGCGACGACGGCGCTGTCGTTGCCTATTACTGCCTTGCCGCCGGCGCGGTGCAGCACCGGGACGTGCCCGGGAGGTTCAGGCGCAATATGCCCGATCCGATCCCGGTTATGCTGATGGGCCGACTGGCGGTTGCCGGATCCCATCAGGGCAAGGGAATCGCGCGCGGCCTGGTGCGGGACGCTATTCTGCGCACGCTGAAAGCTGCGGAGATCGCTGGGATCAGGGCGCTGCTCGTTCACGCGCTGGACGAAGACGCGGCGACGTTTTACCGGCATCTGGGCTTTCTGGAATCGCCCGTCGATCCCCTTGTCCTCGCGCTGCCTGTGGCGATGGCGCGCAAGCTGCTCGATCCCTGACGGTGCGGTCGGTAATCCCGACGCGATCCGGCCGGGGGATCCCGGTCACGCCCCCTCCACCCTCCGCTCCAGCGCCGCGATCCCCTCCGCCAGCGCGAGCGTGCGCTCGGCTTCCTCGACGTGGAGGGCCTCGATCAGCTTGCCGTCGACCAGGGTTACGCCCTTGCCCCCGGCGGCCGCCTCGCGCCATGCGGTAGCGATTCGGCGCGCCCATTCGATGTCGGCCTCGGACGGGCCGAATATTGCGTTGGCGACGGCGATGGTCTTCGGGTGCAGCAGCGACTTTCCGTCGAAGCCGAAGGACCGTCCCTGGCGGCAGGAACGCTCGAAGCCCGCGTCATCCGACAGGTCGAAATGGGGGGCGTCCAGCACCGCGACATCCGCTTCGCGCGCCGCCAGCACGCAGAGCCCAATACTCGTCAGGAGCGGCAGCCGGTCGGGCGCGTGGAGGTCGGCCTGAAGCGCCTTCGAGAGATCGGCCGTGCCGAGAGTCAGCGCCGCCATGCGGGGGTGCGCGTTGGCGATGAGGCGCGCATCGAGGATGCCCCGGGGCGTTTCCAGCATGCACCAGATACCCATCCCGACAGGCGCGCCGGCGGCTTCCAGAGCGGCGGCAGCGTGCGTAACCGTCGCCGGGTCCTCGACCTTGGGCAGCATCGCCGCGTCGGCGCCGCTCTTCGCCACGGCGGCGAGGTCGTCCTCGAACCACGGCGTGCCGACCCCGTTGACCCGGATCACGATCTCGCGCGCGCCGTAACCGCCTTCGGCGAGAAAGCCGAGGACCCGGCCGCGCGCCTCGACCTTGGCCTCGGGCAGCACGCCGTCCTCCAGATCCATGATCAGCACGTCGGCCGCGAGGCTCCGACCCTTCTTCAGCGCGCGCGCATTGGCGCCCGGCATGTAGAGCGCGCTGCGTCTCGGACGGATGGGACGCGCCACCGGCGGCTATTCGTCGGTCGCCGAGAGCGCTTCGATGCGCCGCTCGTAGTCCGCCGCCTCGTCGTCGCGGCCAGTGTGGCGGAGAACACTGGCGAGAATCCGCATCGAATCGACCTGCTCCGGGTCGAGTTCGAGGGAGTGCAGCGCGCTCGCCTCGGCGAGATCGTATTCTTCCCTGGAGGCGTGGATACCGCTCAGAAGGTTGTAGAGATCCGCGTCCGTATCGTCCGCCTCGATCGCCGCCGTCGCGCTCTCGAGTGCCTCGTCATAGTGCCCCAGCGTGAGCAGGAGGGTGCCGAGACTCCCGTGGGCCTGGCTCGATTCCGGTTCCAGCGCGACCGCGCACCGACAGGCATCGAGCGCGGCTTCCGTCTCGCCGAGCCGGTCGAGCGCCGCGGTCAGGCCGAGCCAATACTCCGCCTGATCGGGCTTGAGTCGGATCGCCGCCCAGAAGGATTCCCGCGCGTCCTCCATCCGCCCGGCGATCCCGAGCAATGTGGCTCGGGTGCCGTGAAACCTGGCGACCGAGGAGTCGGCCGCCACCGCGGCGTCGAGAAATTCGAGCGCGGTGTCGAAATCCCCCTGCCCGAAAGCGATGGTTCCCCTGAGATATTTCGCTTCGCCGTTTCCGGGATCGAGGGTCTCGATCCGGTCCAGCACGCGCTCGGCTTTGCGGACCCGGTCTTCGAGATAGTAGTCGAGGGCCCGTTCGAGCAACTCGTACACGTCCGCCATGCCGGACCTTATAGGTTCGCCGTCGGGACCCGGCAAGCGACGCCTCCGGTTTCATCCCCGGCCGCCGGCGCCCTACACTCCGCCGGCCTGACGAAACCGCAGGAGGCGACAATGACGAATGCCGGGCCGATCGGTCGCCCGGTCCCGCGCAAGGAGGACGCGCGGCTGCTGCGCGGACGCGCGCGCTTCGTCGACGACGTCCACCTCGACCGCATGCTGCACGGCGTCTTCGTCCGCAGCCCCCATCCGCACGCGGAGATCGGCGCCATCGATGCATCGGCGGCGTTGGCCGCCGGCGCCCGGCTGGTGCTTGCGGCGGACGATCTTCCTTTCGCCGGGCATTCGTTCGTGGTGCGCTACTGGCACGCGGCGATCCGGGGCGGCACCCAGCCCTTCCTCGCTCGCGAGCGGGTGCGCTATGTGGGCGAGCCGGTGACCCTCGTGGTCGCCGACGACGCTTACCGGGCGGAAGACCTCGCTTCGCTGGTGGAGGTCGACTACCGCCCGCTCGAGTCCGTCGCCAGGATCGAGGCGGCGATGGCGGACGGCGCGCGCGCCCTCCACGATTCATGGACCGGCAATGTCGCCGCCCGGTTCTCCTACGAACGCGGCGATGCGGGGCGTGCGCTCCAACGGGCGGCGAGGCGCGTCACCCACGAGACCCGCTTCGCGAGACAAATCCCGCTGCCGCTGGAGACCCGTGGCGCGGTCACCGACTTCGACCGGTCGCGCGGGACGCTGACCGTTCGGCTGTCGACCCAGGCGCACTACAACGTCCGGGAAAACCTCGCCTCGCTGCTCGACCTGCCCGAGAGCGCGGTGCGGGTGGTCTGCGAGGACGTGGGCGGCGGGTTCGGCGCCAAGTCGCGCTGCTACGGGGAGGAGATCGTGCTCGCCGAAGCGAGCCGTGTGCTCGGCCGTCCGGTCAAATGGGTCGAGGACCGGCGCGAGAACATGCTGGCGACGACCCATTCGCGCGGGATCGACGTGACGCTCGAGCTCGGTCTTTCCGAAGACGGCCGTTTCGAGGCGCTGCGCGCGACGGTCGCGCTCGATACCGGCGCCTACGTGTTCACCAGCGGGATCGCGACGGGCGAGCTTTGCGGCGCCCTGATCCCCGGGGCCTACCGCATCCCCGACTTCTCCGTCGAGGTGCTGGCGGTCGGCACCAACAAGACTCCCGCCGCGACCTATCGCGGCGCCGGGCAGCCGGAAGCCGCGCTCGCCGTCGAGACGCTGGTCGACCGCGCCGCCCGCGCGGTCGGTATCGACGCCGCGGAGCTCCGCCGGCGCAACCTGGTGCGGCCCCGCGACCTGCCCTATGCGACGGGAACCGGGTTCGGCGGCATCGGATTCGAATTTCTCGGCGGCGACTTTCCCGCCTTGCTCGACCGGGCGATCGGGGAGAGCGGCTACGGCGAGACGGTGGAAGTCCGGCCGGACGGCGCGCGGATTGCCTGGGGGCTCGCGGGCGGCGTCGACGTTTCCGGCGTGGTCAACTTCGAATCCGCGCGGGTGCGGATCGACCCTTCGGGCGACGTGAGCGTTCACTCCGGGATGAGCTCGCAGGGGCAGGGTCAGGCGACGGCATTCGCCCAGATCGCGGCGGAGGCGCTGGGGACGGATATCGACCGCGTTTCGGTCGCGATGGGCGACACGGCGCTCCTTTCCTTCGGCCGCGGCGCGTTCGCGAGCCGGGGCGCGATCATGGGCGGCAGCGCGGTCCATGAGGCGGCGCGAGCGTTGCGAGCCCGGACCCTGGAAATCGCCGCGCAACTCCTCCAGGACGAGGCCGGCGAGCTCGACATCGCCGGCGGACGTATCGTCCGGCGGAGCGGCGGCGACACCGGGCTCACGCTGGACGAGGTGGCGCGCGCCGTTGCGCCCGGCGGGCCGCTGTTCGACGGGGGCGCGGGGCTCGAGGCGGAGACCGTATGGCGCGCCGACCGGCCGGCGACGCTCGCCTTCTCGGTCCACGCGGCGCGGGTGGCGGTCGACCCCGAGACCGGCTCGGTCGAGGTCGTGGACTATGCGGTCGGCCACGATATCGGGGGCGCGCTCAATCCCATGATCGTCGACGGGCAGGTCGCGGGCGGCGCGGCGGAGGGGATCGCGAACGCGCTCTTTACCGAGATGGTCTTCGCGCCCGACGGCCAGCCGCTCACGCTCACGCTTGCCGACTATCTCGCGGGCACCGCCGTCGCCGTGCGCGCTCCCCGCCTGATCGAGCGGGACACGCCGTCGCCCACCAACCCGCTCGGCATCCGGGGCGTCGGCGAGAGCGCCGCGATCGCGCCGCCCGCCGCGATCTGGAACGCCGTCTCCCGCGCGATGGGCTGGGACGCCGCGCCGGCCCGCATCCCCATCGCTCCCGCCGCGCTAGCCGGGCGCGCGCCCTAGAAGCTGTAGGTGGCGTTCAGGAGGACGTACCCGTCGCGCCGCGTATCGTAAATCACGTCCTTCTCGTCGACATCGAGCATGACCGCCGCTTCCACCGTCGCGGTCCAGTTGTCCGAGAGGTCCCGCTTGGCTTCGAAGCCGAGGAGGCGCGTCGAATAATCCATGTCGGCGATGACGCTCGCTATGAGCTCGGTGTTCTCGACGTCGTTCAGCGCGAGCCGGGACGCGAAGAAGACATCGTTCTGGTACCTGTTGGGCGACCGGCGACCGCGCTCGTCGTAGCTCCACTCGCCCAGCAGGCTGACATCGGCCTCCGAATCGAGGACCCCGCTGAACGTGTACTCCACGCCGCCGACGAAGGCGGCGTAGTCCTCTTCCCTGCCCGCGGGATTGCGCATATTCCCCCGGTTTCTCGCCCCTTCCCGGCGAATGGCCTCAAGCTTGATCAGCCAGGATTCGATGGTGAGCTGGGCGTCGAGCCCGTATTGGCGAATCTGCGCGTAGTGCGGGATCAGGCTGACGGGCACACCGATGAAGTTTCCCGGTGCGACTTCCATCACCTGAAACTTCGGCTCGAACGACGGCTCGCGGCTGGTGCCGTCGAACACGCTTACGCCCACGTCGAGCGGCCCGACGCTGCGGCTGTAGCGCGCGGCGAGGTCGACATGCCATTCCCCGGCCGCGCTCTCGTAGGAAACCCGCCTCTGGTCGAACGGGATTCCGGTCCGGAGGCGCCCCCTGCGTCCGGGCAGCGTCCGCTCGCGGTGGAGCGGCATGGCGAAGAACTCCAGCACGCCCCAGTCCGCGGACCAGGTGAGATGGGCCATGAGCTGGCCCATCCGGCTCTCCTCGTTCGGATGGTCGGTCAGGTCGACCTGGTTGACGATGTTGACCAGGTGATGGAATTCGGCGACGCCCCAGAACACCCGGTCGACGCCCAGCCGCGCCTCCCACTCGCCGTCGCCCAGCTCGCCGTACAACAGGAGATACGCCTCGCGAAGATCGGCGTTGGTACGATCGGGATCCGCGCTGTCGTAGCGGTAGTGCGGCGTGATGGTGAAGCTCCCGCCGTCCACGTGTTCGAGGTAGAGGGTGGGTTCGGCGGTAAGGCCCAGACTCCCGCCGCGCTGGCCGCGATGCGCCGCCTCGTTCGGGAACCAGCGGCCTTCCATGGCAAGGCGGCCGGAGAGCTCGGTCTCGATCTTGCTTGTGTCGGCGGCGGCGGCACAGGCGAGGAAAACCCCGCATGCCGTGCAAACGGCGGTGCGCCCGACGGCGGAAAATCCATTAATGGCGCGCTGCAGCGACATGTCTTGTCCGTCGAAGCCTTGCTCAGGTCGAATTGCGCCCAATACTGAGATCATAGCCGCCGCTGCCGCTCCCGGCACTTGGGCAATGCGATCGACCGATTCGGTAGCGCGTCCAATCAGTCGTACTGGAATGTCTGAAACGGATTCAACGGGTCCGCGCCCAGCGCTCGGAAATCGCGGACATTGCGTGTTACAACGGTAAGCCGGTGCACGACGGCCGTCGCGGCGATCATCGCGTCTTCGACGAGGGCGCTCGACTTGCCATGCTTGAGTTGCGCCCAAATCCGGAAAGTCTCCGCATCCATGGGGAGGACACGGAAGGTCGCAACGACCCGTTCGAGCCAGGCTTCCAGCTCTTCCGCCTTCGTCCGGTCCTGCTCGCGAGTGGTTTCGATTCCCGCCTGTATTTCGCCCACCGTGACCGCGGAGATGAACAGGCGATCTGCGGGAACCGACTCGATCCACTTAAGGACGGCACCGTGGGGCCTCCGGCGTCGGAGTTCAGACACGATGTTTGTATCGAGCAGAAACAACCGCCTAGTCCAGATTCGGCGTGGCGCGGTGGCGACGGTTCCCTCGTTCCGGCACGAGCGCATCGCTCCGCGCATCCGGTGCGAGCAGTAGATCCTTGAGGCTCGGCCTTGTCATTTCTTCCAGACGACGCCACTGATCGATGGGCACCAGCACCGCCGTCTCCACGCCGCGTTTGGTCACGATCTGCGGACCTTCCGTGAGGCTGGCTTCGAGAAACTCGCTGAAGCGGGCTTTCGCGCTCTGCACCTGCCATACTCTGCTCATGCGTCCTCCATTATCTGTTCAGTGACTAGATATATGACTAGTTTGAAAGAGGAACAAGCATGCGGTCGAGCGTGTCGGATCCGATCGCCCCACGTCCACTGAGGAGGCCCCATGAAAATCACCCCGGTCCATCCCGGCACGCCGCTGCCGGAGCACAACATGCCGTTCGTGCCGGCGTTCTCGGTGGAGGGCGGGCGCACGCTCTGGCTCGCCGGGATGGGGCCGGTGCCGATCTACCACAGGCACCCGCACGACCCGGCCGAGGAGGCGGAATGGTACGAGGGCGGGTTCCGCGTCCAGTGCGAGCGCACCTTCGAGAATATCGAGCGCATCCTCGCCGCCGCCGGCGCCGATCTCACCAACATCGTGAAGATGACCCAGTACCTCACCCATGTGATGCGCGACCAGGACACGCTCAACGAGATCACCTGGGAGCTGTTCGGGCGCGAACGCATGCCGCCCCGCACGCTGCTCGGCGTGCCGACGCTGGCGCATGAGGATATGCTGCTGGAGATCGATGTGGTGGCGCAGGTTCCCTAGCGCCGGTGCGCGAAATGTCGTCTAATCCGGCCCGCGCGAGACGACCGGATGGAGAGGCCATGTCCATCACCGTGAGCCCGCTTTCGGAGGCGATCGGAGCCCGGATCGAGGGCGTCGATCTGAGCCGCGAGCTCGACGACGAGACCTTCGTCGCGATCAAGAACGCGCTGTTCGAGCACGCCATCATCGTGGTCCCCGGCCAGACGCTCCACGAGGACGACCAGGAACGGTTCTGCCGCTATTTCGGCGAGCTCGAGATGGTTCGCTCCGGCGAGGCGACCAGCGACCATCCGGCGGTGCTGATGATCACCAATGTCACGGACTCCGGCCGCCCGACCGCGCTCGAGGACGGCGAGATGATGTTCCACTACGACCAGTGCTACTACGAGAACCCGGCGCTCGGCTCGACGCTCTACGCCATCGAGGTTCCGGACGAGGGCGGCAACACGCTGTTCGCCAATTGCCGGCTCGCCTACGAGGCGCTCGACGACGGCTGGAAGGCGCGGCTCGACGGCCTCCGGGCGCTGCACTATTACGACTACAAGCGCGATCCCACGCTGCGCCCGTCGGAGATCAACCCCGGTGCGCCGCAATGGGTCCACCCCGTGGTGCGCACCCACCCCGAGACCGGGAAGAAGGCGATCTACGTCAACCGGTTGATGACGCTCCGGATCGAGGGCATGGACCGAGCGGAGAGCGACGGGATCCTCGACTACCTGTTCGCCCATATCGAGAAGCCGGAGTTCGTCTACGAGCACGAATGGACGGTGGGCGAGCTGATCATGTGGGACAATCGCTGCTCGGCCCATGCGCGCACCTGGTTCTCGCCCGACAAGCGGCGGATGATGCGCCGGGTGACGGTGCGCGACCCCTACCCCGTCGTCTGAGACGTGGGCACGATCGACATCGGCGAGGCGGAACGGCCGACCCGCGGGCGCGTCGGCGGCACCGACAAGGACCGCGCTGCCCGGTTCCGCGCCCGCTTCCCGCCGTCGGCGAAGCGCAGCCTCTATATCCGCGACAAGATCCTGCTGCCGGCCCGCGAGCCGCCGGTCAATCCCGAGCGGAGCGAGATCGGCGACCCCGCCGAGGCCGCGCGCGAAGTCTGCCGCATGGCGCGCGATATGGGGGCGGATGCGGTCGGCATCGCCGAATACGACCATCGCTTCGCCTTCACCCAGGCGGGCGATCCGGAGCACACCGCGGTCGTCGTGTTCGGCATCGCCATGTCCTACGACAACATGGCCGATATCGGCCCGCGCTCGCAGGAGGAGGTGCACCGGGTCTACCATGCGCTCGACGATATCGGGGTGAGGCTCGCGCACCAGATCGCGGCCTTCGGCTACTCGGCCAGGATGCAGCCCAACGAGGGCGACATCCCGCTTCCCGCATTGGCCTGGCTGGCGGGTCTGGGCGAGCTCGGCAAGCACGGCTCGCTGATCTCGCCCGAGCTCGGTTCCTCCTTCCGGCTCGGCGCGGTCACCACCGACATGCCGCTCCGGCCCGACGGGCCGGCGGATTTCGGCATCGACGAGGTGTGCGCCAAATGCGGGGTGTGCACCCGCTTCTGCCCGGGCGACGCGATCAAGCCCGAGAAGGAGACCGTCAACGGGATCGAGCGCTGGCATGTCGACACGCCGGCCTGCGAGCCGTGGTTCCACAAGCTCTATGGCTGCAAGATCTGCCTGATGGTGTGCCCGCTCAACAGCCGCGGCGTGTTCGGCGAGGACTTCAAGCGGGCCTCGCGCGTCCTGGTCGACGCGAAGGACGCCGACGGGATGCTGCGCCTGATCGAGGAGCGCACCGACATGCGCTATGAGGAGTTCGACGACGCGCCGAAAACCGGCGGGGGTTAGCCCCGTGTCGCTTGTCGGCGCGGCCCGGACGCCCCGCGGAGCGCCGGCATGACATGCTCGGCGAACAGCTCGACCGAGCGCGCGGTCTCTTGCAGCGAGAGGTCGCCGAACGCCATCTGGCCCACCATGTAACTGGCCTCCGCGACCGCCAGCCGCTCGGCAAGGAAGGCGGCGACCGTGTCCGGGCTGCCTGCGATCGCGCGACCCTGGCCCGCCATCTCGTCGAAGGTCGGCGGGCGCTGATGCCTGGGCGGTTCGGTGTCGTGGCGGACGAAGAGGTAGTTGAAGCTCTTGTGCCATACGGGGTAGGCGCGCCGGGCGGCGTCCAGAGCCTCGCGGTCGGTCTCGCCCACCACCACGAACATGCCGAGCCCCACCAGCCCCGGGGTGCTGTCGGCGCCGTGCGCCTCCGCCCACGCGGCGCGGTAGCTGCGCGCGAACGTGCCGGTCTCCTCCGCGCTGTCGAGGCTCACGATGTGACTTCCCATCCGCGCCGCGCGCGCCGCGCTCTCCGTGGCGTGGACGCCGTACCAGAGCGGCGGGTGGGGTTTCTGGTGGGGTTCGACGAGCAGCGGGATGTCGTCGAAGCCGATATATTCGCCCTGGTGATGGAGCCTGCCGGTGGCGAGGCCGTTCAGGACGATGTCGAGATACTCGCGGTAGATCGGCTCGGCCTCCGCGTGATCGTTGCCGAAATAGGCCGACTCGATCGCCGACGCGCCGCGGCCGAAGCCGATCTCCAGCCGGCCGCCGCTCAGCTGGTCGAGCATGCAGATCTCCTGCACCAGCCTCAGCGGGTGATAGAGCGGCAGCGCGAAGACCAGCGGCCCGAAGCGGAGCGTCTCGGTCTGCACCGCGACCGCGCTCAGGAACAGGTTGGGCGACGGCGCCATCCCGAGCGGTGTCGAGTGATGCTCGGCGATGTGATAGCTGCGAAAGCCCGCCCGCTCGAACAGGCGGATAAGCGTCAGCCGGTCGGCATAATAGGCATCGAGCGGCTGCCCGGTCGTGTCCAGGTGGTCGAAAATGCCGAATTCCACGCGGTGGTCCTCTCGAGCTGCGGCGCGTTTCGTCGCGGCGATTGTTGCAGGGGACCCGGGAACCATCAATCATGGTCGCCACCGCATGCCGGAGGAAACAGGATGACGACGATCTCCGACCCGCCCCAAATCCGCCGCATCGTGACCGGCCACGGCGAGGACCGCGTCGCCCGCGTGATCGAGGACGGCTTCGCCACCAACGCCAAGCAGGCCGGCAACGGCGCGGTCTCGACCCTGATCTGGTCCACCGACCGGACGCCGGCGGACATACGCATCGGCGCCGACTTCGAGGACATGGGGGCGCGCATCGTCGGCACCCAGCCCCCGCCGTCGGGCTCGCGGTTCGCCGTCATCGAATTCCCGCCCGGCGCGCCGACCGCCATGCACCGGACCGAATCGATCGATTACGTGATCTGCATCGCCGGCGAGATCGATATGGACATGGACGACTCGACGGTAACCATGAGAGCGGGCGACGTGATGGTCCAGCGCGGCACCAACCATTCCTGGGTCAACCGCTCGTCGGAACCGGCCCGCCTCGCCTTCGTGCTGATCGACGCCGAGCCGCTCGGGATCGGCGAGCCGGTGAGGGCCGGACAGAACGCCGGAGACGACCGATGAAACCGCAAAGAATCCCCGACCTGCGGCCGGACGAGATGGACGACCGCCAGCGCGCCCTGTTCGACGCGATCGCGGGTCCGCGCGGCGGGGTCGTGCGGGGGCCGTTCGCCATCTGGCTGCGCCATCCCGACCTGGTGGAGAAGGCCAACGAGTTCGGCAACCACCTGCGCGACGACACGTCGCTGTCCAAGCGCCTCTCCGAGCTCGCGATCCTGGTCACCGCGCGCTTCTGGGGCGCGAGCTACGAGTGGTTCGCGCACGAGGGCCAGGCGGCCGCGGCGGGCGTCCCCCGGGATGTCATCGAGGCGATCCGCAGCGGCGGGGAGCCCCGCCTCGAGGACCCCGAGGCCGCGATCGTCTACGAGGTGAGCCGCGAGATCTACCGGTCGAAGGAAATCCCGGACGAGACCTACCGGCGCGGGATCGAGATCCTCGGCCAGACCCGGATGATCGACCTGGTCGCGATCCTCGGCTTCTACACCATGGTCGCGATGACGCTGAACGCCTTCAACGCGCCGCTGCCCGAGGACGCCTCCGACCCCTTTGCACACGACACCGGGAGAAAACGATGACACAGATCAGGGCGGCGGTGTTTCGCGATACCAGCCTCAAGCCTTCCATCGAGACGCTGGAGATGTCGGAACCCGGCCCCGGCGAGATCCTGGTCAAGCTGACCGCGACCGGCGTCTGCCATACGGACCTGAAGACGGCCGGCACGCCCGGCCGCTCGCCCCGGCCGGTGGTCCTGGGACACGAGGGCGCCGGCGTCGTCGAGGAGGTGGGGGCGGGCGTGACCGACCTGGAGCCCGGCGATCACGTGGTGATGAGCTTTACCTGGTGCGGGGACTGTCCCAGTTGCCAGAGCGCCCGTCCGGCCTATTGCTACGACACCGACCACTTCGCCTGCACCCGGCCCGACGGCTCCTATTACCTGCACGGCGCCGACGGGCCCGTGCACGGCGACTTCTTCAACCAGTCGTCCTTCGCGACCCATGCCCTCGGCCGCCGCCGGGGGGTGGTCAAGGTGCGCAAGGACGCGCCGTTGAACATCCTGGGTCCGCTCGGCTGCGGGATACAGACCGGCGCGGGCGCGGTGCTCAACGTGTTCCAGATGAAGCCGGGGCAGACGCTCGCCGTGTTCGGCGCCGGGTCCCTCGGCCTTTCCGCGGTGATGGCGGCGCGGATCGCCGGCGCCGCGCAGGTGATCGCCGTCGACCTCCATCCCAACCGGCTGCAGCTCTCGACCGAGCTGGGCGCCGACCACGCCATCCGCGCCGATGGCGGGCCGGTGCACGAGCGAATTCTCGACCTCGTCCCCCACGGGGTCGATTTCGCGCTGGACACCACCACCGTCGGCCCGGTGATGCTGGATGCGATCGCCAGCCTGGCGCCGCACGGCACGTTCGGCTTCGTGGCGCCGACGGAAGGCGGGGAACTGACAATCCCGCTCAGGCCGCTGATGAAGAACCGCAAGGTTCTCGGCATCACGGAAGGAAACAGCAACCCCAACGTCTTCATTCCCCAACTGGTCGATTTCCACATGCAGGGCGTGTTTCCATACGACCGGCTGGTCAGGTTCTACCCGTTCGACGAGATCGAGCGGGCGTTCCACGACAGCGAGGAAGGCACGACGGTCAAGCCGGTCCTGGAGATGTAACCGCCCCGGGGCGGCCCCTCAGGCCGGGGTCAGCTCGAAGCCCTCGTACCCGGCCGCCGCGACGGCGGCGCATTTCTTCATGTAGGACGGCATGCCGCCGATATAGGGCATGAAGACGCGGGGTTTGCCCGGCACGTTGGCGCCCAGATACCAGGAGCTGCAGGTATAGCGCAGCGTCCTCGACGCGACTTCGTTGCCGTGCGCCACCCACGCATCCTGCGCGGCCAGGCCGGGCTCGATTTCGCGGATACCGTTGTCGCGCAAGAATCCGAGGCAGGCGGCGATCCACTCCACGTGGTGCTCGATGGTCGGCATCATGTTCGACAGGACGGACGGGCTGCCCGGGCCGGTCACGGTGAACAGGTTCGGGAAGCCGTTGGTCATCAGGCCGAGATACATGCGGGGCCCCGCCGCCCACGCCTTTCGGAGCGCCAGGCCGTTCCGGCCGCGTATGTCGATGCGGGCGAGCGCTCCCGTCATGGCGTCGAAGCCGGTCGCCAGCACGAGGTCGTCGAGCCGGTAGTCCTTGCCGGCGGCCGTCAGCCCGTCCGCCACGATCCGGCCGATTCCATCCTCCCCCAGCGGCACCAGCTCGACATTGGGAAGGTTGTAGGTGGCGTAATAGGCGTCGCCGAGGCTGAGCCGCTTGCAGCCGATGGTGTGCCGGGGCAGCAGCTTCTCGGCGGTTTCGGGGTCCTCGACGGTCTCGCGGATCTTGTCCCGGACGAACGCCTGCGCCCGCTCGTTGGCCGCTTCGTCGATCCCGAAATCGATATAGGAGTTGAGCAGGCCGATCCCGCCATGATTCCAGGCACGCTCCAGAACCTGGCGGCACTCCTCCTCGGACACCGAGAGCGCGGACTCCCGGCCGGTCGGCACCGCGAACCCGCCGAACGTCTTCCTGGCGGCGGCGCGGATTTCGGGATAGCGCGCCTTTATGTCGGCCTGTTCGCCGGGATCCAGCGGCCGGTTTTTCGCCGGTACGACGTAGCTGGCGGTTCGCTGGAACACCGTGAGGCGGGCCGCCTCCTTGGCGATTTCCGGAATCGCCTGCACCGCCGACGAGCCGGTGCCGACGACGCCGACCCGCCGGCCGTCGAAATCGACCGACTCGTGCGGCCAGTGCCCGGTGTGGAACACCCGGCCGGCGAACTCGTCGAGCCCCGGGAAATCGGGCCGGTTCGCCGCCGACAGGCAGCCGGTCGCCATGATGCAATGGCTGGACAAGAAGTTCTCGCCGGTGTCCGTCTCGACCTGCCATTCGGCGGCGGTCTCGTCGTAGACCGCCGAGATGACGCGGGTGTTCAGCCGGATGTCGGGCCAAAGGTCGAACCGGTCGGCCACGTGATTGGCGTAGCGCAGGATCTCCGGCTGCGCCGGGTAGCGCTCCGTCCATTCCCATTCCTGCGACAATTCGTCGTCGAACTGGTAGCAGTAGAACATGCTCTCGACGTCGCAGCGCGCGCCGGGATAGCGGTTCCAGTACCAGGTTCCGCCGACGCCGGACGCCGCCTCGACGACCCGCGCTGCGAACCCCATGCCCCGCAGCTTGTGGAGCATGTAGAGCCCCGCGAAGCCGGCGCCGACGATCAGCGCATCAAGTCTGGTCGCGCGATCCATGGCGGACGGCCCCTTCACGAAGCCTGTCCCGCCCGCCCGCGTTGCCTGATCGCCTCGCCGAAGGCGCGGAACAGGGCGCGGTTGACCGGGTTGGTTTGCGGATCGTGCTCGGCATGCCACTGGACGCCCAGCGCGAAGCCGGACGCGCCGGCGATCCGGATGGCCTCGATCGTGTCGTCCTCCGCCACGCCCTCGACGACGACGCGTTCCCCCGGCTCCAGGATGCCCTGCCCGTGCAGCGAGTTGACGCGGATCGACTCGCGGCCGAACAGGCGCGCGAAGACGCCGCCGGGAACGAGACGGACGTCGTGGCGGTCGGCGAAGACGACCGCCTGGTCGGGATGGACTTCCCCGTTCTCCAGCCGGATCGCGCGGTGGTTCATGCGCCCCGGCAGGTCGCGGATTTCCGGATGCAGGGTGCTGCCGAACGCCACGCCCATCTCCTGGATGCCGCGGCAGAGGCCCAGGATCGGCACGCCCCGCTCGACGCAGGCCTCCGTCACCCGCAGCGCCACCGCATCCCGGTCCTCGTCATAGGGTTCGTGGCTCGGATGGGGTTCGACGTTGAAACGCGCCGGATGGACGTTGGACCGCCCGCCCGTCAGCAGGACCCCGTCGACGGCGTCCAGCAGGGACCCGATATCCGTGATGTCCGGCGCGCCCGCGAACATCACCGGCAAGGCGTCGGCGACATCCGCCACCGCGCGAAGGTTCTTTTCGCCGACCAGCTGCGCGGGGTAGCGGTCGTTGACGAGATGTGCGTGTCCGATGACGCCGACCAATGGCTTGGGCATTGTCCTGCTTGCGCCCTCCCGGAAACCCTCCGCGTCGGCAGTTCGTAAAACGGGAAGCCCGCCATGTCCAGATCGCGGCTTCGAAGCGGGTGCGCCGGCACGGGGATCGACGCTGAAATTCCGCGCCGATTGCACCGGTCGGGATCGCGTGCCAGCCTTGAGCGTCAGACGCGGGGGCGTTCTTGAAGACCGACTTCAGCGCCGAACAGCTCGCCGACCCCGAGATCGCGGCGGCCGACGGGATTCTGAGAACCTGCGTGCATTACGGCTTCTGCACCGCGGTCTGTCCGACCTATGTGCTCACCCGCGACGAGAACGAAGCGCCCCGCGGGCGGATCGATCTAATCAGGGAAATGCTGGAAAAGGGCGGTCGGCCCGATCCCAAGACGGTCCGCCATATCGACAGCTGCCTGTCCTGCAACAGTTGCATGACGACCTGCGCGGTCGACGTGGACTATCTGCATCTCTCCGACATAGCCCGCGCCCATATCGAAGCGCACCACCGCCGCCCTCTCGGCGACCGCCTGTTGCGGCGGCTGATCGCGCGGACGATACCGGAACCCGCCGGTTTTGCCCGCATGTCCCGTCTGGCGCGCCTCGCCCGGCCCGTCCGGACGCTGCTGCCGCGGCGACTGCGCAACCTGGTCGACCTGGCGCCGGCCGTCCTCCCACCGGCCTCCGACCTGACCGGCGTCCATCCCGCCGAAGGCACGCCGCGGCGGCGCGTTGCCCTGTTGCAAGGCTGCGTCCAGCAGGTCCTGGCGCCGGAGATCAACGCCGCGACGATCCGGTTGCTTACCCGCCACGGCTTCGAGGTTACGGTGCCGGCGGGGGCGGGTTGCTGCGGCGCGTTGACCCTCCATATGGGCAAGACGGAGATGGCGACGGCCGCCGCGGCGCGCGTCGTCGACGCCTGGGACGCGGAGCGCGATGCCGGCGGCCTCGACGCCGTCGCGGTCAACGCATCCGGCTGCGGGACCGTGGTCAAGGACTATGCGCGCGTTCTCGAACGCGATCCTTCGCGGCGCGGCAAAGCCGCGGCGTTCGCGGCCATCGCCCGCGACGTTACCGAATTGCTGGCGCCGGAGGAGCTGCGCCTGACGAAGACCGCGATACCGCTCGTCGTGGCCTATCACGATGCGTGCTCGCTGCAACACGCGCAGAATATCCGCAAGCAGCCGCGCGCCCTCCTTCGCGGCGCCGGCTTCGAGGTGAGGGACGTCCCGGAGGGCCATTTCTGCTGCGGGTCGGCGGGCGCCTACAACATGCTTCAGCCCGACATGGCCGAGGCCCTGGGCCGCCGCAAGGCCGCCCATGTCGAGAGCACCGGGGCAGCCGCGATGGCCGCCGGCAATCTCGGCTGCCTCGCCCAGCTCGCCCGTTTCACCGCTTTGCCGCAGCTCCACACGGTGGAGCTGCTGGACTGGGCGACCGGCGGGCCGCTGCCGGCCGCGCTGCGCGACACGGAGCTGCCGGTGCCCATCCCACGCCGGAGTGCGTCGGAACCGGATACGGTGCCGGCGCCATCCGCGACGCCGCAACAGCCCGATTCTGCCGGTCCGGGCATCTGGTAGTCTGGCGCCGCAAGAGGGAACGAAGCCATGAGCATGGATGCCTTTCTGCGGGCCGCCGAAAGCGGTCTCGGCGCGGAACACGTCAACACGGCGGACGAAACGCTTACCCGCTATGCCGAGAACACCATGCCGGGCGGCGACCGAAGGCCCGCGGCGGTGCTCTATCCCGGCTCGACCGGCGAAGTCGCCGCCGCGGTCCGGCTCGCCAACGAGCACAAGGTGCCGCTCTTCCCCACGTCGACGGGCAACAATATGGGACTCGGCACCCGCTCCGCGCCGGCCGAGGGCATGGCGGTGCTCGACCTGGGCCGGCGCATGAACCGGATCCTCGAGATCGACGAGCGCCTCGGCTTCGCTGCCGTCGAGCCCGGGGTGAGCTTCCAGATGCTGGCCGACGAGCTGAAGCGGCTGGGCGGCCAGTGGATGAATTCCACCACCTCCGGGCCGCCCCAGGGCGGGATGATCGGCAACGCGCTCGACAAGGGTGCCGGCTACGGCCCCTATTTCGACCATTTCGGATTCAGCTGCGGCATGGAGGTCGTGCTCGGCACCGGCGACGTCATCCGCACGGGCGACGGATCGATCGCGGGCGACAGCCTGATCAACTGGCACGTCTCGAAATATTCCTTCGGCCCGATCCTCGACGGGCTGTTCGCCCAGTCGAACTACGGCATCGTCACGCGTCTGGGCATCTGGCTGCTGCCGCGCCCGCCGGCGATCCGCTCCTTCCACTTCACCTTCCCGGACGACGACGATCTGGAGGCGATCGTCGAGCTGTGCCGGCCGCTCAAGATGTCGAACTTCGTGCCGACGCTGTTCCGCGTCTCCAACGACCTTTACCTGATCGGCAGCGAGGTGCCGAGCCCGGCCTATGCGGCGACCGGGGGCAGGGAGTCGATAAGCGACGACGCGCGCAAGGCGTTGCAGCGGGAGCATGGGCTGGGCGCCTGGACCGTCTCCGGCGCGTTTTACGGGCCGTCGATGGAGGCGATGGAGCCGCAGATCGGTCGTGCGGTCGAACATTTCGGGAGCGTGGGCAAGGCGACTTACATCCCGCACCAGGAGGCGCTGGAGAAGCCGGCGCTGGAATGCGCCATCGCCTCCTTTTCCGGCGAGCCGACCCATACCGAGCTCGGTCTGCTGAAATGGCGGCCCGGCGGCGGCAATGCCTGGTTCACCCCCGGCACGCCGATGGACGGGCGGATCGCCAACGAATTCCAGAAGCTGGGGCGCGGCATTTACGAGTCCAACGGACTCGACTACCAGGTCATGAACGTGGCCGGCCCGCGGTTCGCCCGCGGCCTTCACGTGATTTCGTTCAACCGGGAGGACCCCGACGAGTGCGCCCGCGCGGATGCCGCCTATCGGGCGCTGGCCGAAGCGTTCTTCGCGCGCGGCGTGGCCGTCGGCCGGGCGCCGATCGACTGGTACGACTTTCACATGGACAAGTTGATGCCGTCGTTCAGGGATGCGTGCGGCGCGATCAAGCGCGCTCTCGATCCCAACGGCGTGATCGCGCCCGGCCGGTACGGCATCTACTGACCCGGATTTCCGCGGGAAACCGGGGCCCTCACAACCGACGAACCTCAGAGAGATGGCAGATTACGATCCCAAAGCGCATCCGCTGATGACCTTCCACGACCGCGCGGCCGCGTTCCGCGACGGCTCCGATACGCCGCGCGCGCTTCTCGAGCGCTGCATCGAGGCCATCGAGGCGCGCGAGGACGAGATCATGGCGTGGGCCCGGCTCGATCTCGACGGCGCGCGCCGGGCGGCGGACGCCGCGACCGCGCGCTACCGGGCGGGCGCCCCGCGATCGCCCGTCGACGGGCTTCCGGTCGGGATCAAGGACCTGATCGACACCGTCGACATGCCGACCGAGTACGGCTCGACGCTGTTCGCCGGACACCGCCCGAAACAGGACGCCGCCGTCGTCCTCGCCCTCAGGGAAGGCGGGGCGGCGATCCTCGGCAAGACGGTGACGATCGCCTTCGGCGGCGGCGACCCGGCGAAGACGCGGAACCCGCACGACACGAGGCGGACGCCCGGCGGCTCGTCCAGCGGTTCCGCCGCGTCCGTCGGCGCGCCCACGATCCCCGCCGCCATCGGCACCCATGCGCGCGGCTCGACGATCCGCCCGGCGAGCTTTTGCGGCGCTTACGCGCTGAAGCCCACCTTCGGGGCGATCAACCGGCAGGGCGTCTTTTCCGCCGCCGACAGCATGGACCATCTCGGGACCTTCGCCGGCTCGCTCCGCGACGTCTGGATAATCGCCCGGCACATGGCGCGGCTCGCCGGCGGCGATCCCGGCCATCCCGGGCTCTATGGCGGGGCCATGCCGCCGGCGCCCCGCAAGCCGATGCGCCTGGTCCGGCTGGAGATGGCGGGCTGGGCCGGGACGGACGACGCGACCAAGGCCGCCTTCGAGGGGGTTATCGACCGTCTAGCCTCGGCCGGAGTCGAGATCTACGGCCGCGGCGACGACCCGACGATCGATGCGTACGAGGCGCTGCTCGCGCGAATGCCGGAGCTCTGGCGCGACCTCTACCGCTTCGAGATGCGCTGGCCGATGCTGCAATATCTCGCCCTCTATCCCGACGACGTGCCGCCCCGGCTGAAGCGCGGGCTGGAAGAGGGGGCGGGGCTGACCCAGGAGACCTACCGCGCGGCGCTGGTCCGGCGCGCCCACGCGAAGAATCTCCACGCGGAGCTCGCCAGCCGGGCCGACGGTTTCGTGACGCTCGCCTCGCCCGGCCCCGGCCCGGTGGGGATGGACCAGGGGAGCGCGATCTTCAACGAGCCGTCCTCGGTGCTCGGCGCGCCGGCGCTGTCGCTGCCGCTGATGGCGGTGGACGGCGTTCCCGCCGGAGTTCAGCTGATGGGCCGGATCGGCGGCGACGAGGCGCTCACCGCCCGCGGGCTCTGGGTCGCCGAGCACATCCTCGGCCGGCCGGCGTAGGGGGCCGGCTGTCTCGCCGCCGCCGGCTCAGGTAATGGTCGGCGCGATCTCCGCCCGCCATTCCTCGACCGGGCGGAAGGACTCCTCGGCGCCGAACCGCGCCCTGGTGGTCTCGTGGATCTCCTCGTCCGACAGCGAGAAGTCCAGCACCTCGCGCTGCGGCTGCTGGACGTACCACGGCGTGTCCATGAACACTTCCAGCCGGTTGCCCTCGGGATCGCGGAAATAGATCGACCACGCGTTGCCGTGATCGGTGGGGTCGAACCCCTCGACGCCCTCGGCCAGAAGCGCGTCGTGATAGACGCGGAGGTCGTCGAGCGAGGTCACCTTGAATGAGATCTGGTTGATCGTGTTGTACGACTCCGCCGGCCGCCCGGTGATGAACACGATCTGGTGATGGTGGCCCGCGTTGCGGCTGAGGAACGCCATCCGGTTCTCGCCGAGCGGCCCGCCGTCGGTGATCTTGAAGCCGAGCACCCGGCCGTAGAAATCGGTCATCCTGTCGATGTCGGTGACGTAGACGCCGATATGGCCCATCTCGAATCTGGGAGCATCCGTCATCTCGGTTCCCTCTCTTTCGCGCCGACCGTGCACGCGTTTTCTTAACCGACCGCGGCGCAAAAGACAAAGGCGTCACGTCGGGTAGGCAAATCGCTACCGGGTCGACATTCGCGTCCCGCAAATGCCGAGCGGGAATGTCGACATTTGCCGACTCGACCTGCCGGTCGGCAAATGCCGACCGTGCGCGCGGCACGCAAGGGGTCGGCATATTCGATCCGCGGGTCGGCATGTCGGTGACGACGGCGGTCGCATGATGCACGATCGTGTCCTCCACATGGGCGGGCGGTGCGCCCGGCAACGGAAAGGGGCGCCGAAACCTCCGGCGCCCCCACTTCCCGACTGTGCGAAATATGGTGCCGAACGTGTCCCGAGTCAAGGGTAATTTTCTTTTTTAGATCATTTTGGCGGTTTTCGGTTCTCCGTCCGCCCCTCCACCGTCATGCCCGGACTTGTTCCGGGCATCCATGTGGGTCGGCCGGCTCGCTCGACCCCGCTCACGGCGCGATGCCGCAAGACGTGGATGCCCGGAACAAGTCCGGGCATGACGGTGGGAAATGCCGCCGCGCCCGACCGGATACTGCTCCTAAAAGAACGCGATGGTCCGCATCTCGATGCTCTCGCGCTCCGGCGCGCCTTCGGGCGTGTTGGGGTCGTCGAAGGCGGTGTGGGCGGTGAACCTTGCCCTTCCGTCCTTCTCCGAGTCGTAGACTTTGAACACCAGTGCTTCGTCGCGGGTCATGCGCGGGAAGTAGTACCACGCGTGATCCGGAGCCCAGGAAACCTGGTAGGTCTCGCCCACCCGGTCCGGGTAGCGCCGCTCGGAGGCGACGAGATTCCCGGGCGCCAGGCTCCGCGCGTCCGCTATCGCGAGCGGGTGGGACTCGATCGGCTTCGTGATCGCGCGCCACACCTGGACGATGGCGAAGCGGCGCTTCAGGAGCTCCTCGGCCTCGTCGGGCAGCAGGTCGCGGACGCGCTGCGGGCCGGACCATTCGGTGTAGTCGTTGTGGACCTGAGTAACCGGCTCGCGGACCTTGCGCTCCTCGCGCGTCGCTTCGCTGCCCGAACGCAGCGTGTGATCGAAGATCAGCACCCGCTTCGCGCCGGTCCGTTCCGCGATCAGCCTCTCCACCTCCGGGTAGTAGGTCGAGGCCAGATCCTCGGGGTTGAAGAAGTCCTCCGTCGCGGTCTCGTGGTCGACGAAGACGAAGCCGGTCTCGTCCAGAGAGAACGTGTCGCGCAGCGTCCGCCCGTTGCGGATCGTCATCTCGCGCGTCTCGTAGGTGCCGGTGCGGACGCGGGCCATGTTGCCCGCCTCCATCGTCCGGTTGACCGGCTTCACGCCCGTATCGACGACGTAGTTGAGCGCGGCGGTCACGCTGTCGATCGCGGCGGTGTCGGGCATGGCGCTGTTCTCCGTGCTCACCGTTCGAATTCCATCGCAGCCACATAGGACGGCGCGCCCGCGCCGGCAACCCGTCCCGGTCAGGAAAGCGGCGGGCGGCGGTCGGTCGTCGGGTGCGCGGCCTCGCAGGCCCTGGCGGCACGCAGCACGGTGGCCTCGTCGTGGTACTGGCCGACGATCTGGAGCCCGACCGGGAGCCCCGCTTCGGTGAAGCCGCAGGGGACGGAAATCGCCGGCTGTCCGGTCAGGTTGAACGGGTAGGTGAAAGGCGACCATTCCATCCAGTTTTCCGGGTCGTAGCCCTCGGGCGACAGCTTCCCGACCTCGAAGGGCGGCACCGCCATGGTCGGCGTCACCAGAACGTCCCAGGTCTCGAGGAACCGCTTCGCCGCGCGCGAGAACGCCACGCGCCAGTCGATGGCCTCCATGTACTCGGCGCGGCCGATCCCGCGCGACGCTTCGAGGATGGGAAGGATGCCCGGGTCGATGAGCCCGCGCTGTTCCGGCGTCAGGTTTCGGAGCGCGTGCGAGATGCCGGAGAAGAAGTGGATCCGGAAACACTCGCTGGGGTCATCGAAGGGAACGTCGACCTGCTCGACCTCGGCGCCCAGCCCGGCCAGCGCCTCCGCCGCGCCCGCCGCGAGGTCCGCGACCTCCGGGTCGACCCGGGCATAGCCCAGGGTGGGGCTGAAGGCGACGCGGAGCCCCCGCACCCCGTCCTCGATGCCGTCGCGGAAGTCGCGCCCGTCATAGGGCAGGTTCGCCGGGTCGCGCGCGTCCGGTTTCGCCATGACGTTCAGCATCAGCGCGGCGTCGGCGACGGTGCGCGTCATCGGCCCGATATGGCTGAGCGTGCCGGCCGCGCTCAACGGGTAGTTGGCGACCCGCCCGTAGGACGCCTTGATCGCGACCAGGCCCGAGAAGCTGCCCGGGATGCGGACCGAGCCGCCGGCGTCGGTGCCGATCGCCGCGTTGCCGATCCCGGCGGCGAGCGCCGCCGCCGATCCGCCGCTCGACCCGCCGGGCGTGACGGAAAGGTCCCACGGGTTGCGCGTGATCCCGCTGAGCGGGCTGTCGTTGACGCCCTTCCAGCCGAACTCGGGCATGGTGGTCTTGCCGATGACGATCGCGCCGGCCTCCCGGGCGCGCGCGACCGCCGGAGAGTCCTCGGAATCCGGCGTGTCGGGATCGGACAGTTTCGAGCCCCGGAGTGTCGCCCAGCCGGTGGCGAGAAGCGCGTCCTTCACCGTGATCGGCACGCCGTCGAGCGGCCCGGCCGGGGTCCCTTGCGCCCAGCGCCGCTCCGCCTCCCGCGCGGCGACCAGCGCCTCGTCCCCGTCGAGCAGGTGACAGAACGCGTTGAGGCCGCTCTCGTAGCGGTCGATGCGCCGATAGGCGGTGCGGACCGCGTCGACCGGAGACGCCTCTTTCGCTTCGAACGACGCGACCAGATCGGTCAGCGCCATGAAGGCCGTCGCTTCGCTCATCGGACCTCCGCTTTGGGGTTCGGTTGACTTGCCCTCGGGCGCACGGGAAGATCGGCCCGGTACAACCGGAATTATTGTTGGAATCCCGCAGCCCGCAAGGGATGCGGTCACCGTTCCGACCAAGGAGGCGAGCATGAAACTGGCGAGACTCGTATTCGGGAGCGTAATCCTTTCCTTCGCGCTTACCGCCCTGCCCGCGGCGGCGGAAAGCGTTTCGTGGAAATCGGTTACCGCCTTCCCGCGCAAGCATCCCTTCAACCCGCCGCTGGACGATTTCGCCAAGCGGGCGGCGCAGTACTCGAACAACGAGATCAAGATCAACTATATCGGCGGTCCCGACGTGACGCCGGTCGACCAGCAGATGAAGGCCGTGTCCCGCGGCGTGGTCGACGTCTATTACGGGCCGATGTCCTATTTCCTCGGCGAGATCCCCGAGATCCAGGCCTTCAACGGCTCCAACCTGCACGCGATGGAAGTCCGCTCGACCGGCGGGCTGGCCCTGATGAACGAGCAGGTTCGCCGGCGCCTCGGGGCGGAACTGCTGGGCTATTACGGGTCGGGCTACACGTTCTATGTCTACCTGACGGAGAAGCCCAAGTTCGCCGCCGACGGGGCGCCCGACTTCAACGGGATGAAGATTCGCGGCGTCGCGATCTACCGCGAGTTCCTCAAGCGCTTCGGCGGCAGCGCGGTCCCGATGCACGTGGCCGAGATGTATTCCGGCCTCGAACGCGGGCTGGTCAAGGGCGCGGCCTGGATCGGACCGGGCGTGACCAATTTCGGCTGGGACAAGTTCCTGAAATACCGGCTCACGCCCGCATACTGGCAGGGCGACATCATCATCGCCGCCAACAAGGGGAAATGGGACAAGCTGTCGACCGCGCACAAGCGTGCGGTCACCCGCGCGGCGATCGAGTCCGAGATCTGGGCGCACAGCCTGTTCGCGAAGATGAGCGCCGACGAGAAGGTCAAGCTCAAGAAGCGCGGCATGACCGACATCGACCTGAAGGGCAAGGCGGCGGATATCTATCTCGACGCGGCCTACAATATCGGCGTGTGGCAGGCGCTCGCCAAGAACAAGATCCCGGCGGAGCTGATCGCGGACTTCAGGTCCAAGCTGTTCCGCAAGTAGCGTCGGCGGACGCTCGTACCCGGCGCGCCGCGCGATGCGGGGGCTGGCGCGGGCCTACGATCGGGTGATCACGGGGCTGGCCGTTCTCGGCGGCCTCGTGCTCGCCGCCATCTTCCTTGCCATCGTCTACGACGTGACGGTGCGGACGGCGGGCATTCCCTCGCCGCTCTGGACCGTCACGCTCGCCGAGTACGGGCTCCTGCACTCCACGCTCTACGCGACGCCCTGGGTGCTGCGGCGCAAGAGCCACGTCTTCATCACCATCTTCATCGGCCGCCTCAGGGGCACGCCGAAGCTCTGGGTCGAGCGGCTGGTCTATGTCGCGGGGATCGCGATCTGCCTGCTGCTCGCCTGGTACTCGCTCACCGTGGTGATCGCCGAATATATCCGGGGCTTCGAGGACATCCGCTCCTTCGCGATGCCGGGCTGGATCGTCACCGCGCCGGTGCCGCTCGCCTTCTTCCTGCTGGCGACCGAGTTCGCCCGCTTCCTGTTCGGGCCGGACTCGATGCTGACCGGCGATCCGACCGGCGCCGAAGGCCTCTGAGATGGAGTGGTACACCGCCGGCATCCTGATGCTCGGCCTGGTGGTCGGGCTGATGGCGCTCTCGATCCCCGTCGCCTTCGCCTTCCTGATCGCCAACGTGGTCGGCGCGGTGGTGTTCATGGGGGGCGTCGCCGGCATCGAGCAGCTGATCAACAACGCGACCCGGTCGATCTCCAACTTCCTGCTGATCCCGGTGCCGCTGTTCATCCTGATGGGCGAGCTGTTCTTTCACTGCGGCATCGCCGAGCGGATTTTCTCGACCCTCGACAGGGTGTTCGGGCGGGTGCCGGGGCGGCTCTCCTACATGGCCGTCGCCGGCGGGACGATCTTCGCGGCGCTGTCGGGCTCCAGCATCTCGACGACCGCGATGATGGGCTCCTCGATGGTGCCCGAGATGACCCGGCGCGGTTACAAGAAATACATGTCGATGGGCCCCATCCTGGGCTCCGGCAGCCTCGCCATCCTCATCCCGCCGTCGGCGCTCGTCGTCCTGCTCGGCAGCCTGATGGGGGCGCTGACGACGATCGACATCGGCCGGTTGCTGATCGGCGGCGTCGTGCCGGGGCTGATCCTCGCCACCTTCTACGCGGTGCTGATCTTCGTCCAGGTCAAGTTCGATCCCGACGCCGCGCCGCTCTACGACGTGGAGCCCACCGGTTTCGGCACCAAGATCCTGCTCACCGTCATCAACATCCTGCCGCTCGGCCTCGTCTTCTTCTGCGTCGTAGGCCTGATCCTGATCGGCGTCGCCACCCCGTCGGAGGCGGCGGCCTTCGGCGTCGTGGGCGTGCTGGTGCTGGCGGCCGCCTTCCGCGTGCTCAACTGGCGGGTGATCCGGAAGTCGATCGAGGGCACCCTGGTGGTGACCACCATGGTGTTCATGATCCTGATGGCGTCGTCCACCTTCAGCCAGATCATGGCCTTCTCGGGCGCGAGCGCGGGGATCGTCGACTGGGTGACCGGGTTCGAGATGCCGCGCCTGGTGATGCTGCTCTTCATGTTCGCCGTGCTGCTCTTTCTCGGCATGTTCGTCGACCAGATCTCGCAGATGATGTTGACCATCCCGATCTTCGTGCCTCTGGCCATCTCTCTGGGCTTCGACCCGGTTTGGTTCGGGATTATCGTCGTGCTGGCGCTCGAGATCTCGACCACGACGCCGCCGTTCGGGCTGCTGCTGTTCGTTATGATGGGGGTGGCGCCGCCGGGGACCACCTTCTCGCAGGTCGTCTATGCGGGGCTCCCCTATATCGGCTGCGCGTTCGTGCTGCTGGCATTGCTGATCGCGGTGCCGGACGTGGTGCTGTTCCTGCCCGGGCTGATGGGCTGAGGAGACTGGAAATGACTGACAGAACCTTCCGCGAAGAGCTGCAGGGCGTCGTGGATGCGCGCCACCAGGCGGACCACCCGCTGATCGACAAGTGGGCGGCCGGCGAGGCCGGGCGCGAGACGATCGCCGGGGCGATCCGCGAGCACTGGTACTGGATCGGCAACCTGATCCCGACGGCGCTGTTCAACATCTGCGCCAACGCGCCGGAAGACGTGGTCGAGATGGAGATGGAGAACTATCGCGAGGAGACCGATCCCGCGAACCCGCATGTCGAGCTGCTGCTGAGGTTCTGCGAGGCGTGCGGGATGACGCGCCAGCAGCTCGACGCCGAACGCGGCCTGCCGACGACGGAGTGCTGGCTCAACTGGGAGCTCAACACCAGCGCGACCCGGCACTGGATCGCCGGCGTCGCCGGGGTCCACATCGCGAGCGAGGCGCAGGAGCCGAGGCTGTTCTCCAAGGTGCTGCCGGCGCTCCGCGGGACCTACGGGTTCACCGAGCACGAGCTCGAATACTGGTGGGTCCACGCCGAGGCCGACATCGAGCATGGCGGGCGGGCTTTCGAGATCCTGGTCAAGCACTGCGACACGCGCGAGAAGCAGGACATGGCGCTGCACTACGCGGCCGAGGGCGCGCGCCTCAAATACATGTTCTGGGACGGCATCAACCTCCACTACGAGGTCGGCTACCGCCTGCAATGACGGCGGTCAGAGCTTGATCGAGACCAGGTATGTCGCGATCGGCGGGTACGCGATGACCAGGATCAGCACGAACAGCATCGCCAGCGCGAACGGCGCCGAGCCGACGAAGATATCCTTCAGCGAAATGTCGGGGCGCGCCAGCGTCGAGTGGACCACGTAGACCGCGATCCCGAGCGGCGGGGTGAGCAATCCGATCTCGGTCGCGATCACGGTCACGATCCCGAACCACACCAGGTCGATCTCGAAGAATTTGAGCGCCGCCAGGAACAGCGGCACCATGATCAGCATGATCGAGACGGAATCGATGATGGTGCCCAGGATAATGACCACCAGCACGTAGAAGGCCAGCATGCCGTAAAAGCCGGCCCCGAGATTGTCGAAGATCGCCGCCATTTCCGACGGCAGGCCCGACATCCCGAGCATCCGGCTGTACATGCTGGCCGAGCAGATCAGGAAGAGGAGCGTCGCGGTGATGTTTCCGGAATCGAGCAGCACGTTCCAGAAGCTGCGCCAGGTCAGCGCGCGGCGCGCCAGCGCGAAGATCAGCGCCAGCAGCGCACCGGCGGCGCCCGCCTCGACCGGGGTGAAGACGCCACCGTAGAGGCCGCCCAGCACGAGAAGCACCAGCGACGTGATCGGCATCGCCTTGCGCCACAGGTCGCCGGCGCTGAGCGTCTCCTCCTCTTCTTCCGCCACGCCCTCTCGGACGTCCCGGTCGACATGGACCAGGCGCGGAAACAGCGTCGCCATGATGTAGATCAGCCCGCAAAACGCGATCGTCAGCAGAATGCCGGGGCCGATGCCGGCGATGAAGAGATCGCCCACCGACTCCTCGGCGATCAGCGCGTAGATGATCAAGAGCACGCTCGGCGGGATCAGCATGCCGAGCACCGACGACCCGGCCACCGTGCCGACGGCGAAGCGCCCGTAATAGCCGTGGCGCATCATCTCCGGCACGGCGACCTTGGAGAACACCGAGGCCGAGGCCACCGAGGCCCCGGTGATCGAGGCGAAGATCGCGTTGGCGACCACGGTCGCCATGCCGAGCCCGCCGCGCACCTTGCGCAGCATGATCTGGCCGATGTCGTAGGCATCCCGCCCCATCCCGGCGGCGGCGACCAGGAAGCCCATCAGGACGAAGAGCGGGATGACCGCGAAGACGAAATTGTTCACCGTCTTCTCGGCCGCGATCAGCAGCAGGTTGAAGGCGATCGCCGCGTTGCCCTTGATCACCCAGGCGCCGACGAAGGAGATCAGCGCCAGCGTCACCGAGATGTGCATGCCGAAATAGATCAGCAGCAGCATCGCGAATACCGAGATCAGGGCGATTTCGAAGGCTTCCACGGGCGCCGCCTAGGTCGTTGCCGCCGGGCGAAAAAGCGCCCGCGCGCTGCCGGCGGCGAGCGCGAGGAACTGGAGCCCCGTCAGCGTGCAGCCGAGGAACACGACCAGCAGCCGAGGCCAGTCCGGGAAGGTGAACACGCCGACGACCCCGACATAGAAGTCGAGCTCGTAGGACCTGATCCATTTCGGCCAGGCGCCCCGCACGATCGCCGCCATCAGGGCGGCGCCCGCGAGATAGAAGACGACCGACATGCCGTGGCCGACGCGCGGGTAGCGGGCGACCAGCCGGTTCAACACGGCGTCGGACCGCGTCATGCTGCCCGAGCGCAGGGTATAGGCGAGCTGCAGATAGAGGACGGCCACGACCGACATGGTGACCAGCTCGGTGGTGCCGTTGATCGGCGCGTTGAACAGGAAGCGCATCGCGATGTCGGCCGAGATCGCCAGCATCATCACGAAGATCCAGGCCGAGCCGAGGCTGTTGCCCGAGATGACGAGCGCCCCGAGGACGCGATCGAGGGTTTTTAGCATGGCCCCCGGCCGAACCGCGGTTGCGGAGCGTCCCTCGATACGGCGCCGAGGCGCCTACCCGGGATGAGGGAAAGCGAAGAATCCCTCACCCCGAGTAGCCGCGGGGCGGCGTATCGAAGGGCGCGCAAGAAACGCCCGCTACTCGCGGTCCCAGTTGCGGGTCACGAGCTGCTTCTTGTCCCGCATGTAGTCCATATAGTCGCCCAGCATCTTGGTGCCGGGGAGCCCCGCCTTGTCCTGACGCTTGGCCCATGCCTGCGCGATGTTGGAGATCGCGAAGGCCCAGGTCTTCTTCTCCGCCGCCGACAGCTCGTGAGTTTCCTGGCCGTACTTCTTCTCGCAGACGCCGAGGCCCCACTTGCCGCCGCCGATGATCTTCTGGTTGCCGGCCGCCGACCATGTGGCGGTGGCTTCCTTGATGGCCGCCTGGACCTCGCGCGGGATCTTGGGCCAGGAGTCCGTGTTGGCGGTGAGCAGCGCGTTGGCGACGGCCCCGAACCCGGCCGCCAGCTTGTACTTGGTGATCTCGCAGAACTTGAACCCCGCCATCGCCTGCTGCCAGAGGACGCCGCCTTCGTAGATGCCGGTCTTGAGCGCGTTGTACATCGTCGCCAGGCCCTTGATCACGACCGGCGTCGCGCCCGCCGCGGTCACCCAGGGGATGTTCGCGCCCACGGCGCCGATCTTCATGCCCTTGAGATCGGTGAACTTGGTGATCTTCTTCTTGGTCCAGAGCTCGTAGAAATCCGCCGTTCCCGTGATGCCGAGCATCGACTGGTTGAAGCGTTCCACCTGTTTCCCCATCGCCGGGTATTTCCCGTACAGATGGTTCATCGCGTCGGTCGCCACCTGGACGTCGAGCGTGGTGAACGGCGTCACGTAGGCGATCTGGTAGAGCGACAGCTCCGACTGGTGGAACGGCCCCGGCACGACGCCGAGATCGCCGAGCCCGGTCTGCACGCCGTCGAGCTCGCCGCGGACCTTGACGATCTGCCCGCCGAAGCCCTGCACCCAGGACACCTTGTACTTTCCGGTTTTGGCGAGGATCTCGTCGACCTTGGGGACGAAGTCCTTGATCGCCGCGCCGACCGGCGCGTAGTTGTGGTTGTTCCCCGAGATGATGGTCAGGCGCACCTTTTCGGCCGCCTGCGCCGTTCCGAGGACGAGCGCCGCGCTCGCGAGCGCGGCGGCGATGAATCCGATCCTGCGCATGGTATCCCCTTCCGCATTTCTTCGATGGTGCCCGATCGTCTTCCGCGATCCCGGTTCGATACCACAGCAATTGCGGAAACCGGTCAAGCGCGGCGCCGTGACAGCCCGGGGCGGCGCCCGCATAATCGGGACGCAGCGAAGCAGCGGGAGGCGCGCCCATGGACGCCCCCGGCCAGGATCTGACCGCGCTCGATACCGACGCCTGGCTCGCCCGGGCGGCGAAGGCCGGCCCGGTCGTGGAGTCGTTCGCACCCGAGGCCGACCGGAACCGCCGGCTGACCGCCGGGGCGATGGCGGCGCTGCACGAGCAGGCGCTGTTCCGGCTCCTCCTGCCGGCGGTCTATGGCGGCGCGGAGATGACGTTGCCGGTCTTTCTGCCCGTGATCGAGGCGGTCGCGCGGCACGACGGCAGCGCCGCCTGGTGCGTCGCCCAGGGCAACGGATGCGCCTCGCTGGCCGGTTTCCTCGAGCCCGCCCTCGCGCAGGAGATCTGGGGACGGGACCCGAACGGCGTGCTCGCCTGGGGGCCCGGCAAGGCGGAAGCGCGGGCGGTCGAGGGCGGCTACAGCGTCACCGCCCGCACCGGCTTCGCGAGCGGCAGCCACCACGCGACCTGGCTCGCCGCCCATTGCATGGTCTTCGAGAACGACGGTACGCCGAGGCTCGACCCCAAGGGAACGCAGGAGAACCGCACCATGCTGATCCCGGCGGCGACGGTCGAGCTGTCGAATAGCTGGGATTCGGTGGGACTCCGGGGGACGGGGAGCGACGGATTCGCCTGCGACGGGCTGTTCGTGCCCGGGGAACGGACCGTCGTCCGCGCCACGATGATCGACGACAGGCCCGTCGTCTCCTCGCTGCACGGCATGCCGCTGATGTCGGTCTACGCGATCGGCTTCGCCGCCGTCGCGCTCGGCCTCTCGCGCGGGCTGTTCGATGCGTTCGTCGCGCTGGCGCAGGACAAGCGCCCGCGCGGCGCACGTTTCACGCTCAAGGAAAACCCGGCGGTCCACGAAGAGGTTGCCCGCGCCGATGCGAAGATCCGGGGCGCCCGCGCCTTTCTCGCCGAGGCGGCGGAGGCGGGCGCCGCCGATCTCGCCGCCGAGGGCCGCATGTCGGTGGACACGCTGATGACAATCCGGCTTGCCGGCACGCACGCGATCCACGAGGCGAAGGCGGCCGTCGACCCGCTCTTCGATACCGCCGGCACCGGCGCGGTCATGGCATCGAGCCCGCTGGAGCGCCGGTTCCGGGACATCCGCGCCGTCGGGCTGCAGATGCAGGCGCGCAAGACCCATCTCCAGACCTGGGGCTCCTGGGCCCTCGGCGGATCGGTGACCTCGGACGGAGTCAATGTGGGGTGAATCGGACCTCCCACCCCGGCACAGACCGGATAGATAGGTAACGGATCGGGCATGGACATCGAAGCGCTTCTCGGCCGGCTGGACCGGCGTTTTACGATCGACACGCTGGTCGATCTGGCCCGGGTTCCGGCCGACGTGCCGATGGGGCACGAGGTCTTCATCGAGCCGGACGACCCGAAGCTCGTTCACTACGTCCAGAACGTCCTGCGGCCGAAGCTGGCCCAGGCCGGCGCCTACGACCTGATCGACGTGCCGGGCAACCAGATCGTCGCGCGCCACGGCGCCGGGACCGGCGGGAAGTCCCTCCTGATCCAGGTCTACACGCCGGTCCAGCACCACAATTTGATGGACGATCCGTGGTCCGGGAAGATCGCTTCCGGCGCCGCGTGGGGGCGCGACGAGCCCTGCGTTTTCGGCATGGGGGTGGGCCAGAACAAGTCGCACCAGGCGATCGCGCTCGCCGTCCTCAAGCTGCTCGCCGACACCGGGACGGAACTCCCCGGCACGCTTTACGTCGCGATCAACAACGAGGGAAGGTCGAGCCACAAATGCTCCGAGGCGATCCTCGGCGCGCTCGATGCGAAGCCCGACTTCGCGCTTTTGATGACCGCGACGCACGAGCGCATCTCGATGGGCAATCGCGGCCGGGTCGACGTCAACGTCACGGTGCGCGGCAAGGCCGTCCATTCGAGCGTCCCGGACACCGGGTTGAGCGCCATCGAGGGCGCGTGGGAGGTCATGAGCCGCCTCAAACGGATGACCTTCGAGGGCACCCACCCGCTTCTCGGCGGCCGCCACGTGCTGCCCTACCAGATCGCCTATTCGCCGCTTGCGCCGCACACGATCCCCGACACCGCGCGGATGCGCATCGACCGGCGCCTTTTGCCGGGCGACGATCCCGCGGCGGCGGCGGAAGAGGTGAGGGCGGCGATCGGCGACCTCTCGCCTTGGGAGGTGACGGTCGAACAGGGCCATCACATGTGGCCCGCTTTGGTCGATCCCGACAATCCGGTGGTCCGCCTGCTCGCCGAGGCCCATGAATCGGTCCACGGCGAGCCGCCGGGGACGTTTTACGGGCAGGGGACGTTCGACGCCGGCGGTCCCTGCGCGGCCGGAGTCCCGGCGGTGATGTACGGCGTCGCCGGCGGCGCGGGCGTGCTGGATACCGATCTGGTCGCGCTTTCCTGCCTCGACCGGGTCTCGCGCGTCGTGGCGCGCACGATCCTCTCCTATCTCGGTGAGTGACATGGCCGAAGCCGTTCCCATGCGGGCGAAGTTCGGCCTTTCGCTGTCGACCCGGGCGATCCTGTTCGACTGGGGGACGCTCGACGACCTGCTCGACATGGCGGAGACGGCCGAGGAGTCCGGCCTCTTCCACGGCGTCTGGGTCGGCGACAATCTGTTGTCCAAACCCCGGGTCGAGGCGGTGGTCACGCTGTCCGCGATGGCCGTGCGGACCAGCCGGGTGAAGCTCGGCACGGTCTGCCTCGCGAGCTTTCCGTTCCGCGATCCGCTCCTGTTCGCCCTGCAATGGGCGAGCCTGGACGTGTTGTCCGGCGGGCGGACGATCCTCGCCGTCTGCAACGGCGGGTCGCGTTTCGACGGCCCGCAATTCGCGCACGAGCTCGACGTCATGGGCGTTCGTTCCGGAGAGCGACCCGCCCGCGTCGTCGAGGGAATCGAAATCCTCCGCAAGCTGTGGAGCGACGGGAAGGCGAGCCACGATGGCCGGTTCCGCAGCTTCGCCGACGTCGACCTCCAGCCGAAGCCGGTCCAGAAGCCGCCGCCGATCCAAATCGCCGTCAATCCCAAGCGCGACGACATGCCGGAGGAGGCGATGGAACGGATCCTGAGGCGCGTCGCCACCCACGCCGACGGCTGGCAGACCGACGGGACGCCGGTGGAGCGGTTCCGGGAGCGTTTCGACAGGATACGCGCCTATGCCGGGGAACTCGGGCGCGACACGTCCGGCTTCGACGGCTCGCTCCACATGATGGTCAATATCGACGAGGACCGGGACCGGGCGTTCGAGGAGGCGACGGCCTTCCTCGGCGCCTATTACGGCGCCGGCTACATCACGCGCGACCATGCCGAGACCTGGCTCGCCTACGGCCCGCCGCAGGCGGTGATCGACAAGCTCGCCGCCTATATCGAGGCCGGCTGCACCATGCCGATAATGCGTTTCGTCTCCGCCCGCCCGCGCGAGCAGCTCCAGCGCTGCATCGAGGAAGTCCTGCCGGCGTTCCGGGCGTGAAGCCCGCCCGCCCCTCAGATAAACGGCGAGGCGGGGTCGAGGCCGAAGGCGACGCGGCCGTAGGTCGTTCCCGCCACGTCCCACTTGAGGATGATGTGGTTCGCCGCCACCCGGACGTCGCGGAACTTGCGCTGCGGGGCGCTGGCCGAATAGACGCTCCTGGCGCCGCCCGCCTCGAACAACTCCTCGGCGGCGCGCCGGCAGAACCGGGCGGCATAGGCCATGTCGCGCCGGTTGCGCGCGCGCTCGGCCAGCGTCAGCGACCGCCCCTCCCGCATCGCTGCCATGGCCTCCCGCGTGTCGCGCTCGATCAGCATGCGGGCGCAGTCGAGCTCTACCGAGGCGGCGGCCACGCGCATCTGCATCGTCGCGTACTCGGCGACCGGCGCGCCGAGCGAGTGCCGCGCCCCGATTTCGGTAATGACGTCTTCCAGCAGGCTCTCCGCGGTACCCAGCGCGGTGGCGCAGAAGTGGAACGGGATGGTGCACACATGCGGCAGCCGGTAGAGCGGCGGCACGTCCGGACTGCCGCGCGCTTCCCAGCCGCCGCCGATCAGCCTGAGCGGGATCGTGCGGTGGCGCGGCACGAACGCCCCGTCGGCGACGAGGGTCTTCGACCCCGTCCCGGCAAGCCCCATCACCTGCCAGTCGTCGTCGATCTCGACCTCGTCGATCGGCACCAGACAGAGATGGGGCTCCGGCGGTCCGTCTCCGGCCGCCATGATGCTGCCCAGGAACGCCCAGCGGGCGAAGTCGCAGCCGCTCGCGAAACCCCAGCGGCCCGTCAACCGCCACCCGTCGCCGTCGGGCTCGTTAGTGCCCGAGGGGAAGTAGCCGGTGGCGATGAGGGCATCCGGCTCGTCCGCCCAGATCTCGTCCGCCACGCGCGGGTCCATCATGCCGACGATCATGGCGTGGTCGCTATAGACGCCGCACACCCAGGCGGTCGAGGCGCAGCCGCGTGCCAGTGTTGCGACGATCTGGACGATCGCGTCGAGCGGCAGTTCGGCCCCGCCTAGCCTCAGCGGCTTGCCCATCGTGTGGAGCCCGGCCGCGCGGATGTCGGCGATCGTGTCCGCGGGGAGGCTGCGCAGCGCTTCCGTCGCCTGCGCGCGTTCGGCGAGGACCGGAACCAGCTCTTCCGCCCGGCGGAGGATTTCGGCGGCGCGGGCTTGGGGATCGTCGCTCATGGCTTCACCTCCGTGCGAGACGATCGGCGGGCTCGTAACGGTCTTCGAGCCGGTTGGCGTGGCGATGGACCAGCCGCCATTCGCCGTCGATCAGGCGGAAGACGTGCGTGACCCGGTTCGACCACCGGGCCGGTTCGTCCATCCCGTCCATGGCGGTCTCGAAGGTCTCGATATCGGTGGTGTAGGCGAGCTCCGACGTGACGACCGTGGTCAGGTTCTCGTGACGGACGGTGCCCCCCTTGAACTGCCGGCCCGCCCAGTCCCAGCGCCGCGAGACTTGCTCCCAGCCCTTCTCGTAGCCGCCCCAGCCGTAGAAGCTGGTGTCCTCGCCGGTCTGGGCGTAGAGCGCCTTGATCGCGGCCACATCGCCGTTCGCGACATCGGCGAGCGCCGCGCGGAGCCGCGCCAGCGCTTCCTCGAAGGGTGGTCCGTCCGTCATCGCCGTCCCGCCGGATCGCCGTTGCCTCATGGTTGTCCGGCGGGGTTTTCGATGTCAAATCCGCGCCCGGCGGCTCGCGTGCAGGGCGTAGACCGCGAGGCTGAGCAGGACCACGCCGCCCGCCTGGTGGAGCGAAGCGGCGGCGAGCGGCACGCCGAGCAGCAGGGTCGCCACGCCGAGCCCGGCCTGGAGGATGCCCGTTACGGCGAGGAGATCGAACGCCAGGCGCTGGCCCTGCGGCAGCCGGCGGACCCGCCACCAGAGCGCGAGGATCGCCGCGAGAACGAGCATCGCGAGCCAGCGGTGGACGAGCTGGACGGTCACCGGGTTGCCGGTCAGGTCGGCGGCCCAGGGCGCCATCGAGAAGGCTTCCCGGGGGACAAGGCGGCCGTCCATCAGCGGGAAGGTCGGATGGATATGACCCGCATCGAGTCCGGCGACGAACGCGCCCCAGATCGCGGTGAGCGCGATCCCCGCGATTACGAGGCCGATATGCGCGTCCAATGCACCCTGTCCCCCGCGCTCTTGCGTCAGTCCCAACGCCAGCCAGAAGAGCCAGGCGTAGACCGCGAGCGCCAGGAAAAGGTGCGCCGCGAGCCGGTAGTGGCTGACTTCCGGCCGGTCGACCAGCCCGCTCTGCACCATGTACCAGCCCAGCGCGCCCTGCCCCGCGCCGAGCAGGAAGGCGAGGAACAGCCCGATCCCCAGCCGGCGCCCGATCCGCCCGCGCACTGCGAACCAGACGGCCGGCACGGCGAAGACGACACCGATCAGGCGACCCCAGAGGCGATGGAGATATTCGAGCCAGAAGATCGAACGGAAGTCGTCGACCGTCATCCAGAAATTGACGCGCCTGAACTCCGGCGTCTCGCGATAAAGGGCGAAGACCGCCTCCCACCCGGCGGCGTCGAGCGGCGGCAGCCAGCCGGTGACCGGCTGCCAGGTGACCATCGAGAGCCCCGACCCGGTGAGCCGGGTCAACCCGCCCAGCACCACCATCGCGAAGATCGCCGCGCAGCAGATATAGAGCCACAGCGCGACCGCGCGGTCGGTCTCGCGGGCGGGCATCGCGCGCGCCCGGGGACTCAGGGCGTCATGTGGCGCGCCCGCGCGCCGCGCTCGATCGCCGCCGCGGCCAGTCGGTCGATGGGAAGGCTCTGGGCGAGCATTTCGAGCAGGCGGAGCTCCTCCTGCGCGATCCTGCCGTCCGCCACCACGATCTCGCAGGCGACGGCATAGGCGGTCTCGCGCAACTTCTCCGGCAGGGCGTCCCGGATCGCGTCGAGCACGGTTTCGAGTCCGTCGTCGGCATTCAGAAGCTCCGCGCATTCGGCCGCCCTGTGGGCGAGCGTGTCGGTATCGAAGCCCTCGAACGCGGGCAGGCGTTCGACGATCTGCCCGATCCGGCGAAGCTCGGTATCGGTCATCTCGCGGTCGGCGGCGGAGGCGAGGACCATGGAATAGATCAATGCGCTGTGATGGTCGGTCATTCTCTCTCTCGAAGTGGCGCTGGCGCGCGACGCGCTAGCGGGCAGATATGCGCTTAAGGCGACGGGATCAAGGGACGCGGTTTCGGTTGGCCCCGGCGCCGGTTCGCGTCACAATCGCCCGCGTCCAGGCGGAACAGGAGGCGGCGATGAACCGGCGCGTGGCCCTTTCCGATTTCCACGAGGCGATGAAGGCGGCGAACGTCGTCGCCCTCTGGGAGCTCGAGGACGCCACCAACGACCCGCCCGAGCCGCCCAATATCTGGCGCTGGGAGACGCTGGAGCCGCTGCTCGAGACGGCGATCGAGGCAACCTCGATGAGCAACGCCGAGCGCCGGGTGCTGGTGCTCAACAACCCGGCGCTGCTGGAGTCCGGCCGCAGCCGGGGCTCCGGCCTCACGCTCGGCTTCAACCTGCAGGTCCTGATGCCGGGCGAGACCGCGCGCCCGCACCGCCATTCGATGAACGCGCTCCGCTTCGTCATGGAGGGCGACGGCGCGACGACGATCGTCGACGGCAAGCCCTGTCCGATGGAGCCCGGCGACATGATCCTGACCCCGGGCTGGACCTGGCACGAGCATGTCCACGAGGGCGACGGGCGGATGATCTGGCTCGACGTGCTGGACGTGCCGTTCCATCACTATCTCGACACCGGCGAGTTCGAGCCCGGCCCGGCCCGCGACCTGCCCGACCTGCCGCCGGACGAGGCTTTCGCGGCGCCCGGGTTCGTGCCCGTCTCGGGCGCGGCGGACATGGCCTATTCGCCTTTGTTCCGCTACCCGTGGGAAACCGCGCGCCGGGCCCTGGCCGCGCTTCCGCCCGCTTCCGACGGCAGCCGCCGCATGCTCTACACCAACCCGCTCACCGGCGGCCCCACCATGGCGACGATGGAATGCTCGCTGCTCTCGCTGGCCCAGGGCCGGTGCACCCGCGCCTATCGCTCCAACAGCAACTCCGCCTTCATCGTCGTTGCCGGGGAGGGGAGCTCGGAGATCGGCGAAACCACGCTCGAATGGCGCAAGCACGACATCGTCTCCCTGCCGCACGGCCACTGGATCGGCCACACCGCGGAAACCGACGACGCCTGGCTGTTCGAGGTCTCCGACCGAGAGATGCTGAAGCGCCTGCACATCCTGCGCGACGAGTTCGCGGACTGAAGCCGTGCCTCAATAGGGCCTGTCACCCAGCACCGTCGTCCGGTGCATCGTCCGGATGTCGGGCCAGGCGTAGCCGCCGGTCGCGTAATGGATCACGCAGCGGTTGTCCCACATCAGCAGATCGCCGTCCCGCCACTTGTTGAGGTAGACGAATTCCGGGCGGATCTGGTGGTCGAACAGGATGTCGAGCAACGGCTGGGCCTCCTCGTCCTCCATGCCCTCGATGCCGACGGTGAAGCGCGGCTGGACGTAGAGCGATTTCTCGCCGGTCGCCGGGTGAGTCCGGACGATCGGGTGCGACACCTCGGCGAAGCGCGCGCTCTGGCCGGCGTAGAACGCGGCCGCGTCCTTCCTGAGCGGCGAGATCTCGACCCGGGGGTTGACCAGCTTGCTGGGGTTGTGGATCGCGCGCCTGCCCTCGATCCTCGCCTTGATGTCCGCCGGCAGCGCGGCATAGGCACGGGTCATGCAGGCAAACGCGGTATCGCCGCCCTCGCGCGGCAGCCTCGCCGCCTGCAACAGGGTGCAGAGGCTCGGCGTCTCCTTGAACGACAGGTCGGTGTGCCTATCCTTTATCGCTCACGAGGCACTTGAAAGGTCGTGGAGGGTCGCT
>JAPPIT010000220.1 GCA_028820505.1 Defluviicoccus sp.
GCGTTGAGCGCCAGCGCCGAGAGCCACAGCCAGGCGGCGTTCGCCCCGAACCGCCGCGGGCTGTTTTTTTGGGAGACCAGGGCATGCTGAACGCTGCGTCGGTGAAGCTCCACGCCGAGCTGCTCGCGCGCCATTCGGGCGAGCTCGTCCATGCCCAGGGACGGATCCCGCGCCGATGCGTCGCTCAGGAAGGCGACAACTTCGGGGGTGAGTTTGTGCGGCCCGCGCGGCCCCGGCCGGTCGGGAAGCAGACCCGGGAGGCCATCCTCGTCGAACGCCCTGATCGCCTTGTAGCAGGCGGGACGCGAGAGCCCGAAGCGGATCGCGCCATGCGCAATCGGCAACTACTCGGCGCGCACGGCGCGCACCATCTCGTACTTGACCTGCAGCATGTCCCGCGGATCGAAGAACGCTTCCTCGACGAAGCGCCGGTCGCGCACAGGGGATGAAACGCATGCGTGACCTCGAACCGCCGCCGTTCAGATCGGCAAGACGGCGCAGTCTGATCAGTATTCCAGTTGGCGATGCCAGTCGCCGACCGGCAACTGGGAGGTGACGATCACCGGGCGTCGGCCGAAGCGGCCCGACCGGCACCGGCAAGAGCTGGATCGTCTGCGCGCTCGCCCACAAGGCCTGCCTCGAAGGGTTCCAGGCGCTCTACCTGCGCGTGCCGCGGCTGCTCAACGATCTCCGCGTCGCCCATGGCGAGGGCATTATCGCCAAGCTGTACCGCGAACTCGCCCGCATCGACCTCATGGTCCTCGACGACTGGGGCCTGGCCCCCATCGAACCCGTGCGCGGCCGCGATCTCCTCGAAATCCTCGACGACCAGCGCGTAGCGGCAGGCGTTGTCGAAGCGGTCCGGCGGGTGGTTGCTGGCCAGGCGGAGGACGCCGTAGCAGGACCGGAAGCCGTATTCCGGATTGTTCTGGCGCGCCATCAGCGCGGCGACGAAGGCGTGGACGTGGGGCCCGAGATCGCGGGCGCGCTGCTCCAACCGGGCGCGGGTTGCTGGCGCCGGATCCTCGCCGAGGCGCTCAAGAAGTACCTCCACGGCCGCGAGCCGGGCCGTCAACCCTGGCTGCCGCCCCCTAGGGCCGCGCCGGCGTGCTGAAATCGACCGCCCGAACCGCGCCGAGAGGGCGATCGCGCCCTCCAACTGCCGTCTATGGACGCCTCCCTGGATGCAAGCATTTCTTTGAATGGCGCGGTGCATGCGGTCAGGTGCTGTCGGATTTAGGATGATCAGGAGTTTTTTGGGCGACTGTGGGCAAGGTCTTCCTTGGCCATGGGGCTGGCCGGAAGGCGATCCGGCCCTCGATGCGATCCGTTCCGCTCCCGACGTCGAAGAACCTTTTGGCGACGAAGAACAACAGCGCGTGGACGACGCCATTCGCGATTCACCAGCATCAGCCGCGAAACGGGATCATGTTGGTGCAGCGCCGGAAGAGGAGATGTTGCCGGCACCCACCTTCGCCCTGATGCGCTCGCCGATGTCCGTGGCGACGTCGATCACTTCGATCGGCGCCCGAACCACCTCACCGATGCATTCCCGCAGGGCGACGACGAGCGGCAGCAACGTGCCGGACTTCTCCTCGTCGCCGGTCAGAATCTCTACCAGTTCACGCTCCGAAGCCCCGGTTGCGATCAATTCAGGAACCCCTGCCAACATCCGACGCATCATCGTGTCATCGCCGGGAACGAATGCGGCGTATACCGATCTGAACGCCTCCATGGCGGCATGCCGTCTGTCCTGGAGAAGAAGCGCCTGCGTTCTCAGCCATCCGGTCTGCCATTCGATGACGTGTTCGTGCCGGCCGGAAGGAGCGTCGAAACGGCGATCGAGCTCATCGCAGGTGAGCAGAGCGTCCAGTGCATATCCGACCTCGATCTGTCTCTCGCCCCTGCAAACCAACGCCTTCGCAACCAGTGCCTGGATCTCCGGAACGTCGCTGTCGCCAAAGCGCCGGACCATCCCGTCGAAGGTCGCGATCGCCGCCTCCGGCTCGCCGAGGTCTCCCTGCGTCACTCCCTTGATAAGCAATATGGCGGACACCAGCGCGTGCGGTTCCGGTACGTTGTCTGCGCTGAGCAGTTCGAGCAGATTGCCGCAGATCGCAATGACTGCCTCCGGCTCGCCGATCTCTCCTTTCATCGCCCGGCTGACGGTCAACGCAGCGGCAACCAGAGCCCGAATTTCGCGCGTTTCCTGCTCCCCGAAGAGATCGATGACCTGATCGCAGATTTCAATCACCGCCTCGGACGCGCCGAGCGTTCCGTGGACGACTTTCTTGATGGTCGACACCGCGCCGACAAGCGCCCGAAGTTCCAGCGCGTCACTGTGCTGAAAGCGCCTGGCCAATTCGTCGCAGGTCGCGATCGCCGCTTTTGTATCGCCGCGCACCCCCTGAATTGACGCCTTGACGGCCAGCGCCGCGGCAACCAGTGTGCGAAGCTCCGGCGCGTCGCTGTTTCCGAAGCGTTCGACCGCATCTTCACAGGTCGCGATCGCCGCCGTGGAATCGCCGTGTATTCCCTGCATCGCGCCCTTGAAAGTCAGCGCCAGCGCGACCGGTATACGCATCTCGATCACATCGCTGTCACCAAACCGTTCGACCACCTCGTCGCAGGTAGAGTTCACCGCCCCGGAATCGCCGGCCTGCAACTGAGCGACAGCCCTGTGGACCAGAGCCATGGCCACCTGTGCCCGAACCTCGGGCGCATCGTCTCCTCCAAAGCGCGCCACGACCGCATCGCAGGTCGATATCGCCGCCCCCGAGTGGCCGATCTGCCCCTGTATCGCTCCCTTGACGCACAACGCCTCGGCGATCTCCGTCCGGAGTTCTGGGGCGTCGGTTTCTCCAACGCGTTCGACCGCCTCGTCGCAGGCCGCGATCGCCGCCCCGGCTTCACCCAACAGCCATTTGATGCGTCCTCGGCCGATCGATGCCTTGGCGACTTGTTTCCGGAGATCCGGCGCGGCTTCGTCTCCAAAGCGTTCCACGACTTGGTCGTAGAGCGCGATCGCCGGTTCGAACTCACCGATCCGGACCTGGGCTTCTCCCTTGTTGACTAGGGCATGGGCGATCAGCACCTGTAGTTCCGGGGCATCGCTGATTCCAAAACGCTCAATGACCGTATCGCAGGTCGAAATCGCCGCAAGGAAGTCTCCGGTCTGTTGCTCCGCGGCTCCCCAGTTGACCAGCGCCTTGGCCGCGGTGGCCCGGATTTCCTCCACCTCGCTGTCTCCGAAGCGTTCGACCAGATCGGCATAGGTCGCGATCGCTTCCGCGAGCGCGCCTGCCATTCCCTGCACGACCCCCTTGTTGTAGAGCGCCTTGGCGACTTCCGTCAGGAGCCGTTCCGAGCCACTGTCGCCAAAGAGCTCGATCACCTCTTCGCAAGCAGCGATCGCCGCATCCGACTTGTTCAGTTCCCCCTGCGCGACCGCCTTCAGGAGGCGCTTTGCGGCTTCGACTGTTTCTTCCGTTTCCCCGTCCGCCGGGAATCGCTCCACAATCCCTTCACTGAACGCAGCAACCTGACGCGACATCCGTTGGATGACTAGCCATCCCCCGCGGGAGGATCCGCTGTCGCGCGGCAGCTCCCGCAGAGTCCGCAGAAAGCCTTCGCGGAGGGCCGGCGATCCCGCTGCCTCCGCGATCAGCTCGCCGGAAAGATCCTCCAGCTCCTCCTCGCTGTATGAAACCGCCATGAAGCGGATCAGATTATGTATGACAGCCGCCTCGTCGCGTTCGCGGCGCAGCTTGTAGTAGATGCTGTAGAGACGTTCCGCGGCCGCGTATCGCCGTTTTTTGCCGCTCCCTTCCACGATCACCGCACCCCGGTGGACGAGCCGGCCCAGCATGGTCGAGACGGTGCGAACGTCCAGACGGGAGCGCGCAGCGATTTCGCCACTGCCCGACGGCCGCCACAGGTCAATGACCGCGAGATAGACACGCCGTTCGGTCTTCGGGATCACTTCGAGGTGGCCGCGGAAGTACTCGGTGTGATCGTCGATCAGCGCTACCAGCTCTTCCATCAGCCGGAGCAGGGACCGGTGGCGGGCGAACCCAGCCACGATCACCAGAAGACGAGGGCTGCCGCCGGTGAGAATCTCGATAGGCCGAATCGCGCGCCCGCTCACCGCGTTGCCGCCGACCGCCCGCCACAAGCGCCTGCACTCCTCCGTCGTCAGCGGCGCCAGATCGACGATGCGGAACATCTCGAAGAAAGGCTGCGTCGCGTCGTCCAGGCCCTCGAAGCGGCTGGTGGCGGAGCCGAGCAGCACGATCTGCGGATCGGACTGAAGCACCTCGCGGAGTTGCCAGCCGAAGTCGGCATCCACGTCCTCGCACAGCGACTGCAGATTCTCGACCATCAGGACGAGCTTCTTTCCCAGCCGATGCGCCGTTTCCAGTACAACGGCGCGGGCGCGTTCGGCAAGCGGGCCTCCCCGCTGCCCGGTCCGGAGATCTTGGTGCGTCTCCCGCAACTCCCGTGACAGCGCGGGATCGCACCGGGCGCTCTCCCCGGCAAGATGGAACAACGCCTCCAGCCAGAAGTCGGCGATATCGAAGATTTCCTGGCTTTCCTCCATGAACCGGATCGGCAGCAGATACTCGGAGAGCGTCTCGTCGGTGCGTAGCGCGGCCGCGATGCGTGCCAGCAGCATGGTCTTCCCGCGCCCGCGGGGTGCGACGAGAAGAACGTGCTGGCATGACGGCGAGTGGATGTTTCCGTGCAGTACCTCCAGCGCGATGTCGAGCTCGCGTTCCCTGACCACGAACTGTCCGATTACCTCTTCGTCGGACTGAAGCGTGCCGGGGTTGAACTTGCGGATGGCCGGCTGCTCGGGCGCTCCCATGGCTATGTCGTTCACGTAAGCCTCCCCGGGCGGCGTCTCGCGCGGACCGGCGCCATCCCCCTGTACGACCGCCGCGGCGTGATCGGCGCTGTCCGACGTGTCCGAGAGCACCTGAACCGTGAAATATTCCATGAACCGCCCATGTTTGGCCCGGACCGGTTCCCCGATGCCGTTCCGGCGGGGGGGATCATGACGGCCTCCCGGCGAGTTCCGCGGACCGGCTCGCGAGCGACTTGTAATGGCCGCGGTAGCGTGCCGACCACCAGTCCTTCAGCAAGCGCGACGGAAAGCGATGGAACGGCGCCGAGCCGTCGTCGTCGACTTCGAGGTAGCCGTCATGCACCAGCACCTCGAGCACCTCGGCGACGCGGTCGGGCGCATTCTCGTCCAGCCGGGAATAGAGCGTTTCGAGGCAGCGCCGCGCGTCGGGCCCGAACGCGTCTTGGGTCGCCGCCTCTGCGAGGATCTCCATGGCGATGGCATGGCTGCGCCCCTCCAGCGCCTCCTCAAGGCGTGTCTCGTAGTGCACCAGGTCGTTCTGCCCAGAAGGCCCGAGGAGCTCGGTGCGATAGACCTCGGCGACGTCGTCGACAGTCAGCCGGCCCCGCCCCTGCTTGTCCGCGAAATCCCGCAGGCGTGCGAAGAAGGACTGCACATGGTGGGGAATGCCGATACCGAGTGCATCATAGACCGCACCCGGCACCCCGACCTCGACAGGCAGTTCGTAACTCCGCGCGAGCCGCTCGAAGCACTTGATGCTGGCGTCGCGGTCCCACGGTCCGAGCCGGAACGGATCGAGATGGTTGATGCGGTCGGGAATGCCGAGCCGCGTCACTAGAGGGGCAAGCCCGATGCTGCCGGATACGATGAGCACCGGGGAGTCCTCGCCCAGCGACTGAACCGCACCCCGCAACCAGCTCAGGAATGCGTCGGCCCGTTGCGCGCCACCGGTCTCGCGAAGCAACCGATTGAGGAATATCGGCAGCTCGTCGATAAACAGGAGAATCGGCTTGTCGTGCGCCGCGCAATCGCGAAGGAGTGCGTCGCCATGGCGTTGCCAGTTTCCGGCATTCAGAACGGCCCGGAACTTCACGCCAAAGCCGGAGGCGCTCAGCTCCTCGACATTTCCCCGGAGTAAATCCCGCGTCCTTGCGACCAGCTGCGACAGGAGGGGGCGTACCGGGAACGCGGCCTCCGCTACCCGGGTCACCACATCCTCCGGGCAGGTCGCTCCCTGCACGTCGGTGAAGAGGCAGATCCACCCCCGAGACTCAAGCCGTCGCCCCAGTTCGCGGGCCAGGCTGGTCTTGCCCATGCGGCGCTGTCCGGTCAGCAGCACATGGTTGCGGTCGCGCACGCGCGATTCCAGGATCCGGAGCTCGGCCTCGCGATCAAAGAAGTCGTCGCCGCTCACCCAACGGCCGGTAGCGGATTTCATGGAAGAACACCCAATTCAACGACACTGTTGAAGAGTATTTTCAACGATTTCGTTGTCAACCATCTTGTTGCCGAAATCAGGATGCCAATTGACCTTCAAGATTACTCTTTGGATTGGTAAGGAGATGCAGGCGCTGCTGACATCTCGGAAGTCCGTTGAGGACGCGCTCGTCAATTTGGAATTCTCGCATCGCGGGTGGGAAGATCGAAGAACGCCCCGCCGGCCGCGCCGGCTCCCGGATCATGCCCGGGACAGGCCCGGGAGCCGGGGGCGGATCGCTGGCGGGACGTCCATCGCGGGGTGCCGGTCAGCGCCGCTGGCGGCGTTCGACAAAAAGGCCCGTCGCCCGCGACCCCATATGTTTTAGCGAACATATGGGCGTCTATGCTGTCTGGGGTCATATGTTGCGGCGATGATCTAATCATCTGTTTTCCTTGTGATTCATTGGTCTGTGAACAACATTTTCTTGCTCGGGAAACCTGACGGACACGATGTGGCCTCCCACAGCGAGGAGACACGTCGTGTTCGAAAAACTGTTCACAATACCCAGCACAATCGAGAGTACCGGGCCGCGCCGCTCGTCGAGCCGCGAGAGCGCTACCTCCGGCATCTTGCGGAATCCGGCGCCGCTCGACTCTCGCTACGGCACGTCGCGCTCGATCAGGTTCGCCTGCTTCAACTCTTCGACCTGCGCGAGGGCGAGACGGTCACCGTCGCCCAGATCGAGGTCGTGGCCCCGGAATGGGATCGCACGCGGCATCACAAGCTCGGCCATAGGCCACGGACTTCACGGAAGTCGTTGAAGCGCGCGTTGAGCCGGGTCACCCATTGGCTGCCGCGACAGCCGGCCCTTCGGCGTGCCCACCAGATAGCGCACCGGCGCCTCGCCCTCGCGCATCGCCGGGACGCGGTTCCCGATGATGCACGTGACGAGTCTCGTTCGCCGAACCGCCCCGTTGCGGTCGAGCACGCCCGCCAGATCGGCACTCGGGAATCGCTTTGGACCTGGCATGACGTTGGCGGCCGACGCGCCGACCACGGACGGAAGAAAGAACCCGGCGACGGACACATCCTGGATCGTTCACCCTTGGGACCGGAAGACGTTCAAATCGAGCAACCCCTAACCGGAGCCGGGATGGCCTCCGGAAGACCGTGAACCACGCCTAAGGACATTCGACCCGTCGCGGACGCCGAGGCTCGTGAGCGAAAACCGAGCCAGGACGGTCGGCTGCTTGAAGGCCGTGCTTGACCGCAAATGCCCCATTACGGAAGACTCGTCGCCGGTCGCAGCGGCGGGCTACTTGACCACAGCTCCGCCGAGGAAAACCTCCAACCGGCAATCACGCGGCGCCGACGTTCCGCCCTCGCTCACCAAAATGATCAACTATCCGCGCTTCTTGATGATCATCGACACTCGGTCGGGATACCGCGGTCCATGATCCAGATCCGGTCCGAGCGACCGTACTGATCCTTGATCTTCTTGAGGAACGCCGCCAGCATGGTGTCGTCGGCGGTGTTGCCCGGCATCACCTCGCAGGCCAACTTCGAGCCCGACCGGGTGCAGTGGGCGTCGTTTGCCGGACGGGACTTCACCCACCGCCAGAGCGTCAAGCGGAAGGCGGCGAGCTGGGGCCGCCGGTAAGGCCCTTGTCATCAGCAAGCTAGCATGGCCGGGTGCTCGGAGGTAGCGGAGCATCCAGCAGGCCCCATAGGGCAGGTTCCACTCGTAATCGCCGGGCAGCTCTGGGAAGACCTGCCAGCGAAGCCCGTCCCGCGGAGTTCAGGATAGCCCGCCTTGTATGTAGGGCCTTGCCGGGCGGGGTACGGCTTGTTGCGGGGCGTCGTGATCGGGTCCGCGCATCCGTAACATGTCGCGTGTCTCCCGGCCGAACCTCCTGGCACGCCGCCGTGCGCGGTTCTTCAGCGGCTCAGGGCACGGGATGTTCCGTCGGGGCGGGCTCGTCGGCATCACCGAGTCCGCGCAGGCGAACGGCGGGCCGGCCGGGAAACGCGACGGTCAGCTCGAGCCGCCCGCCCATCGCCTCGACATAGTTGCGCAGGGTAGAGATCATCAGGTCGCCGCGCCGTTCCATCCTGGCGACGCTCGCCTGGCGGATGCCGAGGGTTTCGGCGAGCCGCGCCTGGGTCAGCCGCCGCGCCTCGCGCAACTGCCTCAGCGTCAGGTACTCGCGATGAAGGCGATCGGTCTCCGTCTCGATTCGCGCCCGGCGGCCCGGTGGCAGGCGCGCGATCTTCTCGGTCAGGGTGGTAGGCATGGGATTATCCCTTCAGCGCTTCCAGATGACGGTCGAAGCGGGCGTCGGCGGTGGCGATGAGACGTCGGTAGAACCGCCTCTCGCCGACGCCGGACTTGTCGCCCGCGGCCAACAGCAGCGCGTGGCGATCGGGGTCGAAGGCGAAGGCAACGCGCCAGGCACCGCCGGCCGCGTTGCACCTCAACTCCTTCATGTTCGCATGGGCCGATCCGGCCAGCGTGTCGGCATGCGGCCGGCCAAGCTGCGGCCCGTCGCGTTCGAGCAGCCCGGCCCTGGCCAGGATCGCGTCCTGCACGGCTTCGGGCAAGCGGTCGAACTCGGTCTCGAAGTCCTCATCGAACGCAACCGTCCACGCCATGGGCCACTATGGCAGCGGCGAATATTCCCTTCAAGCTATATCGAGGCGTGTGCGGCCGGTACCGGAGGTAATGGGCGGCAGGACCTATTCGGCGAGGGTTCTCAGGTCTCTCCGATCTGCTTCGAAACGTGGTCGAGGAAGGCTTCGGCGATCCCGACGGGATCCGCCTTCCCGGCTTCGCCGGAGAGGACCCGCACCGCATCAAGCGCAACGCCGTCGACTTCGCCGGCGGGCTCCCGTTCCGCCAGGAAAGCGGCCGCTTCTTCCGCGTCCCCGGGCTCGTTTTCCGCCGCCGCGGCCGCCAAGCAGCCGGCGGCCATGCGGATCGCGTCGACAGCCGGCGCGCACGCCTCTTCGTCGAAGCCTCCGCCGACCAGCAGCCGCGCCGCCCTGAGCTTGTGCTCCGCCCGTTCCGCCAGCGCCCGGGCCCTGAGCAACCCCGCGTTTCCGTCCTCGCCGTCCGGTTCTTCCGGCATGGGATAGACCGCGATCATCGTGTCGGTCGGCAAGGTCACCAGGCCCGACTCCGCCAGCCGCAGCATCGTGTCGTGGGTCGCGGGATCGATCACCGTGACCGTCAGGTCGGACAGCCCCGCGAGACGTTCCTCTTCAACGGCTATCCGCTCCGGCGGCAGGTCGATCACCGCCAGTGCCGCCGACCCTTCCTCGTGCCCGAACAGACGTCGCAGGGCGGCGCTATGGTCGGCGATCAGACGGTCGCGCAGCGCGTCCAGCGGCGAGACCGACGCCGCAACGGTCCCCGGTTCCGTTCCCGCTTCGTCGGCGCCGAGGACGGCGTTCAGGCGCTCCATGAACGCCGGCCGGCCGGTGGGCAGCGGGATGGCGGCAAGATCGCCCCGCCGGTCGAGCACGCCCTCCGCCAACGTCCGCTTCGCATCCAGCAACCCCAGCATCCGATGCTCGATGGTCCCCTCGCTGACCAGGTTGAACACCCGGACGGTACGCTTCTGGTGCTTGCGCCAGGCCCGTGCGATGCGCTGATCCAGCCTGGCGGGGTTCCAGGGCTGGTCCATGTTGATCACGGTGTCCGCCACCTGGAGGTTGAGGCCGACGCTGCCGGAGTCCGACGACAGGAACAGGCGGCAGGCCGGGTCCTCGCGGAACCGGCGGATTTCGGCGCGCCGCCGGACCTGCGGGACGCTGCCCGTGTGCCAGGCGAACTCGATGCCGGCCTCGACCGCGAAGGCGCGGACCAGCTCCAGCATGCGCACCCACTCGGAGAATACGACGATCTTGCATTCCGGATCGTCCAGCAGGTCGGGGACCAGCTTCTCGATCTCGTCCATCTTGGGGCAGCCGTCCTGCTTGGCCCCAAGGATGTGGAGGGTGTCGCAGACCATGCGCATGCAGCCGAGATGCCTTTGCAGCATCTCGAACTCCTCGGCGGTCAGCGGCCGCCGCGCGGCGATCGCGGCCAGCCTCCTGGCCAGATACTCGTAGTCCTCGTAGACCCTTGTCTGCGCCTCGGTCATCGGAACGAAAAAGGTCTTCTCGGTCAGCCCCGGAAGCTGTGTCTCCACATCGTCCTTGCGGCGCCGCAGCATGACGCCGGAAACCCGGTCCGAGAGACCTTCCAGGTTCCGGAAGCCCGTGGGACGGCCGCCATCGTCGAGAACGTAGTACTCCCGGTTGAAGCGGAACAGCGGGCCGAGGAGCTCCGGGTCGAGGAACTGGACGATCGAATAGAGCTCGTCGATCCGGTTCTCGATCGGCGTCCCGGTGAGCACGAAGGCGTAGCGGCTCTCCATCTTCTTGACCGCGTTCGCGGTCTTGGTCTGCCAGTTCTTGATGCGCTGCGCCTCGTCGAGGATCACCACATCGGGCGCCACGGCGTCGATCATTTCGCGCCCGTCCGCCACGACCTGCTCGTAGTTGCAGAGCGTGAAGAACGAGTCATCCGCATAGGCCGCGCGGCGGGCCGGGAGGTTGCCGTACACCACCGTCGCCGACAGGTCGGAGAAGCGGGCGATCTGCTCCTGCCACTCGGCCTTGAGAGAGGCGGGCGAGACCACGAGAACCCGTTCGATGCCGCGCAACTCACGGAGCAGGGCACAGGCGGCGATGGCCTGCACGGTCTTTCCGAGTCCCATGTCGTCCGCCAGCAGGGCGCGGCCGCCGAAGGCCAGGTGCAGGGCCCCTTCGGTCTGATAGGGCAGAAGGGGAAGCTTGAGGATGTCCATGGAGCGCCGCCCCGCCTCGAGATCCGCCTCGAAGCGGGCACGTTCGAGACGGCGCTCGTTCTTCGATCGAAGGCTCTCGGCCCACATCTCCAGGCGGTGGGAGACGCGCATGGCGTCCGGGTTCTCCCGCGCAAGGCGGTGCAGTTCGGCAAGGGCATCGCCGGAGCCCTGCCGCAGCCCGCCGAAGAGCCCTTCCACGCGAGCGGCCAGTCCGGGATCGCTCTCCGCGATGCCGTCCGGCACCGACAGCCGCGGGGCACGCTCGTCCCGCTCGTCGAGAAAGACCTCGATGCGGCCGCTGAGCTTGCCGGAGCCCACACGCCGCAGGCGGCGAAGAACGCCCTCGACATGCTTGCACGTGCCGAGCCGGTTGGTCTGGTGGTCCCGGCAGCCGCAGCTGTTGACGCGTTCTCCGATGGCGCGGATTTCCACCCTGTAGGCGGTGCCGCTGGAGGAGGTCACCTCGTAGTCGCAGAAGGGCGAGCGGTCCTCGTCGATCGCCCGCACTTCCGAGATCTCGGTCCGGCCGCGCCATTGCCGCCGCTCGATCTCCTGCTCGTCGGTCGAGAGCCAGCCCCGGAACACCGGGGGCGGAGCCGCGGATCGGCGCCGGGTACGCCGGCCCGCGCGCTTGCCAGACATGAAAACCCCTCCTGCTTTCCGTATCCTGTCCGCCACCGAGGCCCCGGGGGTGTCGGCGATTACCTTAACGCGCGCGGCGCATCCATGACCGGTGTCGTTACCGGGCTTGAGCGACGGCCTGGCAGCCCGATCGGCGACCGACACCGTACTTCAACGGTGCCGTGGAATCGAGGCTGGCGGGCGGCCGCGGCATGCTTGCGAGGCCGTGCGACCGGCTCGCGTTCCTCACGTCCCGGGCGGGAATATCGGCATGCGGAAGTCGGGTGCGCCACCGCCGTCGGGAAACCGTCGACGACGACACGGGCGCTCATACGCCGATCTCTTACGCAGGGACACCGACGGCTATCGCGCCTCGGCTTCGTCATCCGGGTCGCGGACCGCTATCTCGGGCTCGTACGCGACCTCGTCTTCCTCGACGAACGCAAGGCGCATCCCCCACCCCGCGTAGACCAGCAACATCCGGCCAAAGGCCCGCATGTCGAGTTCGACATCGTCGATCCAGATGACCGTTTCCCCGTCCTCATTGTCTTCGATATGGCAACGAAGCACCTGGCCGCGGGGAACCCATTGGTCGCTCCACTCGCTGTACTCGATCTGCGTGCGGCCGGGCGGGATCTCGGTCAGCGTCGGATCGATGCTCGCGGCGATCTCGGCCTGCGCCTCCAGCCCCTCGTTGTACATCCCCAGGATATCCGCGTCCGTCATCGTCGGGAGCGTCGGTCCGATTTGCAGGTGGACGACCCGGATCGAGGAATCGGCGTACTCGATGATCGCGGTGTCACCCTCGCGGGTGATCCGCACCTCGTCGGGCGAGGCTGGCCGGGGTTTCTTCGTTCTCACGCTCGCCTCCAGATTCCGTTGCGGGGCTCTCGCCGGTGCCGTGACACGGGACCGAGGCCGTCTCGCAGCATAATGGCAGCGCGCCCGCAAGCGCCAGGAGATCCGTTCCTTCCTGCTGCGCCACGGCAAGATCCATCCGGGGAAGGAGGCGTGGGCACGAAGTAATGCAAGTGGCTCCACGAACTCAGCTGCGGCGTATGCGTCGGCCCGACCCGCGAGGATCTGGACCTGTGGGGCGGGCGGCTGGAGGACCGGGCGGATTCCCTGCCCTCCCCGGCGCGCGGCGGCGCGGAAGACGCGGCGCGAACTGCCGCCACGGCGGACCGGATCGAGGCCGCCCTGGAGCGGCTCGGGGATCGGGTCGCGGCGCGGTTTGGCGGTCTGGAGGCGCGGCTGGCGCAGGCAAGCCCCCTCTCCGATGTCGGAGCGGAGGAGGAGATCGAGAGCGCGCTCATGAAGATGTCGGCGAGGAAATTCGACATCAACTCGACCAGGATCGAGCTGATCAGGATGCAGAAGGAGATCTCCGGGCCTCGCTTCCGCTGGCGCGCGTTTCTCTCGCCATGGTACGGGGCGCGTTGCCCTCGCCCGGCGGGACGTACATCACGCTCAGCGTGAACGCCCGCGCCGGGATCGTGCCCGAATCCGGCTTGCCCGAGGTGTTGCCGATGAAGCGGTGCTGCGCCCGGCGGTAGCCGTCGATCAGCGCATCGGCGAAGGCCGCCCAGTCCGGCTTGCGGTCGCCGAACCGGGCGACGTAACGCTCGGCGATCTCCTCCAGCCCGAGGCCCTCGACCTCGGGCGGGCGGGGATGGCGTGCGGTCTTCGCGCTCACGACTTCGGGATGAAGTCGTTGGTGAAGTAGGCGTCGATCGGCTGTTCCTTCTTGATCCGCTTGAACTCGATCAGCGTCTTCTGCGCCTTCTCGATGTCGCCCGGCGGGGTCCAGCCCGACGGCTTGCCCTTGCTGGCCTCGTTCTCGAACAGGTCGAAAGACGCCTTGAGGATGTCGAGCGAAATGTCGGGCTTGAGGTTGGGCGCGACCTTGAGCAGCGACTGGATCGCCGCCTCCGGCTCCTTCTGGCCGAGCGCCAGCGCCTCGCGGACGCTCGCCACCATGCGCCGCACCAGGTCCGGGTTGTCCTTGATGGTGTCGTTATGCGTGATCAGCGCGAGGCCGGGCACCACGATGCCGCCCGAGGCGTAGCTGAAATAGGTCGACGGGATGCCGGCCGCGGTCGCCTTCGGCGCCTGCAGGAAGCCGAAGGAATCGATCGCGTCGACCTTGGCCGTCAACAGCGCGGCGAGCTTGGCGGCGGGCTCCATGAACACCAGCTTGACCTTGCCCTCGATCCCGTTCTTCTTGGCGAGCGCCTTGAAATAGGCCGCCGTCGCGCCGCCCGCCGAGAAGCCGATCCGGGAGCCGGCGAGGTCCTTCCAGCTCTTCCAGCCGTTCTTCTTGGGGAAGATGATGGCGACCGGGTTGGTGCGGAGATAGGACGCCACGATCTTGACCGGCAGCCCCTTGGAGACCAGCACCATCACCGCGCCGCCGTCCGCCGTCCCGAAGGTGACGGTCTTGTTGCCGACGGTCTGGGCGGTGATCACCGAGCCGCGGCCGTCGCGGATGTCGACGTCGATGCCGTTCTTCGCAAAGACTCCCTTGTCCTTGGCGTAATACCAGACCGCGTGATAGGCGCTCTTGATCCAGTCGGTCCTGAGCGAGACCTTGTCGGCCGCATGGGCCGGAATCGAGACGGCGAGCAGCGCCGCCGCGGCAGCGATCGCGATTGCGGTTCTCATGGTTCCCTCCTTGGATTCTTGTGCGGTTACGCCCTTCAACCCGCGTGCGCGCGCTGCGACACGTGCCACGGGATCATCAGCCGCTCCAGGACTTCGATGGCGTAGAAGAACGCCATCGCGAGCAGCGAAAGCACGAACAGGATGGCGAACAGGAGCGCGGTGTCGAGCTCGCCCGCCGCGCTCAGCAGCAGGTAGCCGAGCCCGTTGTCCGAGCCGATGAACTCGCCGGTGAGCGCCCCCACCACGGCGAGCGCGGAGCCCACCTTGAGCCCGCCGAACATGCTCGGCAGCGCCCCGGGCAGGCGGAGGCGGAGAAAGATCCGGCGCGGCGGAGCGCCCATCGAGCGCGCGAGCTGCACCAGCGCGGGGTCGATGCTGCGAAGCCCGACGATGGTGTCCACCACGATCGGGAAGAAGCAGATCAGGAACGCCACCGCCACCTTGGGGAACATGCCGAAGCCGAACCAGACCACGAAGAGCGGCGCCAGCGCGATCTTGGGGATGCTTTGCGTCGCCACCATCGGCGGGTAGAGGATGCGCTCCAGCGTTTGCGAGGAGACCACGATTATCGCGAGCGGCACGCCCACGACGACCGCCAGCAGGTAGCCGGCCAGCACCGAAAGGATCGTCCAGCCCGAATGGGGGATCATCTGGAGCCCGTTGTCGCGGCCCGACCAGAGCACCTCGTCGGGGGCGGGGAGCAGGTAGCTGGGCGTCTCGAACAGCCAGACGACGCCCCACCAGATGCCGATCAGCGCGGCGAACGACACCACCATCCAGAACGCGTCGCGGGTCCATTTCCGGTTCCAGAAGCTCATCGCGGCTTGTCCCTGCGCCTCAATTCGTTCTCCCCTCCGTCATGCCGGGGCTCGTTCCACCGCCGTCTGCGTTCGGGACACGAACGGAGATCGATGTCATGCGGCACACAATAGCGTCTTTCGCCGGTCGACATAGGCATCGGGTAGGCAAGTCGCTACCGGGTCGGCATTCGCGCGCCGCAAATGCCGAGCGGGAATGTCGACATTTGCCGACTCGACCCGCCTGTCGACATTGCCGTCGGCAAATGCCGACCGTGCGCGCGCGGCACCGGGGGGTCGGCACATCCGATCCGCGAGTCGGCATGTCGCGGAACCCCTCGGTCACTAGGAGCGCCGGGTCGGTAACGATGGCGGTCGCATGCATGATCCTGTCCTCCACATGGCGGGCGCGAGACCCGCGGCGTTTCTTCCGTACTTCCGTCATGCCCGGAACGAGTCCGGGCATGACGGCGGGGGAACGGGCCGGGCGGTGTGGCCGGCAACGGAAAGGGGCGCCGGCATCTCCGGCACCCCCACTTCCCCACTGTGCGAAATATGGTATCGAACGCGTCCAGAATCAAGTATATTTTCTCTTTTAGATAATTTTCGGCGGTTTCCGGTTTTCCACCCGGCGGACATCGCGGCAATTCCCCGCGACTCCTCATGCGTCAACGGTGGATGACCCCCATCTCCTGGAACATCAGCCTGATCTCGTGGACGATGCCGGTGAAGCGGGGCGTGTCGTGGACGTTGAGGTCGCGCGGCCGTTCGAGATCGACGTCGAGGATCGCGCGGATGGCGCCCGGCCGGGGCGTCATCACGATCACCCGGTCCGACAGGAACACCGCCTCCGAGATCGAATGGGTGACGAACAGCACGGTCTTCTGGGTGCGGTGCCAGATGGTCTGGAGGTCGACCTGCATCTGCTCGCGGGTCAGCGCGTCGAGCGCGCCGAACGGCTCGTCCATCAGCAGCATCGGCGGGTCGAGCAGCAGCGCGCGGCAGAGCGCGACGCGCTGGCGCATGCCGCCCGAAAGCTCGAACGGGCGCTTGCCCTCGAAACCCTCCAGCCCGACCGACGCGAGCAGCTCGCGCGCCCGCCCGACATGGGCCCTCTCGTCGAGCCCGCCCATCACGCAGGGCAGCAGCACGTTGCCCGTGACCGTGCGCCAGTCGAGCAGCAGGTCGTTCTGGAATACGAAACCGAGATCGGTATAAGGCTCGGCGATCCTGGTGCCGCCGATGCGGATCTCGCCCGCCGTCGCCTCCAGCAGTCCCGCGACCAGCGAGAGCAGGGTCGACTTGCCGCAGCCGCTCGGGCCCACGATGGTGACGAACTCGCCGCGCCGGACGCTGAGGTCGAGACCTTCGAGCGCGACCACGGGCTCCCCGTCCTGGCCGACGAAAGTCTTGTTGAGCGACTCGATCTCGATGAAGGCGGCCGCGCCGTCCGGCCGCGCTTCGGGAACCGGGAGGGTCCCTGCCGTCGGGGCGTCCGGGGTCATCGCCGCGCTCTCCGCGCCGCGAAACGGGTCCGCCGATGAATGGCTGTAGATTCGGGCACGCCCCTGATGCCGCCAACCCGGATGCGGCATTCGCAACCGGTCCCCCGACTCTCCGGCAGACGCGCGGCGGCGGTCAAGACCCTTCACCGCTCCAGCGCCCCGCGGCTGGCTGAACGCGGGCCGTCCGACCTTCACCCCTCGGCGCGGGACATGACGAAGTTGCCGTAATCGTCGACCGCGAGGCGCCAGCCGGGCGCGACGGCGTAGGAGGTGTCGGGGCCGTCGACCATGGCGGGGCCGCGGATGACGTGGCCCGGTCTCAGACTGTCGCGGGCGTAGACCTGGGTCGCCAGCCGGCCGCCCGCGACCCAGCGCACGGTGCGCCGGCCGAGCGGGCGCGGCGCACGAGCGGCCCTCGCGGTCGCCTTGACCGGAGTCCAGTGAGGCACCTCGCATTCCGCGGAAAGGCGGACCGCCTGGATGCGTCCGCGCTCTCCCTCCAGCGTCTTCGCGACGGTTCCGCGGCGGCCGCGCACGGGCACCGTCTTGAACCGCTTCCCCGTCGTCACGACCGCTTCCGCCGCGGTCCTGACCGCCTTTGCCTCGAAACCCTCGCCCCGCATATCGGCGAGCGCCTGGTCGCGGAACCCGTCGAGCACCGCGTCCGCCGCGTCGACCTGGGTCATCGGAATGCCGAGGGTCCGCGCATAGGCGTGGCGCACGTTGGTGGTGGACGAGCCGAAGGCGCTGAACACCGAGCCGTAGGGGAAGGCGTAGACCCGGGAGATACCGAGCAGGTCGGCCACCGCGCAGGCATGGAGCGGCCCCGAGCCGCCGAAGGAGAACAGCGCCGTGCGCGCCGGGTCGACCCCTCCCGCCCGCAGGCGGCGGCGGATTTCGAGCGCCATCTGGCGGTCGATCGCCTCGCGCACCTCGAGCGCCGCGTTCTCGACCCCGATGCCCTTCTCGCGCGCCACGCCGCGCTCCATCGCGCGCTCGGCGAGCGCCGCGTCGAGCTTCATCCGCCCGCCCATGAAAGCCGCCGGATCGATATAGCCGAGCAGCAGGTTGGCGTCGGTCACGGTGGGCTCCGCCCCGCCCCGCGCGTAGCAGGCCGGGCCCGGCGCGGCGCCGGCGCTCCTGGGCCCCACAAGGAGTCTGCCGTTCGCCACCGAGGCGATGCTGCCGCCGCCCGCGCCCAGCGATTCCACCTCGATCATCGGGGTCGACAGCGGAATGTCCTCGACCGTGGGCTCGTCCGAGAACGGCGCGGCGGCGCCCCGGATCATGGCGATGTCCAGGCTGGTGCCGCCCATGTCGGTGGTGACGACCCGGTCGAGCCTGAGCCGGCGGGCGAGATGGGCGGCGCCCCGGATCGCCGCCGCCGGCCCGGAATGGAGCGTATTGAGGGCGACCGTCTTCGCCACCCGCGCGTTGCCGCCGCTCGAATGGACCACCAGCAACGGCCGGTCGTAGCCCGCCGCGCGCAGCCTGTCCTCGGCGCGGTAGAGAGTCCGCGCCATCTCGGAATGGATGTAGGCATTGAGCGCGAGCGAGTTGGTCCGCCCGTGGTCGTCCGCGACGTGGATCACCTCGGTGCCGATCTGAAGCGGGACCGAGCGCAGGTAGTGGACCGGGTAGCGTTCGCGGATCAGGGCACGCGCGCGGAGCTCGTTGTCGGCGTTGCGCCAGGCGTTGCGGAAGCTGATGCCGATCATCCGCGCGCCGTCCGCCACCAGTCCGCGCACCGCCTCCAGCAGCGGTTCCGCCTCGACTTTCTTGCGGACCCGGCCGCGGTCGTCGACCTGCTCCCCGACGCCCGCCACCATCCCGGCGGCGACGAAGCGATCGAGAATCCCGGCCTTTCCTTCCTTTGCGTAAAGGTCCTTCTCGTGCCCCGCGGTCACGATCAGACCGAGCCTCGGCCCGCTGCGCTGGACCAGCAGGTTGGTGCCGACGGTGGTCGAGACCCGGGCGACTTCGGTCGCGCGCAGGAAGTCGCCGAGGTCGTGCCCGAAGGCGGCGCTTCCCGCCTCGACGCAGCTCATGAAGCTCTCGGTGATGTCGTGCGGGGTGGTGAGCACCTTGCGGGTTTCGACACGCTCGCCGTCGGAGAAGAACCCGTCGGTGAACGTGCCCCCGATATCGATGTCGATGCTGTACAACCCCTTCCCCCTCTCAAGCGCAAAGCGCACGGCGCACCGCCGCGACGGCCTCGACCGGCTTGCCGGCCGGGATCTCCCAGGACGAGACGTAGAGCCGCACCCCGCGCGGCAGCCCCGCCGCCCAGGCGGATGCCGCCGCCCCGTCTCCGTCGAACAGATCGAGCGGGACCGACGCCACGGCCCCGTCGGCGTCGCCCGGCCCGACCGCCCAGCGCGCGCCGGCCGCCCGCGCCGCGTCCAGCACGCCGGGCGCCTGCGCGTGCCGGGCGAGGTAGAGCACCGGGACCTGGTAGTAGGCGGCAAGATTGAATGCCGCGTCGAAACCGCGGAACGGCGCGGGGTCCGGGTCTTCCGCCGCCTCCAGCATGACCAGCGCGCCCGCGCCCGCGCCGCAGAGCCCTTCCACCGCCGCCGTCGTCCGCCGCGCCGCGTCCTCGACGGTGCCGGCACCGCCCGGGGCGGCGGGGGCCGGCAAGGTGCCCAGTACCGTCGCGTCCCCGCCGATCTCGTCGGCGAGCCGCCGGGTGAGCGCGAGCGTCGCCTCCGACGGCACGCCGGCGTGGTCGAACCCGGCCGCCATCGCGTCCGCCTCCAGCGCCGCCCGCGCCGAACGCAGCGTGAAGCTCGCGAGCGCCGGATCGGTGTCGAACGCATCCCGTCCCGTTTGCTCCACCCTCAGCGGCAGGGCGAGCCCCATCGGCGCGAACAGCGGCCCTGGCGCGGATTCCAGGCGGCGATCGAGGGGCACGGTCACGGGCGGTTCCGCCGCCCTGTTGTCCTGACCCGTGCTGGCCGTGCTCCACCGACCATGACGGGAGATGCTTGGGAAAAACTACCCACGCCGCGTCCCGCCGTTGCGGTAGAGGCCCCAGAAGGGCTCGTCGTAGATTTCGAGCCTCGGTTCCGGCCAATTGCCGTATTTCTCGAGCGCGCCCGCAGGCGGGCGTTTCTTCTTCCAGTCTCGGACGAAGTCGTCGAATTTCCGGCCCTTTGCGAGGCGGTCCTTCCGAATGCGCGTGCGGCGACGCTCGGTCCCGGCCTCGTCCGCCCGGGTCCCCGTATCGTCGAGGGCGACGCCGTAGATCTTCTCCGCCACGTCGCGGGTGATCAGCCCGTCGGCGAGGTCGGCCAGCACCAGCTCGGGGTCGCGCTCCAGCACGTCGCCGTAGCCGCCGCCGGCGCCGACCGAGTGCACCACGAGGTCGTTCTCCCCGAACCCCTCGGCGTCCTTCGACGACGAGGTCACCACGTAATCGCCGCCGAGCGGCTTTTCGGCCAGCAGCGCGTACTGGCCGAGCTCGACGTCCTCGCCCGCCCTGACGCGTTCGGCGAGGTCGCTGTTCCGGATCACCAGCCTCGGGTTGGGCGGGCCCGCGTAGCCGCCGAACAGCCCGTAGTTGAAGGTCAGCTTGTCGCAGCTGCCCCACGAGCTCATCGCGCAGTCCGCATCGCCGCAGCCCATCGCGACTTCGAGCAGCGGGGTGCCGCCCCGGTACTTGCCGAAACCGTGAAAGTTCCTGTCGAGCCCCCGCGAGAGGATCAAATGCGGCAGGCGTTCGTCCTGCTCCTCGACCTCGCCGGCGTCGGTCCACGGTCCCCAGTAGAAGCCGAGCGCGTGCTCGCCGTCCATGTCGTAGCGCCCGCCGCCCCCGCCCGCGTTGGTGCTGCCGCCGAAATTGACGCCGTAATAGCCGCGCCGGTTGATGCCGCCGAAGATGGGGAGCGAGTAGTTGCGCGACTGCGGCGCCTGGACGGCCTCGCGGTGCTCGCTGCCGAACAGCATCTTGGCGCCGACCATGTACATGTTCTGGGTGGCGAAGGAGCAGGTCTGGTTGGCGAGCCCGTGCGCCAGCTCGTCGGGGGCGTTCATCATCGACGGCCCCTCGACATAGTAGCTCACCGGCTCCAGCAGCCCGGCATTGGCGGGCAGCAGGCCGCGGAAGAAATAGGAGAAGAGATAGACCGCCGTCGCCGCACGGGTCAGGTGCCAGCTCGAATTGAACGGCCCCTCGTGGTTTTCCGGCGAGACCCCCTGGAGGACGACCGCAAGCCGGTCGTCCTCCTTGACCGCGACCAGCGGCACCCGCGTCAGCCCGAAGAAGGTGCCGTGATCGTCGTTGAACAGCACCGAGCGGAAGATGCCGTCGTCGATCTCGCGCAGCCGCGCGCGCGCGTTCTCCTCGCCGCGCACCAGCACCCTTCGCATCCCGCCGACCACGGCCTCGACGCCCCGGCGTTCGACCTCGCGCAGGAAGCGGCGGCGGATCTGGAACAGGGTGGCGACGCGGGACTTGAGGTCGGCGGCGAAGACCAGCGGATTGCGCACCGTGCCCGACATGTAGTCGAGGATGTCCCGGCGCAGCCGGAAGCCGCGCCCGATGCGGACCGCCGGCATATGGAAGCCTTCCTCGTAGCGCGACTTCGCCGTCGGCGCGAAGCCGCCGGGCGTGATCGAGCCGGTATCGCCCTGGTGTCCGCCGACCTCCGCCCAGGCGACCAGCTCGCCCTCCCAGAAGATCGGCATGGCGGAGAACATGTCCATATTGTGGATGCCGCCGGCGAGCTCCTCGTTGAAGAAGAAGATGTCGCCGTCGGCGAGTCCGACCGAGGGATCGTCCCGGTAATATTCGAGGATGTACTTGAGCTGTGCGTTGTTGAGCAGCGTGTGGAAGTAAATCCCGGTTCCCACCACCACCGGATCGCCCGCGGCGGTGAAGATGCCGCAGTTCATGTCGCCGGTGATGATCCCTTCCGAGATCGAGAGCGCCATGTAGACGTCGCGCGCCTCCTCGACGATCGACGACAGCTTGTGGGTCAGGATGTCGGCGTCGACGTCGTTCAGCAGCGCCATGCCGCGCCGCTCGATATCGGTGACCGGCTCCAGCCCGCGGCAGATCAGCGCCGGGTCGACGCCCGGCCGCCTGCCGTACACGTCGCGGTCGTAAACCAGCCCGTCGAACAGGGCCACGTGGCGGTCGAAAAGGTCAGGCATGGCGAGAACCGCCTCTTTCCGTGACGTCCGGCTCCCGCCAACCTCCTTTCGTCATGCCCGGACTTGTTCCGGGCATCCACGTCCCTCCACCGGCTCGCCTTCCTCTCCCATGTCGCCTTACGGCGATACGTGGATGCCCGGAACAAGTCCGGGCATGACGGAAAAGGGGAGCACGGGATCGGCGGAGCCCGGTCACCTCCCTCACTCCACCCGCTCGATCCACCCCGCGCCCCAATCGTCGGTGCGGATTTTCCAGCCGGGGGGCGCGACGATCACCGTATCGTCGGCCTCGCAGAGCACCGGGCCGGGCAGCGTCACCCGGGCGCCCAGCGTCTCGCGTCGGTAGACCGGGGTGTCGATATGGCCGTGCTCCGGGCCCCAATAGGCCTTGCGCGAGCCCACCCTCGACCTGCCGGGGTTGCGGTCCCGCCTGAGCTTCGCGAATTCTTGCTTCTCGGCCGGGCCGACGGCGTTCAGCCGCATCTCCACCATCTCGATCCCGGCCTCGGGATAGCACGCGCCCTCGCCGTATTTTTCCGCGTAGCGCGCGTTGAAATCGTCGCAGATCGCCCTGACGTCCTCGCCGCTCTTCAGCCTGAGCCCCGGCACGGGGACCGGCAGGGTCTGGCGCTGCTGGCCGTAGCACATGTGGACCTCGAGCTCGAGATCGACCGAATCGGGATCGAACCCCTCCTCGGCCATGTCGCGCTCGCCGATCGCGGTCAGGGTCTCCACCTCCGCGTTGAAGCGCTCGATATTGCCCGCCGCGTAGGTGCCGTCGCGGTGCGAATAGAGGTTGAGGTGGAGCGTCCGCTCGTAGGTCTGGAGCACGTCCATGGTGAGCGTCGAGAAGGCGCCGAACACGCTCGAGACCGGGAAGGTCGCGACGCGGTTCACGTCGGCGCCGTCGGCATAGCCGGTCGCGTGCACCGGGCCCGCGCCGCCGAGCGCGAACAGCACGAAATCGCGTGGATCCTGGCCCGAAGTCAGCGCGCAGATGCGGTACATCTCCTGGCCCATATAGCCGTCGATCAGCCGCTTGATGTCCCACGCCGCCTCGGTGACCGAGCGTCCGAGCGGCTCCGCGACGCGGGTCCGGATGGCGGCCTCGGCGCGGGCGGCGTCGATGCGGATGCGCCCGCCCAGGAAATTCTCCGGGTTGATGTAGCCCAGCACCACGTCGGCGTCGGTGACGGTGGGCTCCTCGCCGCCGCGGCCGTAGCAGGCGGGGCCGGGGTTGGAGCCGGCGCTTTCCGGGCCCACCTTCAGCTCGCCGTCGACCACCCTGGCGATCGACCCGCCGCCGGCTCCCACCGACCAGTGCGCGACGTAGGGAATCTGCACCCGGAAGCGGTCCACCACCGGATCGTACTCGTAGACCCGGTCGCGCCCCTCGACCACGAGGCCGACGTCGAAGCTGGTGCCGCCCATGTCGGAAACGATCACGTTGGGCGCGCCGACGATTTCGCCCAGCCGGTCGGAGCCGATCACCGAGGCGGACGGGCTGGAGCCGAGCAGATGCAGCGCCTGCGAGCGCGAGAGCGAGGACAGCCCGCCGGTGTTCTTGGCGACGAAGACGGGGCGCCGGTAGCCGATCTCGCGCAGATCGTCGGAGAGGCGGAGCACGTGCCCTTCGGTCAGGTCGCGCAGATAGGCGTCGATTATCACCGTCATGGAGCGCCGGTACTCGCCCGCCTTGGGCGAGATCTCGTGCGAGAGAAAGACCGGCATGTGGCCGAGATAGCATTCGGGGAACTGCTCGGCGATGAGTCGGCCGACGCGCCTCTCGTGGTCGGGGTTGACGTAGGCGTTGAGCAGCACGACGACGAAGCCGCGCACGCCCTTGTCCACGAGGTCCTGCACCCGGTTCCGCACGTCCTCGTCGCGCATCGGGACGATGACGTTGCCGAGATTGTCGATGCGCTCCTGGATGCCGACGATGCGCTCCTGCGGGATCAGCGGCACCGGGCGGACGGCGCGGCCCCGGTCGTATTTCTTCTCGGTCGGCAGCCCGTCCCCCCAGTTGCGCGCGCGTCCGACATGGACGGTGTGCTCGAACCCCTTGGTGGTGATCAGCCCGAGCCTGGCGCCGCGGCGCTCGATCAGCGCGTTGGTGCCGACGGTGGTCGAATAGGCGATCGATTCGGCCTCGCGCAGCGCGTCGTCGAGCGCGACTCCCGCCCGTTCCGCCGCCGCCCTCGTCGCGTTCATGAAGCCGACCTTGAGGTCGTAATGCGTGGTGTCCGACTTGCCGCGATAGAGCGCCTTGTCGCGGACATAGACGACATCGGTAAAGGTGCCGCCCACGTCCACGCCGATGCGGAATCTACCCTGAGAGGTGGCGTTTTCTGACGGTTTATCAGTATCTTGAGGCATCGCATCGACCCGGAACGCGCAAGACGGCACCGGGCCGATGTAAGCGTACTGTAAGCGGATTCGTTCCAGCGTCAGGTCATTCGTGTCGGCGCGGGCACAAGCGGCCCCCGGCAACCCTTCGGGTCCCGGTAAGCGTTCCGCCAGACCGTGGAGATGGTTATCCGCTCAATGGCACGCT
>JAPPIT010000077.1 GCA_028820505.1 Defluviicoccus sp.
AGAACATAACCGGAACATACACTCCCAACGGTGGAACTTCAAGGATAAGCAGGTTGTTTTTTGTTTCCAGCGCCGCAAAAACTCGTGGATGGCCGGCCTGCGCCGACCATGACGGACGGGCGCGCGCCCCCGCCCTCTCGGCGCGTCTCCACCCCGTCCGCCCTTGCGGCCGGACCGTTATACGAACTAAATTCGGAGCGGAACGGAGGGGGCCCATGAAGCTGTCCGACCGGGTCAAGCCGATCAGCTATCTCAAGGCCCACGCCTCGGAGATCGTGCGCACGCTCGGCGACCGGGGAGGGCCCCTGGTCATCACCCGGAACGGCGAAGCCAGGGCGGTCCTGCAGGACATCGACAGTTTCGAGAAGACCCAGGAGACGATGGCGCTGCTCAAGATGCTCGCCCTGGGCAACCGGCAGATCGACGCCGGGCAGACGACACCGGCGGCGGAGGCGATCGCGCGGCTGCGGGAGCGCTGATGGCCTTCCGGGTTCTGCTGACCGACGACGCGGTCCGCGACCTGGAGGAGATCCGCGACTGGATCGACGCCCGCGAGTCGCCGGCCCGGGCGGACGACGTGCTGGACCGGATCGAGGAGGCTTTCCGGGGCCTGTCCGAGCACCCGGACCGCGGGCGCTATCCGGGGGAACTGCTGGACATCGGGATCCGGGAGTACCGCGAGGTCTTCTTCAGGCCGTACCGCATTATCTACCGGGTCATCGGGGAAACGGTCTACGTGCTCGTCGTCGTGGACGGGCGGCGCGACATGCGGTCGTTGCTGGAGCGGCGGTTGTTGCGGGCGTAGGAGGGCCTCGGCCGGGTCGGCCCCGGCCCGATTTCGACCGGAGTGCCCTCAACGATCCCCTGCCTGCCCGTGCCGGCGGTCGAGCCCGTCGAGAACCTCGAGCCCCCGCGCCGCGTCGCCCCGGGCGGCGCGGACGCGGAAGCGCATCTCCGTGTCGTGCTCGGCGAGCGCGCGGACGGCGAGCTCCTGCATCAGCTTGTTGAGGCTGACGCCGCGCCGCGCCGCCATCGCCGCGAGCCGGTCGCGCTGCGCATCGGGAAGCCGGATCGTCAGGGTCGCCATCGGTCGTTCTCCTTCAGCCAGTCGGCGGGCGGGGAAAGTGAGGTCGCGATCCGCCGATCTTCCTGCGCGGGCTTTTACTTACTCCAACTTGGCCCAGAGATCGAATTCGACGACCGGATCGGTTCTGTTGCGTAAGAAGGCGTCGGCCTGCCTTTTCCCTTCGCGGGCCGAGCCGGCGCGTATTATCGTCTTGAGGCGCCACGCGCTGTTCCGAAACGATGCCTTCGCCAATTCCAGGGGACGTACCTGCCGGGCGGCAATACCGCCGAAACGAACGATCATCGTGGCGTCCGGGGCCGAGGCCTCAGCCACATTGTCCCATACCGTGCGCAAGTCCTGCACGAATTCGTCGGGACTCGAATGAAGCAGTTGACCTTCGCTCGTATAGTCCACCCGGTCCGGACCCCCGAGAAACCAATGGCGCAGCCATTGATCGGGGATATAGGTGCGCATGCCATAGTATGGCGGCGACGTTATTACCCAGGAGAAAAACGGATCGTTTTTGTCGGGTGTCAGGCTGCTCGGCACGCGGCTATCGCCGAGGCGAACTTCGCCCGTTCCGTCCGGCAGAGACCCGTAATACCGATTTGCCCGTCGCGCCACGATATCGAGCATATCGACTTTGGCGGGACGGTAGTCGTGACGGCGCCAGTAACGGGTCGCATAAGACGGTTTCGGCGCGTAGGTCCGCGGGCTCTGATTCGAAAGGTAGCTTTGAAATGTCTTTTGTCGGGGACCGTGTAACGCACCTAATATAATGCCCCTCAAGGCAACACGGGCACTTGAAGAACAATCGCGCATGAAGGCCGTCCTGAACTGGCAAATCCGGTGGAGTACTTCAGGATGATAAGCCCATTCCCAGAACTCCGCCTTCGGAATGTCGGTCGCCTCGGTCTGGATCAGAATTACCCGTGCTTCAGACATTATATCCGACACGCCGACAGTGGCGAGCTTTGCCGAGGTTATCGCCGTCGCCACGGGGCTCGTGTCCACGCCCAACGAGCCGAGTCCCAATAAACGAGCCGCAAAATTGGTCGTCCCGCGCCCGCAGAACGGATCGAGCACGGAGTCGCCGCGCTTTGCCCGCTTTTGAAGAATGCGCAGCGGAAAGCCGAGCGGAAACATCGTAAAGTAGGGGCAAATGGAGTTTAACGCAGTGCTCGTACCGCATAAATCCATGTTCGATCAGGCTTTCTTGCGGATATATGTGGCGTTATTGGGATTCTTGAACGACTCCCATCCTTGATCTTGAACGCCAAAGTTTTTGTTCATCGCCTTTGCTACCAGTCGATAGGCAATGTCGTCTCGGTCGTCTAGATGCTCGGGCAGCTGCTCTAGGAAAAAGGCCTTGACCGTTCCCCATGCCGCGCCTTCGGTCGATTTCAGCCTGTTCATCAACCGTGCGTCGGACTCAAGCTTCTCGATTGCCCGTGCCTCGATCTCACCCATTACATCGACGGGCTCAGGCTGCTCTTCGGGTTCCGACCGAGACGCCGCCACCGCGCCGGATACAACGTCGCGGTGGCTAGCCGGCGCGTCGTGTCTAAGAGTGCCGCGGAGCGTATGCGCATAGGTGTTGCCCGGCGGCATGTTGTAATCGGGATCGCGCATTGGAAACAGGCGCTCGAACGACAGCGCGCGGATGCTTACGGGATAGGGTTTGCCTTCGACCGAACTCCAGAAGACGCCCTGGCCCGGAATGGGCTCGTTCAGCAACGAGCTCAGCAGGTCATCGCTGAAATGGGCGTTCGCCCGTTTGAGCGAGGTGAGATCGGCCGCCGCAAGCAAATGGAAGATAAACCAGTTGTCGCCCTGGCTCAGGATTTCGACCGGAATGCTGCCCGGCTGCTGCGTGATCAGCAGCGCTCCGAGATCGTATTTCCGGCCCTCCTTCACCCATGCGATGTAGGGCTCGGCGGCCGCGGCGCCCTCGTTGAGCACGGACTGGGCTTCCTCGACGACCGCGATGGTCGGGATGGTCTTGGGTTCCGCGGCGGTGAATTCCTGCTGGTTGCGGTCGAATATCCTCCGAAGGATCAGCCCCGACAGGATCAGCGATTGCCCGCCCCGCATCTGGGAGACGTCGACCACGCAAAGTTTCCCTTCGGAGAGCGCGCGGATGAGCATATCCATCAACTGGCTGCTTTTGTCGTGCAGCATCCGCACGATGGCTGTCATATTGCCGCGGGCGGCGAGCGCCTCGGCCTCCTGGCGCTGCGGATGGAGGTCCAGCAGCCGGCATATTTCGTCAAGCGACGCGGCATTTCCGCCCTCGTCGATGAGATTGACCAGCGATTCCCACCTGTCCCGCGGCAGGCCCCGCAGTTTTCGAACGTTCTGTTGCTCCTGCCTTTCCGGACTCAGCGCTATGGCGATAACGTCGCTCGGTCGAAGGCGCCGGATGTCGAGGCGAATTCCTCCAGCCACGAAAGATTGATAAAACGGGCTCGGGTTACTGCGCTCCGTGAATACGACGAACTTGTCTTCGAGGTCCGGCACGTCGCACAAACCGGGCCGACCCCTGTCGTCGGGCCAGAAATACTCGCCATCGGGATCGAAAATCACCGTGCCCACCGGCACCTTGCGGTCGCCGCGTTTTTCGACATGCGGGGTGGTGGCGTAAAGGTGGCTGAACAACAGTTTGTTCAGGTTGGACTTGCCGAAACCGGCGCGGGCGAACACAAAGCTGCGGCGGGAGACCAGCGATCCCAGCGGGAACCGGACCAGGATTTCCGGCTCGCGGATCTGCATCCAGTCGTCGGTCTCGAAATCGGCGTTTCCGGAGGCATAAATGTATTCGCCGAACGCCAGATGTCCGATCGGCGCGCCGTCGACATTGTGGCCGGAAATTTCCGCCAGCACGGCGGCGGAGGGAAAGGCGACCTGGCTCCCCACATGCGGAAGGCGCCGATGCGACGGCACGAAAGTCAGGCCCGCACCGTTGTTGCGCAGCACGCCGAGCACCCGGATGTTGACCCGGTATTTCAGGTATTGCTCCCGCAGATCCTCGGGGATGGGCCGGTCCTCCTGCATCGCCCGGATGTTGAACTCTTCGCCCGAGCCGAAGGAGAGTTTGCCTTCGGACGAAAACGACGCGATACGACCGAGCACCGCCTCGTCCGGCGATTCGAGCCGCACCAGGAGGAACTGCCCGTGCATGGGCGCGTTCTGGAAGTCGTTCCGGTACGGAAGCACCAGGTCCGCGTGAAATTCCAGGCCGCCGTGCTGGAACCCTCGGAATATCCCCACCACCCTGTCTTGGGGGAACAGCTTGATGCTTTCGGTCATATCGGAACCCTAGCCGTATCGTCTTTGCGCGGGGTCGGCGTCCTGGAGCTGAAAAATATCGAGCGTCGAGGCTTCCTCCATGAGGCTCGCCCGGACGCCCTCGAAGATGAAGTCCTGGAGGATGTCGAAGTCGAAATCAACGAGCGCCGCGTTTTCGTGTGCCTTTTGCAGGCAGGCGGGATAATGCGGCACCGGGAACCCGTTGACCGTGTCCGCCAGCATCGACCCAAGGATCGCCTGAGCGTGCTCTTTCTGCGGGACGAAGATGTCGACCGGCCAGACCGGATCGTGCCCGCGGCGCCCGAACTTCACCAAAAACATCTTGCCGCCCACGAACTTGTTTATCTCCCCGTCCTCGTCGGCCCGGTCGTCGCCGCGGGCGAATTCCTCCCAGACGTAAGCGCGTTCCTCCACCTCGCGCGGGACTTCGACGTAAGCCGGATAGTCGGTCTGCAGGACGCCTTCGAGCGCCATCGCGAGGCGGTATCGCGACAGGACCTTGCTGCGTTTGGCAACGCCGGCCAGGTAGATCCTGCGGCGGGTTCTTTCCCATTGCTCGTCGATTCGCGCCTTCATCGCGCGCAGCAGCCGCTGAAACAGGTCCGTGGCGAAGACCTTGCTGCGCAGCAGACCGTCGCACACGATCAGGGTGTCAGTACCGAAGTCCTTTTTCAGGAGCGCGAACAGGATCGCCCACTCCACGAGCTCGCGATAAACCTGGACCCAGCTCGGAGAAACCGGTCTGCCGGCCTCGTTCGGCCGGATCATGTGGGAAAGCGCCGGCAGCGTGTCGACGCCGAGGAAGGACATCATTTCTCCGAGGGCGGTCTTGGGGGAACCGTCGCCGGCGAACTGGCGGGCGTCGAGTTTCCCGATGGGCGTCGTCGGAGAGACCGCTTCCAGGCAGTATTCGTTGTTGCTGCTGTCGACGACCCTCACCAGTTGGATCAGGAACGGATCGAAATGGAGCTGGTTGTTCCCGCCGTCGGTTCCGACGATGGAAATGGACGTGGTCGTTCGCGGCCGGATCTCGCGCGTCGATCCGCGCAGGGGGCGGATTTCCTCGCGGAGCTTGTCGAGGATGCTCCGGTCGGTGTCGATGCAGTCGGCGACGGCATCCTTCAACTGACTCATGGTCGGAGGGTCGATCATTGGGGATCTCGATAGTGCTCACGGCATGATTCAAACTTATCGACCGGGCACAGATAGAAATATTCGGCCGTGGACACAAGAGATTCACGCAATCGTCAGGTCTTCCGTTCCACGCAGGTTCGCGTTTTCTTGGCGCTACTCAACCCGCATGGCGATTCCTGCGCAGGGTAAAATACGTTGTTGCAAGGTCGAAGAAAATTTACTAAGTAAAATACTTAATCCTTTGGAGCCCGCCCCATGCCCCTCATCCGCGTCGCCGACGAGGTCTGGATCGCCGCCGCGCTCCTCCACCGGCGCTACCCCGACCGCGAGGACTTCGCCGTCGGCGAGATCGTCCGCCGCGCGGCGGAGGAACGAGTCACCGGGGCGGCGGCGGTGCGGCCGGGAGTGCAGAGCCACGCCTATCTCCACTGCGTCGCCAACCGGCCGCCCAACCCGGGGCGCTACCGGATGCTGGTCGAGACCTCGAAGGGGCGGCGGCGGCTGTTCCGCCCGGGCGATCCCTGCCACCCGCTGCGCGCCGCCGGCAAGGCCGTGCCCGAGCCGCGCGCGGTGCCGGCGCCCTATCGCGGGCTGATCGACTGGTACCGGCGGGACTATGCGGGCGCGCCCGCCGCGGAGGCCGATCCGATCCTCGCGCTCCGGGGCGCGGGGCGGGCGCCGGCGGGCGGGGACCCCGACGCCTGGCTCGCCCGGCTGCGGCGGGGGGCGCCGTGAGCCGGATCTTCTGGGACACCCACCTCTTCCTCTACCTCGTCGAGGAGTCCGGCGTCCGGGCGGACCGGGCGCGGGCGCTGCGCGAATGGATGCTGGAGCGGGGCGACGCGCTGCTGACCTCGACCCTCACCCTCGGCGAGTTGCTCGCGCGGGCCGACGGCGACGCGGCGCTCGGGCGGCGGGTCGAGCGGGCGGTCCAGGCGGCGGCGACGGTGCTCCCATTCGACCGCCGCGCCGCGCTCCGCTTCGCCGAAATCCGGCGCGACGGCGCGGTCGGGCCGGCGGACGCGGTCCAGCTCGCCTGCGCCGCCGCCGCCGGGGTCGACCTGTTCGTCACCGGCGACGAGCGGCTGAGCCGGGCCCGAATCCCGGGCATCGGGTTCGTCCAGTCGCTGGCCCGCGCGGCCCCATGACCGCGATCCTAATGTTTCACGTGAAACATAGGTCAACCATGCTGTCCTTTGTTTCACGTGAAACATTGGTCAACAATGCTGACCTATGTTTCACGTGAAACATTAGGATCGCCCCGGCGGGTGACATTCCGGGCCGTGCGCCCTAACTTGCCCGCCATGAAGGGCTACGACGTCATCGTGGTGGGCGGCGGGCATGCCGGGTCGGAGGCGGCGGCGGCGGCGGCGCGCATGGGCGCACGCACCGCGCTGGTCACCCAGCGGCTCGACCGGATCGGCGAGATGTCCTGCAACCCGGCGATCGGCGGGCTCGGCAAGGGCCACCTCGTGCGCGAGGTCGACGCGCTCGACGGGGTCATGGGCCGCGCCATCGACCGCGCCGGGATCCAGTTTCGCGTGCTCAACCGGCGCAAGGGCCCGGCGGTGCGGGGGCCGCGGGCGCAGGCCGACCGGGCGCTCTACCGCCGGGCGATGCGGGCGGCTCTGGACGCCGTCCCGGGGCTCGACCTCGTCGAGGGCTCGGTGGCGGATATCCTGCGCGATCGCGAGGGCCGCGCGGCCGGCGTGCTGACCGAGGCGGGCGAGGCGATCCCGGCCCGCGCCGTCGTGCTGACGACCGGCACGTTCCTGCGGGGCGTCATCCATATCGGCGCCGACAGCCGCCCGGCCGGCCGGGTGGGGGACGCGCCCTCGGTCGCGCTCGCCCGGACGCTGGAACGCGCGGGCTTCGCCATGGGCCGGCTCAAGACCGGCACGCCGCCCCGGATCGACGGGCGCACCGTCGACTGGGACGGGCTCGAACGCCAGCAGGGCGACGACCCGCCGGTGCCGTTCTCGACCCTGACCGAGCGGATAACGACCCCCCAGATCGACTGCCACATCGCCTGGACCAGCGCGGAAGCGCACGCCGCGATCCGCGACAACCTCCACCGCTCGCCGATCTATTCCGGGCGGATCGCGGGGCCGGGGCCGCGCTACTGCCCCTCGATCGAGGACAAGGTGGTGCGCTTCCCCGACCGCGACCGCCACCGGATCTTCCTCGAGCCCGAGGGTCTGGACGACGACACGGTCTATCCCAACGGCATCTCGACCTCGCTGCCGGCCGAGACGCAGGACCGTTTCGTCCGCGCGATCGGGGGGCTCGAGCGCTGCCGGATCCTGCGCCCGGGCTACGCGGTCGAGTACGACTTCATCGACCCGCGCGAGCTGGAGCCGACCTTGGAGACCCGCCGCATCCCCGGGCTCTTCCACGCCGGCCAGATCAACGGCACCACGGGCTACGAGGAGGCCGCGGCGCAGGGGCTGGTCGCGGGCGTCAACGCGGCGCTCTTGGCGGGGGGCGGGGAGGCGCGCTTCGTGCCCGACCGGGCGGACGGCTATATCGGGGTGATGATCGACGACCTCGTGACCCAGGGCGCGCCCGAGCCCTACCGCATGTTCACCTCGCGGGCGGAGTACCGCCTTCTGCTGCGCGCCGACAACGCCGACCGCCGCCTGACGCCGAAGGGGATCGCGGTGGGCTGCGTGGGCGCGGACCGGGCGCGGGCGTTCGAAGCCAAGGCGCGGCGGATCGGGGACGCGAGTGCGCTGGTGGCCGCGCTCGAAGCCTCGCCGTCCGAGCTCGCCCGGCACGGCATCCATGTGGCGCAGGACGGGGAGCGGCGGACCGCGGCCCGGCTGCTCTCCTATCCCGATATCGACATGGCCCGGCTCGCCGCGGTCTGGCCCGAGCTCGCCCGGATCGCGCCCGACGCCGCCGAGCAGGTCGCGATCGAGTGCCGCTACGCCGGCTATCTCGACCGCCAGGCGGCGGATATCGAGATGTTCCGCCGGGACGAACGTCTCGCGCTCCCCTCCGCGCTCGATTATCGGGCGATCGGCGGGCTGTCGGGCGAGGCGGTGGAGAAGCTCGACCGCGCGCGCCCCGGCACCGTCGGCCAGGCGGCGCGCATCCCGGGCATCACCCCGGCCGCGGTCACCGCGCTCCTGCGTCATGTCCGGCGCGCCCCCGCTCACGCCTGAGGCCTGCGCGAAGGCGCTTAATGTTTCACGTGAAACATTGGGCCGGCTCGAAACCTATGTCGACCTGCTGAAGCGCTGGCAGCGGCGGCGCAACCTGGTCGGGCGCGGCACCCTCGCCGACGTCTGGCGCCGGCACATCCTGGACTCGGGCCAGCTCGCCGCGCACCTGCCGGCGGGAACGCGGCGCATCGTCGATCTCGGCTCGGGCGCCGGGCTGCCGGGGCTGGTGCTGGCGATCCTGACCGGGGCGGAGACGGCGCTGGTCGAATCCGACGCCGCCAAGGCCGCCTTCCTCGCCGAGGCCGTGCGGGTGACGGGCGCGCCCTGCGAGATCCGCCGCGCGCGCATCGAGGACCTCGACCCCTGGCCGGTCGACGTCGTGACCGCGCGCGCGCTCGCCCCGCTGCCGCGCCTGCTCGAATACGCCGCGCCGTTCTGCGCGCTGACGCCGGACGACCCGCCCCTCTGCATCTTCCCCAAGGGCGCGCGCTGGCGCGGGGAATTGACCGAGTCGGCGGCGGCGTGGCATATCTCGGTCCGCTGCGCGCCGAGCGCGACCGAGCCCGCGGCGCGGATCCTCATCGTCGAGCGCTTCGCCGGGACCGATCGCACCGCATGACAGGCGACAGCACGACCCAGGGACGGACCGGCGTCGTCGCGGTCGCCAACCAGAAGGGCGGCGTCGGCAAGACCACCACCGCGATCAACCTCGCCGCCGCGCTGGCCGCGGTCAGGAAGCGCGTGCTGGTGATCGACCTCGACCCGCAGGGGAACGCGTCCACCGGTCTCGGCATCGCCCGCGCCGACCGGAATGCGGGGAGCTACGACGTGCTCGCCGGGCGCGCGGCGATCGCCGACGTCGCGCGCGGGACCGAGATCCCGGGGCTCCGCATCGTCCCCGCGACCGCCGACCTCTCGGGCGCCGAGATCGAGCTCGCCGCCGCGCACCGCCGCGCCTGGCGCCTGCGCGACGCGCTGGAAGGCGGGGGCGAGGGGGCGGCGGCGGCGGACTATATCTTCATCGACTGCCCGCCGGCGCTGGGCCTGCTCACGCTGAATGCCCTCGCCGCCGCCGGCCGGGTCCTGGTGCCGCTGCAATGCGAGTTCCTGGCGCTGGAGGGGCTGAGCCAGCTGGTGCGGACCGTCGAGCGCGTCCGCGCCAACTACAACCCCCAGTTGCAGATACAGGGCATCGTCCTTACCATGTACGACCGGCGCAACCGGCTGAGCGCGCTGGTCGCGGACGACGTGCGCGGGTTCTTCCGCGACAAGGTCTACGACACCGTGATCCCGCGCAACGTCCGCGTGTCCGAGGCGCCGTCGCACGGCAAGCCGGTGCTGCTCTACGACCACCGCTGCCCGGGCGCGCGCGCCTATATGCGCCTCGCGGGCGAGATTCTGAGGCGCGAACAGGGAGAGGCCGCATGACCGAAGACCCCAGATCGAAGCTCGGCCGCGGGCTCGAGGCGCTGTTCGAGGACAACGAGCCGCCGGCCGGGCCCGCGCAGGGCGCCGGCGGCGGCAGGGGCGCGGCGACGCTCCCGGTCTCCGACCTCGCGCCGGGCCCGTTCCAGCCGCGCGAGACCTTCGAGGACAAGGCGATGGCGGCGCTGATCGACTCGGTCCGGGAGCGCGGCGTGATCCAGCCGCTGATCGTCCGCGCCGACCCGGGCGAGGCGGGGCGCTACCAGATCGTCGCCGGCGAGCGCCGCTGGCGCGCGGCCCAGGCGGCGGGGCTCCACGAGGTGCCGGTGCTCGTCCAGGAGCTCTCGGACGCGGCCGCGCTCGAGGTCGCGCTGATCGAGAACATCCAGCGCCAGGACCTCACCCCGGTCGAGGAGGCCGAGGGCTACCGCCGGCTGACCCAGGAGTTCGACCGCACCCAGGACGAGCTCTCGCGCGCGCTCGGCAAGAGCCGGAGCCACATCGCCAACGCGCTCCGCCTGCTCCATCTGCCGGACGCGGTCAAGCTGCTCTTGAACGGCGGCGGGCTCTCGGCCGGGCACGGCCGCGCGCTCCTCAACGCGCCGGACCCGGCGGCGATGGCGATGCAGATCGTGCGGCGCAACCTCACCGTGCGCGAGACCGAGCGGCTGATCGCCGGCGAGACCGCGCCGAAGAAGCGCCGCGGCCCGCGCCCGAGGACCGAGAAATCGCACGACATCCTGGAGATCGAGCGCCGCCTGTTCCGCATGCTCGGCGTCAGGGTCACGATCACCCCGCGCGGCGACGAGGAAGGCGACCTGACGATCCGCTACACCACGCTGGAGCAGTTCGACGACATGGTGAAGCGGCTGAGCGAGGGGGTGTATTAGGAGGACGGGCGGGGTGACTTCGCGGGAGTGTTGAAGGGGGAGGGTGGTAGCAACGAGTGGAATACAGCTATATGCATCTAACATTCTGCTGGGAAAGGAACAGATAACAAATGCTTGATTGGACCAAACTCTTAAATAAAAGCCGCTTTTCAGAACTATACGGTAGACCAAAAGTAAAGGGACTTCCGGATAAACCTTCCTACATCGACCGAGAATTTCGTTTACCCGCAGAACGTGATAACGATAGAATCCTATTTTCAACTCCACTTCGCCATATGGGCGACAAAACACAGGTATTCCCACTCGAAAGCATCGAGAGTATCCATAATCGGCTAACGCATTCGTACGAGGTATCAAACCTCGCCCGCTCTATTGGACTTGAAATTGCTGTTAGAATGAAAAGGAAACTTCCAAAAGATTCAATACGGATTATCCCCGCCACACTGGCGGCTGCCGGGCTCGCCCATGATATCGGCAATCCTCCATTCGGCCATCAAGGTGAAGCTGCAATTCGATCTTGGTTTTTACAAAACGCACAAAATCTATTTGACGTCCAATGGCATTACTCTGACGAAATCAACAGGGATCTCTTCGAACTCACTGATCAACATAAAAATGACTTTCTACACTTCGAAGGAAATGCTCAATCCTTGCGGGTTCTAACCAAGCTTCAAGTGATTGGAGATGATTTAGGATTGAACTTAACGATGGCGACTTTGGCATCCTTAATGAAATATGTCGCAAAATCAAATGAACTCGATGATAAAGTCCAGGCAAAAAAGAAAATTGGATACTTCACTTCAGAATGTTACATTGCAGAAAGGTTGAGGCAGGAAACAGGTCTGGAAAATGAAGCTCGCCATCCGCTTGCCCTGATTATGGAAGCGTGCGATGACATGGCTTATTTGGTCATCGATGCAGAGGATGCTGTGAAGAAGAAACTTGTTTCTTTCAATGACTTGGTCGCGTGGCTGCGTCAATCGGAAACCGATGAGACCTTAGATTACCTTTGCAAGGTCTTAGATGAGGAGTACAAACAGCTGGACAACCTCAGAATTGTTCCTGGCGAACGAAATAACGTTGCGATGCAAAAATTCCGAGTTCATGCAATACATGCGTTAGTTGCTGCTACGGTTGAAGCTTTTTTTAAAAACTATAAGTCGATCATGAAGGGCACGTTTGATTCTCAACTGTTGAAAGAGTCCCACTGTGCGAAATTTTGTCATTCACTAAGGGTATTTGATCGGACCCATGCTTACGCCGACCAGTCTGTTCGTGAGATCGAATTGGAAGGCTACAATATTATTTGCGATCTACTTGATTTCTTATGGATAGGAATCTCAGAAAGAGAAATATATGAAGATCTAGAAAGCCCTCGCTCGTCTCCTTTTTCGGCATATATTTACAGCCGTATATCTCGGAACTATCGTCGTGTATTCGAAGGGAAAGTAGAATCATATCATAGCACTCCATCCTTACCGATACGATATAGGGAATTACAGCTTCTGACGGATATGATTTCAGGAATGACAGATCAGTTCTGTATGGACTTGCGTAAGGATATAAAACTACGACGCCCACAAACGTCTTAGGCCAATGCACCAACCGACTAAACGTCGTTTAGAGTATTTCCTTTCAACTAGGTGGCGACGACGAAAGGAAGTACAACACACGGTAAGCGTGCTGCAAGACCTCGGCCCCATCGTGCTTATTGGAGGTATAATCCGGGATGTGGCTATGTATGGTAATGGGGAATTCAACTCAGATGTCGATATTGTAGTTAAGCCATTTGATATATCTAAGTTTGAAGAGTTTATGCGCTCTAGGAATGCAGTCCAGAATCGATTTGGCGGTTATTCCCTCGAAGGATACCATTGGAAAGTGGATGTCTGGGCATTGCAGCAAACATGGGCACACAGGGCCGGACATGTCCAAGTTCTGGAATTTTCTGATTTGCTTGGCGCTACGTTCTTTAATTGCGACGCGGTCATTTATGATATTGCTGCCAAAGAATTGATAGCAAGAAACGAGTATTTCGAGAAATTGAAAAAGCGCATATTGGACGTTAATTTACTGCCCAACGCCAATCCTCTTGGAAACGCCGTCCGAGCTTTGCGTTATGTAATTTTGAAGGATTTCTGTTGGGGGCCTGGGCTTAGCAAATTTGTTTTGGAGCAGATAGAAAGCGCGGGATGGCAAGGCCTATTGGAAAGAGAACAGCGCTCATTCGGAACGACTTACATTAGTGACTTTAATCATAAGAAATTGGAAATCGACTTGCTGAGACATGTATCGTCCGCAAATGAGGAAGATTTTAGGGCGATCAACTATCTGAAGTATGAGCAACTGGAAATTAACCTTAAGGCCCCGACAGGTCTCTCAAAGTAAAGTTGTTGATGGCCCTGTGAAATAGTAAGTATTTTCACGTTATCGGTATGCGCAGATCGCCTCCCGATCCAACCTGTCCGCCGGCACCAGCCGATAATGCCGTTCCTCGACCACCCGCACCTCGTCGTCCTTCAACGTCAGTTCGAACAGCGCGATCTCCCCGTCCTTCATGAACTGCGCGGCTATCGCGCGGCAACGCATTCCGGGGAATTTCTGTTCGGCGAAACGGATGTCCTGGGCGGTTTGCACGATGCCTATATGGTCCGTGCCCCCCTTGGCCTGGACCGGGATGACGTAGTGGCAGCCGTGCTTGTCGAGGCCGATATAGAGTTCGTCGATCTCTATCTGCCCCATGCCTTTGACGGTCGTGCGGAGGTGGTTCTGGAGGCTGTAGGTCGTCAGTCCGAGGAAGGTGTCGATCAGGCGGTTGTAGCGGACGATCGCCAACAGGGCCTGCTCGTCGTCCAGCGCGTAGGCCCGGATGAGTTCCGGGGTCGCGTCGGGTATGTCGGTGACGACCAGATCGTCGCGCGGGAAGATCCTGTTGATCGTCAGAAGTTTGAAGCGATAGCGCCCCCTTCCGGCGAGCTCGATCACCCATTCCAATCCTTCCGGTTGCGTCGCCAGAACGCTTTCCGGAAAGGGGGTCCGAAATCGAACGGAATAAATCACGTCGCCGAGATTGGCCGGCAACTCGATGCCGAGGGCCTTGGCTGCCGGCTCGATCTCATTTCGATAGAATACGAACTCCGTCGCCCCGTCGAGGTAACGGTCGAAAAACAGCTTCTCGATAAGCGCTTTGTATCTGCTGGGTTGCCTAGCCATGCGCTACCTGCAAACCCAACCGCTCCCGCTCGATATCCACCTGCTTCCGCTTCCTGGCGCCGCTCTTCCGGTCGCGGCGGCTGGGCGGCGGTTCGATCCCGAAATGCCGGGCCGCGGCGGAGAGGTCGAAGGCGAGCAGCGCGGGATCGCCGAGCGCCATCGCGCCCTCGGCCGGCATCGGCGCGGTGCCGAGCGCGACGGTCACGCTTCCGGCGATCGCCCTTGCGAGCGGCGGCGGGACGGCATTGCCGATCTGGCGCGCGCCGTGCCATTTGGTCGCGTTGAAGCGGAACCAGTCCGGGAAGCCGTGCAGCCGGGCCATCTCGCGGACGGTCACGCAGCGCTCGAAGCGGTAATGGATCGGCCGCGGGCTGGTGAACGCGCCCCGCGCGCCGTCGGTGCCGGCGCGAAGCGTGTTGCTGACGCCCTCCTCGGCGAGCTTGAAGAACCGGCTGATCGGCTCCGTCGCGCCGGGCGCGGTCTCGCGGAAGCGGCGGCGCGAAATGTCGGTGTGCGCGGTCCGCGCGCTCGACGTGAGTTTTCCGGGATCCCAATCGCGCGCATAGCCGCAATGCCAGGCGTCGTTGGCGAGGCAGCGCAGCCGGGCCGCGTAGGAAGAGGGCTCGCCGAAATCGTCGGTCCGAACCGAGTCGGAGCCCGCCAGCGCCGCGAACCCGTCGGCGTCGGGGAGGTCGCCCAGCGCGTCGCCGCAGGTCGGCCCGTCCGGCAGGTTGCCGATCCGCCGCCGTCCGCCCGGGACGTTCGTCGCCGGTTCCGGGTAATCGGGCAGCGCCTCGCCCTTGCGTGCGCCGAGCAGGATCAGGCGCTCGCGGTGCTGCGGGACCCCGAAATTGCCCGCATTCAGCACCCGCCAGGGCACCCGCACCGCGTAGCCGGCCTCGGCGAACGCCTCCACCAGCTCGTCGAGGAACCCGCGGTGCCTCCCTACCGTGAGCCCCTTCACGTTCTCGAACACGAAGGTGCGGGCGTCGAGCTCGGCGACGATGCGGACGAATTCGCGGACCAGGCGGTTGCGCGGGTCGTCGAGCGCGCGGTGGCCGATCAGCGAGAAGCCCTGGCAGGGCGCGCCGCCGAACACGCAGTCGACCGGGCGCCCGTCGAGCCCCGCGGCCTTCGCGATGTCGTCGCCCGAAAGCGTCTCGATCGGATGCGGGAGGATCGCCGCGTTCGGGAAGTTGAACTTGTGGACGGCGCAATGCACCGGGTCGATCTCGACCGCCGCGGCCACGTCGAAGCCGGCCTGCTCGAACCCGAGGCTCAGCCCGCCGGCCCCGGCGAATAGGTCGATACCGATGGGTCTCATGCCGCAGAACCCCGGCTGTCGCCGCCGTCGCGCGCGATCCTAGCAGCATCCCTACCAGATGTCGATCGGATTTCGTCGTTCTCCACAAAATCCTGTAGTCGCGCGGCCAGCGCCTCCAGGTCCTTCGTCTCGCATTGCCAGATCGTCAGCACGCGCCACCCCAGCGATTTCAGTTGTTCCTCTTTCGTTCTATCGCGTTCGCGGTTCTTGTCAACCTTGGGTTGCCAGTAATCGAGGCGGGACCTGGGCAGGCGCCCCTTGGGGCAGTCGTGGCCGTGCCAGAAGCAGCCGTGGACGAAGATCGCCTTGCGCCGGGGGCCGAGCGCGATGTCCGGCCGGCCCGGCAGGTCCTTCCGGTGCAGCCGGTAGCGGTAGCCCATGCCGTGCAGCAGCCGGCGGACGACGAGCTCGGGCCCGGTGTCCTTGCTCCCGACCGACTGCATGATGCGCCGGCGCTGTTCCGGGGTGCGGGTGTCCATCGTGAGCGTTCTTCGGCGGGCCGGTTGCCGTCCCGTGGCGGAAGCCTATCTGTACCCCATCGCCGCGCGCGCCGCGAGGCCGTCCGCGCTTGCGGAGAAAAGGGGAAGGGGATAGCTTGCCACGGCAAGCCGGTTCCCCGGCGTGGACCGTCCCCGCTACCTGTACGGGGAATTGTCGCACGATACCGACGCAACGAGCATGCCGTGATTGCGCCAGACGAATTCCTGCTGGAGGACGTGCGATGCTTTCGCGGCGAGCAACGCGCTCGCCTGCGGCCCATCACCCTGCTCGTTGGAGAGAACAGCACGGGCAAGACGACGTTTCTCGGGTGCTACGACGTCCTGCACCGACTGCTTGCGGGCAGTCGGACTCCCGGCGATCGGCTCGATTTCAATCGGGAACCGTTTTCCATGGGCTCGTTCCGCGAGATCGTACGATCGCGACGCGGCCGGCTCGGGCGTATCGACGAGTTCGCGCTCGGGTTTTCGGTTTCCTCGCGTCCCCGGGCGGATTCGGAGCGCTTCCTTACACGGGTCGGTTTTTCGGAAGGCGGCGCCCAACCGACCATGTCCTCCGTGCATTGCGAGTACGGAAACCACGCGTTCTCGCTACGGCGCACGGCCGATTCCGAACGAACGGTTTTCAAAACCGCGGAATTCGAGACCGAAGTCGATTATGTATTCGACGAGAATTGGATGTACTGGCTGAATTATCTGAGCCGCGGAAGAAAGCCAAATCCCGACGAATCCGAAAACGAGAACCGGGTGATCGATTACCTGGCCGGAACGATCGGCTTGGACGACGGGTCCGTCGAACGGCAACGGTTTTTCATGTTATGGAGCGAACAGCTGCGGATACCCATACCGGTCGCCCCGCTGCGCTCGAAACCGAAACGCACCTACGATCCCGTGCGCGAAACGGCGTCTCCGGAAGGCGGGCATATTCCCATGCTGATGATGCGGCTGGACCGGACCGACAAGGGCAAGTGGGGCGAGCTTCACGGCGATCTCGTGACCTTCGGGAAAGCCTCCGGAATGTTTGCCGACATCGCCGTCAAACGTCACGGAAGGCAGATGAGCGATCCTTTCCAGTTGCAGGTCAAGGTTCGCACCGGACCGCAGGCGAATATCATGGATGTCGGGTACGGCGTGAGCCAGAGCCTGCCGATACTCGTCGATGTGCGCAGTCAAACGCACAGCGTTTTGTTGCTGCAGCAGCCGGAGGTCCATCTGCATCCGCGCGCGCAGGCGGAACTGGCCTCGCTGTTCGTCGCGTCCTACAAGAAAAACCACAATCACTTCATGATCGAGACTCACAGCGATTACATCATCGACCGAATCCGGATCTTGGTGAAGAAACAAGTGCTCAGTCCCGATGACGTGTCGATCCTTTACTTCGCGCCCAAGCGCAACGCCGTCAAAATCCACAACATCGGCCTTGACGGGAACGGAGACCTAGAGGGCGTTCCCGAAGGCTATCGCGACTTTTTCATCAGGGAATCGGACCAACTGCTCGGCTTCGCGGATTGAGTTACGCCGTCCATGTGCATCATCATTGACGCCAGTGTATTCGGCAGGTTTCTCCGTGAGCCGCCAGCGGAAGAAACCGTTCCGATACACAATTGGCTAAACAGGAAGGGCAGGATCGTCTACTCCACGGGCGGAAAATTCGCCGGCGAAATCGGGCGTAAAGCGCGTGAGAGATTGTTGACATATGTTCGAGCGGGCAGGGCAGTCGAGGTGAAAGCGGAAAGACTTCACGAAGAAGAAACGGCGCTGGCCGGACAGATAGTATCGGACGATCCCCACGTGATGGCCCTCGCCCGTGTTAGCGGCGCACGCCTGCTCTACACGAACGACACCGATCTCATGACCGATTTCAAGAACAAGCGGCTCATCGATGACCCGAGGGGGAGCGTGTATACGCGAGCGGCCAATGCGCACCTGCTTCGGCGAGCGATCTGCGCACCAAGTCTGTGATGTCGGATGACACCGCCATGACCCGCCTCGACCCCGTCCACCCCGGCGAAGTCCTGAAGCACGACTTCATGGAGCCGCTCGGTCTCTCCGCCACCGCGCTTGCGGCCGCGATCGGGGTGACACCGGCGCGGATCGGCGAGATCGTGCGGGGGCGGCGTGGGATCACGGCAGAGACCGCGCTACGGCTGGCGCGCTATTTCGAGACCGATGCGCGGAGCTGGACGAGCCTCCAGGACCGCTACGAGCTGGCGGTCGCGGAGCGGGAGCAGGGCGCCGCGCTCGACGCCATCCGGCCGCGGGCGGCGGGGTAGGCGGGGCGGCGTCCCGTTTCCTCAACCGTCATGGTCGGCGCAGGCCGACCATGACGGGTAGACGCGAGGAGTCCGCCCCCCTCACGCCCGCCGCAGCCGCCCGCCGTACATCATGCGGCCGTAGAAGTTGAACCACTTGCGCGCCTCCTCGTCGTCGAACGGGTAGTCGGCGCCGAGCTGGCGCGCGGTCGCGAGGCCGGTGACGAAGCAGGTCTCCTGGGCGTTGATCAGCGTGTGGGCGCCGCAGTGCCAGCTCCGCCGCCTTCCCTGGACGAGGCGGAACAGGTGCACCGTCAGCGCCACGTGGCGCACGTCGTGGACGATGTGCTGGAACCAGTGCCGCATGACGATCTTGGCCGCATCGATCGGGGCGGCCGGGTTGTAGGTCACCAGGCAGGGCCGGTCCGAGCCCTTCGCCCAGGGCTGCTGGTTGTGCATGATGTAGGTGATCTCGTAATTGTCCGGCCGGGCGCCGTACTGCTCGATATGGTTGGAGCGCGTCTCCAGCGCCCGCACCTCGTTCCGCGGCAGGACCGACTCGTCCCAGTGCACGATCGTGTGGTTGTGCAGCTCGCTCTCGTAGCGGATCGAGGACAGCAGCCAGGCCTCCAGCCGGGTCGGCGCGTCCAGCATCGCGAGCGTCTGGTTCGCGTTGCAGGCGAAGACCGCGTCGTCGAAGGACTCGGTGTTGCCGTCCTCGTCCTCGACGACGACCGCGTCGGCGCGCCGGTGGACCTTCCGCACCGGGCGGGAGAGGTAAATCCTGTCCCGGAAGCCCGCCGACAGCGCCTCGTAGATGCGCCGCGTGCCGCCGCCCCAGGTCTGCATCGGGGTCGCGGTCTCGATGTCGAAGAACTCGAGATAGCGCGCGAACAGCGACGCCGGCATGTCGAACACGTTGGTCGCCATCAGGAAGTTGACGAACATCGGCTTCAGGATCTTGTAGCGGAAATCGCCCGAGAACCGGCCGCAATTGAGCACCGCCCCCATGCTCACGTAATTGTAGGGGTTGAGCGCGTTGAGGAGCTTCGACCGCGTGCGGTTGAGCCGGCCGAACCGCTTCAGCCGCGCCAGCGTCTTCCGGAACTTCTCGATCTCCGGCTGCAATTGCCGCCGGATGTCGGAGTCGAAATCGTGCGCGTAAGTCCCGCCGCGATAACGCACGCTGTAGTCGAACCGCGTATCCACGAGCTCGATGCCGTACCGCTCCATCAGCAGGAGGATGTGGTGATAGACCGAGGGGATGCAGGCGGTGACCGAGATGTCGAACGGGATCGCGCTGCCGTCGTCCTGCGCCATGTCGGCGGTGACCGCGTTGCCGCCGATGCGGTCGGCCGCCTCGAAGACGCGGAAATCGAACCGGTCGGGGTGGTTGTCGAGCGCCCACGCGCAGCCCAGCCCCGACACCCCCGCACCGATGATCGCCACCCGCCTCGGCATTGCGCTGCTCTCCCCCCCGGGCCCGGGCGTAGCCTAGGGCGCGCCCCGCCCGGTTGGAACCGGTTCGTCCGTTCTCATCCGTCATGGTCGGCCTGCGACGACCATGACGGTGAGGACGGGGGAACGGCGGGGACGGGGACGCCGCGCCGCATGGATGCGCCCCCGAACAATCCGGTTCCAATTCGCATCCGTGCCCGATAGCCTGCGACGCGGGCGAAGACGATGACCGAATTTTACGAGCCCGACGCTGCGCTCCACCCGTTTCCGGAGGGCTGGTACTTCGTCGCGAGCCGGGCGGCGCTGGCGCGGCGGACGCTTATCGGGAAGACCTGGCTGGGCCGGCGCATCGTCGCCTGGCGCGACGGGGAGGGGCGGCTCTGCGTGGCCGGCGCGGCGTGCCCCCATCTCGGCTCCGACCTCGGGCCCGAGACCGGCGGGCGGGTGCGCGACGGCCGCCTCGTTTGCCCGTTCCACGGCTACGAATACGACGCCTCCGGCCAATGCGTCGCGACGCCCTACGCGCCGCCGCCCAGATCCGCCCGGCTCGACCTGCTGGCGACCCGCGAGTTCGAGGGGCTGGTCTTCGCCTGGCACGGCATCGGCGGGCGGGCGCCGCAGTGGGACCTGCCCGCGCCGGAGGCCGCCGACGACTGGGGCGCGCCGGAATTCTGGAGCGTCCGGTTCCCGGGCCATCCGCAGGAGACCACCGAGAACTCGGTCGACCTCGCGCATCTCCGCTACGTGCACGGCTACGACGCGGTGAGCGGGGCCGGCCCGGTCGAGGTCGACGGCGCCCGGCTCACCAGCGCGTTCGACTTCAGGCGGTCGCAGACGCTCGCCGGGATCGGGATCTTCGCCTGGGACGTCTCCGCCGTGACCCGCCTGCACGGGCTCGGCTACTCGCTGGTCGAGGTGCGCGAGCACTCGATCGGCATGGACACCCGCCTCTGGGTGCTGGCGACCCCGGTGGACGGCGAGCTCGTCGAGATGACGCTGGTCAGCCGGATCCGGCTGCTGCGGAAACCGAAGCGGCCCATCGTCGGCATGCGCTTTCTTCCGCCCGGGCTGCGCACCCGGCTGATGAACAAGATCGTCATCGCCGCCCAGGGAAGGGACGTCATGCAGGACGTCGCGATCTGGGGCCGCAAACGCTACCGCCCGCGCCCCTGGCTCTGCCGTTCCGATGGGGAGATCGGCGTCTACCGGCGCTGGTGCGCGCAGTTCTATCCGGACGGGCGGGCGGAGCCGGTTGCCGGCCGGACGATCGCGCCGCTTCAGCCGGGCTTGCGGGCGAGGAAACAATAGAGCGGCGTGAATATGCCCATCCTGCCGCCCGCGACGTAGGCGTCGGCCGTCCGGTCCATCAACCGGACAACGGCCGCGGACCCCTTCGGAAAGAAACGGAACGCCTCCGCCACCCGCAGACCCGCGATTATCGCCCTGCGGCCCAGCGGCGTCCTGCGGAATACGTTGCGCAGCGTCCCGCTGCGGCTTTCCATCGGCCGATACCAGGGTATGCCGCCGCCTTCCCTGTCGTCCCTGTCCGCCGCCTCGACGACGACGAATCCCGCGGCTTCGAGCGCGCGATCCACCTCCGAAAACGTGGCGATCTCCTTGAGGGCGATCCCCAGCCTGAGCGCGTCCCTGACGGTGCGGTGAAGGCTGTCGCCGGGGTCGAACTTTTCCGTCATGCACATCTCCTGACCCCACAGCAGGGCGCCCGGCTTGAGCACGCGCCGGATCTCGGCGAATGCGCGCTCCTTGTCCGGCGCGTGGCAGGTCGACTCCATCGCATAGCCCGCATCGAACGAGTCGGCCTCGATCGCGCCCATATCCATGAAGTCGCACTTGACGTACTCCGCCATATCGTCGAGCCCCGCCTCGACGTTCCGCCGCCGGGCCTCGTCCAGTTGCCGTTCGTTGTTGTTGATGCAGACGACCCTGGCGCCGCTTTCGCGGGCGACCCGCCGCATGGGACCGCCCACGCCGCAGCCGATATCGGCGACCGTCATGCCCTCCCGCAGTTCCAGCATTTCGATCATCAGGCGCTGATGGCGAGCGAGCGATTCCTCCAGCGATTCCCCGCGCGCCAACGGCGCGAAGTGCAGGGACTCGTTCCACCCGAACTGCATGAACTCGCTGCACAAATCGTAGTAATCGTTCACCGTCTCCGTGTGGTCGTAATCGATACCGTCGGCATCGGCCCGTCTCATCCCGTCGAACCGGTCGCCGAAGCGCGCGACGCGACCCCTGACGTCCCCGCCCCGGTAAGCGTTCCACAGGGATCTGGACAGTTTTATCGACATCTACCGTTTTTCCGGTTCGTCAAAGGATGGCATGTGCATCGGAAATATTCGCGGACGCCGCGGCAGCTTCTATACTTATCACAACTGAGAGGGATACGCCGGAGAGGCGGCGATCCCGGGCCGCTCGCGGCGAAGTCACCGAATGGGGTGACGGGGAGCGGGAGGCGGGGTAGAGTCCGCACCCGCGCCGCGAAAGGGGAGGGTGCCCGCCGCGCCGCGCGCGGCGGACGGTAGCGCAGGGAAACCGATGCCCGACAGCGCCGCGACGACCCAAAAGCTGAGCCTGGTCGAGGAGCTCATCCTGATGCTCCTCAACGAGCAGACCGGCTATTTCCACCAGGTGCCGGGCTGGGATCTGAACTGCGCGGTGGTGGGCGCCGCGCTCGCGGAGCTCTCGCTGCTCCGGCGGGTCGACACGGATCTCGAATCGCTGATCCTCGTGGACGCGGCAGAAACCGGCGATGCCGTGCTCGATCCCATCCTGGAGGAAATCGCCGGGGACCCGGTTCAGCGGGACACCGTCTACTGGATCGAACGGTTCGCCGGCCGGTCGGAGTCGATCGTCGACCGGACGCTGGACCGCCTGGTCGAGGTCGGCATCCTGGAGCATCACGACGGGGATTTCTGGACGCTGGCCGCCGCGACGTGGCACGAGGAGCTATCTGGCGGCGCGCAGGAAGGCACCGTCGGCCAGTTCGTGAAAACGCGCGTCCTCAAGGCGCTCTTCACCGACGAGATTCCCGGCCCCAGGGACATCGTCGTCATCTGCCTGATCGACACGTGCGACGTCTTCCGCTTCATGTTCGATATCGACGACGAGACCCAGGAGCGGATCGATCTCATCTGCCGGATGGACACGATCGGCCGCTCCATCGCCGCCGCGGTCGAGCACAACATCGCCAGCCCGCTGCTCCGGCGTTCGACGCTGAACAAGCCGATCCCCGCGGTCCCGCTGCGCCGGCTGGCGCTGAGCCCGCACGTCCGCAGCGGCAACCTCGCCGCCCTCTTCGCGGACCTGACCGTGGAATACGGCCCGGTGTTCCGCATCCGGCCTCCGTTCGCCAAGCCGATGACCTTCCTCGCCGGGCCGGGAGCCAACGAATGGGTGCACCGGCACGGGCGGATGCACCTGAAGGCGGGGGGCTATTTCGCCGACTTCGAGAAGCTCTACGGCGCGCACGGCGTGCTGCCCTCGCTCGACGGCGCCGACCATTTCCGGCTTCGCAAGGCGATGGGCCCGGCCTATTCGCGCGCGCGGCTGGCGGGCCGGCTGGACGATATGTGCCGGCTCGCCCGCGAATACATGGCGGGCTGGACGGTCGGGGAGACCTTCCCCGTGCGCGCGTGCCGGCGAATGGTCAACGCCCAGCTCTCGCCGCTCTTCCTCAGCGTCGAGTCGCAGGACATCATCGACGATTTGATGGACTTCAAGGAGCGGGCGCTGACCACCCATATCGTCAACGCCCTGCCCAGGTTCATGCTGAACACGCCGGGGATGCGGCGCCGGGCGCGGGCCGTCGACACGCTGCTGGAGCGTGTCCAGGCCGTCCATACGCCGGCCCAGCGCGCCGGGTGCCCGCGCACCCTCGCCGACGACTGGCTGAGCCTGCACGCGAGCGATCCGCAGCTGGTGCCGGAATCGAACCTGCGTTTCGCGCTGTCCGCGGCGCTGGTCGCCAGCGTCTATCTCGGCGACGCGCTGAGCTTCGCGGTCTACGCCATGGCGGCCCGGCCCGAGCTCTACGAAAGAATCCGGGCCGAAGCCGACGCCCTGTTCGCGAACGGCGATCCGGACGCGGAGGACTTCAACCAGGACTCGATGGGGGTCACGCACCGTTTCCTGATGGAATGCCTGCGGATGTACCCGATCGTCCCGATGTCGATGCGGGACGTGATGAACTCCTTCGTGCTGGAAGGCCACGAGATCCCGGTGGGATCGCGGGTCTACATCGCCCAGACGGCCCCGCACTACATGGAAGACATCTTCCCCGACCCGTTCTCGTTCGACATCGACCGCTACGCGCCGCCCCGCGACGAGCATCACGGCCCCGGCTACGCGCCCTACGGGCTCGGCACGCACAGATGCCTCGGCTCGCGCTGGCTGGATCTGCAGCTGGCGGTCAACGTGCTGATGATCGCGCACCACTTCACCCTCGAGGTGATGCCCGCGCGCTACGCCGACGCGCTGCCGTTCAGCCCGCTGCCGTCGATGAAGCCGACCGGGAAGCTGAAGTTCCGCGTCGCCGAGAAGAGGCGGGACCTGCCCGCCTCACACTGACCCTTTCCCCCATACGTCGTCATGCCCGGACTTGTTCCGGGCATCCACGTCTTGCGGCATCGCGGTGCGC
>JAPPIT010000033.1 GCA_028820505.1 Defluviicoccus sp.
GCGGGCGAGGCGGCGGAGGGACGTGGATGCCCGGAACAAGTCCGGGCATGACGACGGGAGGCAGGCGGCCAACGCCAACCTTTCTTTGTAAGCCCCCATCACTGCACCTCGCCGCCGGCGATCGCGATGGCCTGCCCGTTGATCGAGGCCGAGGACGGGAGGCAGAGCCAGGCGACGGTCTCGGCCACCTCTTCGGGGAGCACCAGCCTCCCCTGCGGGTTGATGCCGGCGAGCTCCTTCAGGGCTTCGTCCTCGCCGCGCCCGGTCTTGGCGACGATGTTGGCGATGGCCCGGGTCGCCATGTCGGTATCGGTAAAGCTCGGGCAGACCGCGTTCACCGTCACCCCGGTCCGCGCGGCCTCCATGGCGAGCGCGCGGGTGAGCCCGACCACGCCGTGCTTCGACGCGCAATAGGCCACGGTGTAGGCGTAGCCCTTGAGCCCGGCGGTCGAGGCGACGTTGACGATCCGCCCCCACCCGGCCTCCGCCATCGCGGGATAGGCGATCCGCATGCAGCGGAAGGTGCCGGTGAGGTTGGTCGCGAGCGTCCTGTCCCAGTGGCCGTCGTCGATGCGCGCGAAGGGTGCGCTCTCCGCTATCCCCGCGTTGTTGACCAGGATCGAGACCGGCCCCGCCCGATCGAATGCGGCCTGCATGGACTCTTCGTCGTTCACGTCCCCGACGATGCAGGAAACCGCGCACGGGGCGGTCCCGCGGATGCTTGCGGCCTTGGCTTCGAGCACCGCCGCGTCGCGCCCGACCAGGGTGAGGTCCGCGCCGAGCCGGGCGAGCGAATCGGCCACCGCCGCGCCGATCCCCCGGCCGCCGCCGGTAATCAGGGCGTGGCGGCCGGCAAGCGGCCGGTCGCCGGGCTGGGTTTCGGGCATAGCGGGGCTCGACCGTTGGACCTCGGCTATTTTATACGATCCTGACAAGCGTCGAGGGGGAATCGATGGAGATCCTGCAACCGCCGGGCTGGAAGCGGCCCAAGGGCTATTCGAACGGCGTCGCGGCGTCCGGCCGGATGGTGTTCGTCGCCGGGCAGGTCGGCTGGAACGCCGACGAGGTTTTCGAGAGCGACGTCTTCGCCGACCAGTTCCGCCAGGCCCTGATCAACGTCGTCGCCGTGCTGCACGAGGCCGGCGCCGGGCCGGAGCACATCGTCCGGATGACGATGTACTTCACCGACAAGCGCGAATATCTCGGCCAGCTCGCGGAGGTCGGCGCGGCGTACCGGGCGACGATCGGGCGCAACTACCCGGCGATGGCGGCAGTCGAGGTCTCGGCGCTGATGGAGGACCGCGCCAGGGTCGAGATCGAGGCGACCGCGGTGGTTCCCGAGGCCTGAGCCCTGGTGTACCGTCGCCCGCGCATCGCCTGACGGGGGACTTCATGGAAATCCGCATGCACGGCCGCTACGACTACTCCGCGATCGTCGACCGCCCGCAATACGACTGGCCGGACGGCAAGCGGCTCGCCTTCTATATCGGCCTCAACATCGAGCATTTCAGCTACGGCGAGGGGATGGGCCACACCCCGACCGCTCCCGGGCCGCAGCCCGACATCCGCAACTACGCTTGGCGCGACTACGGGCTCCGGGTCGGCATCTGGCGCATGTTCGACCTGTTCGACGAGTTCGGCCTTTCCGCCTGCCACCTGGTCAACACGGCGGTCTACGACTACGCGCCGCAGATCATGGAGCGCGTCCGCGCGCGCGGCGACGAGGTGGTCGGCCACGGCCGCACCAACTCGGAGCGCCAGGGCGATCTGTCGGAGGACGAGGAGCGGGTGCTCATCCAGGAGGCGACGCAAACGTTGATCGAGAAGGAGGGGGTGCAGCCCGGCGGCTGGCTCGGCCCGTGGATATCCGAGACCGGGGCGACGCTCGACCATCTCAAGGAGGCCGGCTACCGCTACGTGCTCGACTGGCCGCTCGACGACCAGCCGGTGTGGATGAAGACGAAGTTCGGGCCGATCCTGTCGGTGCCCTACCCGGTGGAGCTCAACGATTCGCCGGCGCTTCTCAACCGCCACCACACGCCGCGCCAGCTCACCGAGATGGTGACCGACCAGATCGACGAGATGCTGAAGCAGTGCGAGCAGCAGCCGCTGGTCTACGCGCTGTCGCTGCACACCTTCATTTTCGGCCAGCCCTATCGAATGGCGGAGCTCCGCCGGATCCTCAAATACATCGTCGAGCACCCGCGCGCCGACCGCATCTGGTTCACCAAACCCGGCGCCATCGTCGACCACGTCGAATCGCTCCCCGAGGGCACGCTGCCGACGCCGGGCGGTTAGCGTCACCTTCCGTCATGGTCGGCGAAGGCCGACCATCCACGAGTTTTTTGGCCGTCGGGACGCAAAGAAAAAAGAAAGGAAAACGTGGATGGTCGGCCTTCGCCGACCATGACGGGTAGGCATGCAAGTCCGGCCTACGGCCCGCCCGCCCGGCTTGTCGGGTGTCGTCGGCTCGATCCCGTGCTATCGTCATGGCGAAGGCGACGGATGCGGAGGCTCTCATGGCGGACACGCCCGATTGGCACATCGTGGGGGACTGGTTCGACAATTGCAGCTGCGCCATCGCGTGCCCGTGCACGTTCGCGCAGGCGCCGGACAACGGCTGGTGCGAGGGCGTCCTCCTCTGGCACGTCAAGCGCGGGCATTACGGGGACACCCCTCTCGACGATCGCGTCTTCGTGCGGGTCGGCCGCTGGGAAGGCGATTTGTGGGCCGGCAAGGCGAGCGGCAAGGCCGGCATCTTCATCGACGAGCGCGCCGACGACGCCCAGGCCGACGCCCTGGCGGCGATCATCGGCGGCCGGGCCGGCGGCTTCATGGCCAAGGTGGCCTCCATGTTCGCAGAGGGTCGCCAGGTGGTCGGCGTCGAGCGCGCCAAGATCTCCTTCGAGATCGCGCCCGACCAGTCGCGCTGGGGCGTCGACATCGCGGGCAAGGTGACGGCTTGGGCGGAGGCCCTGACGGGGCCGACCAGCAATCCGGGCGAGTACCCGCGCATGGCCAACGCGCCGGGATCGGAAACCGGGCCCGGGCCGCAACTGGTCACCTGGGGCAAGTCGACCGTGTGTCGCGTGGATGCCTTCGGCTTCCGGTATTCCTGGGACGTCAACTCCGCCAAGCACATCCCGTTCGACTGGACCGGACCGTAGGTCCCCGGCCGGTCAGAGCAGCACCCCCGCGCCGGCGGCGATCGCCGCGGCGCCGGTCAGCCGGATGAGCCAGATCGGCAGGCGCGGCCATTTCTCGAGCGCGACCACGACGGTCAGGAAGACGATCCAGACCGGGTTCATGACGCCCGCGACGAACAGCAGCAGCATCAGCGCCCAGCAGCACCCCGCGCAGTAGAGGCCGTGTTTCAGGCCCATCGCGAAGGCGCCGCGCATGCCGTCGCGCCATTCCGCCATCAGAAAGGCGAGCGGCGTCCGGCAATGCCGCAGGCAGGCCTGCTTCAACGGCGTCAGCTGGTAGAGCCCCGCCAGGACGAGCAAACCGGCCGTAAGCCGGTCGGAGCTGCTGACGATCATCGGCGTCAGCAGGCCGCTCGCCTGAAGCCCCCACTGCGCGCCGGCGGCGAGCGCGGAATACCCGATCCAGACGAGCAGATAGGCGCCGGCGAAGACGAGCGTCCGCGGCGTTCCCCGCCCGTCCCCGGTATCACCGCGTTCGACGGAATCGAATGCGAGGATCATCGGCGCGGCCGAGGGCAGCATCATCGCGAACATCATCCCCGCCCACATGACGACGACGGCGACCGCGGTCGCCCAGGACCATGCCGTGTCGACGGGCATCGTCAGCTGGACGAGGGGGTGCGACATGTCGAGCGTGATCCAGGCGACGAACGCCCAGCTCGCCACCAGGACGAGCGCCAACGCCGTCAGGATCTCGGCTCGACGAGCCAGCCGGCGGACAACCGAACGCATCGCCCAACCCCTCCTCACTTCCTGTTGCGAGACCAGTCTAACCCCATCTCGTCCGACGGTCGTTCCGGTCATGGCGGGGGCGGTGTCAACCACAGTTGACAGTCCGGCGACCCGACCCCGCCTTCGGGGCGGCCGCGCCGGTTTTCCGAACCGGTCCCGCAGCAATCCCCGCCAACCCGCTGGCGCGGCGGGGATATCCGCCGGTTCCGCACCCCCCGGACGGCGCGGACGGGGGAGCCGCCGCGTCCCCGGGGGACACGAAAAATAGTCCCATATCGGACCAATGTTTCACGTGAAACATAGGTCAACATTGCTGACCTTTGTTTCACGTGAAACATTAGCAGCCCCTGACCTGACATCCGCTCTACCGCCCCGCCGCGCTCAGCCGGCCGAGCGCGAGGCTGACCGCCATCGCCGCGACGGCGAGCGGCAGGACGACGAGGATCATCGGGGTCGCGGTGCCGTCGGCGAGCAGCCCGGTCGCCTGCGATGCGGCGGCGCCGAAGAACATCTGCATGAACACCCCGACGCCGGACGCGGTCCCGGCGAGGTTCTTGTCGACGGCGATGGCGCCCGATTGCGCGCTCGGCAGCGCGAGCCCCTGGCTCAGCGTGACCACGAAGCCGGGCAGGAAAATGCCGAGCGGCGTCGGCGCCGCCAGCCACAGCGCCGCCGCCAGAGCCAGCGCGCCGGCCAGGTTGAGGATCGAGCCCGCCAGCACCATCGTGTCGATGGGCACCCGCAACCCGATCCGGGCGGCGATGAGGTTGCCCAGCAGGTAGCCCGCCGGGAAGAACAGGAAATAGAGCCCGTACTCCGCCGCCGGACGGCCCAGCATCCCGGTCATCAGGAAGGACGACGAGGCCGCGACGGCGAAGAACGCGCCCGTGACGAAGCCGGTGTGGAGCACATAGAGCGAGAAGCGGGGTATCCGGAACAGCCGCCGATAGGCGCCGAGCATCGCCCGCGCGCCCTGGATCCTCGCCCCCGCGGAACGGGTCTCGGGGATCAGGAGGGCGGAGAAGACGACGAGCAGCGCGCCCGCGGAAGCGGCAAGCCAGAAGATCCACCGCCAGCCCAGCCCGTCCACCACGGCGCCGCCGAGCGGTGGCGAAATCATCGGTCCCATCACGTAGGCCATGGTCAGGATGGCGATGATCTGGGTCAGCCGTTCGAGCCCGTACACGTCGCGCGCGATGGCGCGCGCGAGCACCAGCCCGCTCGCCGCACCCGCCGCCTGCAACAGCCGGCCCAGGATCAGCGCCTCGATCCCCCCGGCGACCGCGCAGATCAGCGAGCCCCCGACGAACAGGACGATCCCGCCAAGCAGGACCGGCTTGCGTCCGAGCCCGTCCGACAACGAACCGATCGCCAGCGTCACCGCGGCGAGGGTGAACATGGTGATGCTGAAGGTGAACTGCGCCGTCGCCACTGTGACCTGGAATGCGGCCTGGATGGCGGGAAGCGCCGGCAGATAGAAGTGGATCGACAGCGGGTTGATCAGGCTGATCGCGGCGAGCAGCCCGATAAAGCCGTAATCCCGCGGCCCCAGCGGCTTCACGGCCCGAGCGTTTCCGCCGTCCTGTTCCCCCGATTGTCACCCCGGACTCGATCCGGGGTCCAGGGCCACAGGCACCGCTCTCGCCCGGCTTCCCCCGGATCGGGGTCCGGGGCAGGCCTGGACCCCGGATCGAGTCCGGGGCGACAACGGGGGACGGGGACGGTCTCTCTCATGGGCGCGGAGCCGGCCCCGAAATCTTAACCGGACAACAGTGGACTTGTTCCCGGCATGACGACGGAGGGGCGGGACGGGCGTGCTCCCGTCGCCGATCCGCGTCGAGCGAACCGGCCGCCTCAACCCCCCGGACGCGGTGGACGGGCGGGGCGGGCGCGGGTATCAGTGGCGGCAATGGACCGGCCCTTCATCGTCGACGAGCCCCACAAGGAGCGTTTCCGGCTCAACCGCCGGGTTCTCGTCGACCCCGAAATCCTGGAGGCGGAGCACCGGCGGATCTTCGGCCGGTGCTGGATCTATCTCGGCCACGATTCGGAGATCCCCGGCAGCGGCGATTTCCGCACGCGGTCGGTGGCGGGGCGGCCCGTCCTCTTCGTGCGCGACGCGAAGGGCGGGGCGCGCGCGTTCCTCAACACATGCCGGCATCGCGGCACCATGGTCTGCCGCGAGCGCGAAGGCAACCGGACGCGCTTCACCTGCCTTTATCACGGCTGGACCTACGACAATGGCGGGGCGCTGACCCACGTGCCCGGCGAGGAATCCTACGGCGAGGGGTTCGACAAGGCCGATTTCGCGCTGACCGAAGTGCCCGCGCTGGAGTGCTATCGCGGCTTCTGGTTCGCCCATTTCGGCGCCGATCCCGAGCCGCTGGCGGACTATCTCGCGGGCGCGAAGGACTATCTCGACCTGGTCGTCGACCAGTCGCCGGGCGCGCGGCTCGAGATCGTCTCCGGCACGCAGGAATACGATATCCGCGCCAACTGGAAGCTGCTGGTCGAGAACAGCTTCGACGATTACCACCTGCACGCGACCCACTCGACCTATCTCGAATACATGAAGGATTCCGGCGTCGAGGTCCGCCTGCCGAGGGGGCTGATGATGCCGGCGCCCGGCGTCGGCAAGTCGCTCGGCAACGGGCACGCGGTGGTCGACAACGTCAATTTCCGGGGCCGGCCGATCGCCGCCTGGATCCCGCTCTACGGCGAGGCGGCGCGGCCCGAGATCGAGGCGATCCGGGCCGAGCTCGTCGCCCGGCTGGGCGAGGAGCGCGCGCGCCGCGTCGCCGACACCAACCGCAACCTGGTGGTGTTCCCCAACCTGGTGATCAACGACGGCTCGGCGGTGACCGTCCGCACCTTCTGGCCGACCGCGGTCGACCGCATGCGGGTGACCGCCTGGGCGCTCGGCCCGGTCGAGGAATCGGAGACCTCGCGGGCGCGGCGGCTCGACAGCTTCCTCACCTTCTACGGGCCGGGCGGGTTGGCGACGCCCGACGACGTCGAGGCGCTGGAGCTGGTGCAGGGCGGGCTCGCCACCTGGCGCGAGATCGGGTGGTCGGAGATCTCGCGCGGGATGAACAAGACGGGCGATCAGCTCAACACCGACGAGCTCCATCTGCGCACCTTCTGGCGCCGCTGGAACGCGCTGATGACCGACGGCGGGCCGGCATGACGACGGCGGACGCCGTGCGGCGCGAGGACGTGGAGGCGCTGTTCTTCGAGGAGGCGGCGCTGCTGGACGCGTGGCGGCTCGACGACTGGCTCGGGCTCTTGACCGACGACGCGCGCTACCTGGTGCCGCCCAACGACGTGCCCGACGGCGATCCCCGGGACACGCTGTTCACCATCGCCGACGATATCCAACGGATCCACGGAAGGGTCAAGCGGCTCAAGAGCGACGAGGCGCATGCCGAGAGCCCGCGCTCGCGCACGCGGCGCATGGTCTCCAACGTCCGCATCGTCGAGCGCGCCGGGGACGAGCTCGTCGCCGAGGCCAACTTCATCGTCTACCGGTTCCGCCGCAACGAGCGGGTCGGCGAATATGTCGGGCGCTACCGCTACCGGCTGAGGCGGACGGAGAAGGGCCTGCGCATCGCCGAGCGCCGCGCGGTCCTCGACTGCGAGGAGCTCGGCGGGCTCGGCTCGGTGAGCTTTATCCTCTGAGGGTCGCTTCAGCCGACCATCGCGCTTTCGGCGCGGCCGTAGTCGAACGTCTCGGGCTCGATGTCGCCGGCGTAGATCGCCGCCACCCGCTCTTCGCTCACCGGGAAGCTGAACTCGGCGTTGCGCATCGGGATGCGCAGCCTGAGCTGCTCCAGGACGAGCTCTTCCAGCAGGTCGAGCTGCTCTTCCGACCAGCCCTCCTCGTCGAGCCCGACGATGCCTTCGAGCATGTGGCCGAACTCGTCCTCGTAGACCTTGGTGCAGGCCTCCGCGATCATGTCGTCGACGCCGCCGCGGCCCTTGAGGCGCATCCCCTCGCGGAACAGGGTGCAGTAACCGCCCTCGGTGAAGCGGCTCGCGCGGACGCCCAGCGCGCCGTGTTCCGCGTTCTGACGGTGCCGCGTAGCGGTGAGCGCGTCCTCCTCGGGCCAGGTCTCCAGCCGGTGCGGGTTCAGCGGCGGGGTGTCGGGGCCGCGGATGGCGTCGTAGATGTCGGCGAAGCGGGTATAGTGATCGAACTCGTCGTGCAGGATCTCGATCAGTTCCAGCGCGTAGCGCCGGTCGACCCCGCCCTCGCCGGTGTCGATCCTGGGGAAGATCTCGGCGAGCTCGGTGACCGGGCCCATGAACACGCCCATGTTCTTGTACTCGCCGATACCGGTGCCGTTGAACTCCTTCGAGCACTGGCGGCGCAGCCACAGGAGCTCGCTGTCGTGGTTGCGGACGGGGGAATCCCAGTAGGTCCGGACCACTTCCGCCTCGCCCGCCCAGAGCGGCGCCGATACGTCGATCAGCCTGGTGAGTCTGTCGCTGAGTGCCATTCTTCCCTCCTTCGCCGTCGCCGTGCCAGTCTACGCGCTAGCGCTCGGACAGGCCACACGGGGAGCACGAAACCATGTCCTACTGCCTTGCCTACATGACGGCGGCGAACGTCGAGGAGGCGAAGGCGATCGGCCGCGCGCTGGTCGAGGACCGGCTCGCCGCCTGCGTCAACGTCATCCCGGGCATGGTTTCCGTCTATCGCTGGCAGGGCGGGCTGGAGGAGGCGGAGGAGGCGGTGCTGATCGCCAAGACGCGGGCCGATCTGTTCGATGCGCTCGCCAAGCGCGTGGCGGAGATCCATTCCTACGACACGCCCTGCGCGATCCGGCTCGACATCGCCGGAGGCCTTCCGCCCTTCCTGCGATGGATCGCCGAGGAGACCGCGTGAACCGCCTTGTCCTTGCCGCCGGACCGGCCCCGCGCTAGCGTCCGGTCGCGATGAGCGAAGCCGTCAGACTGGCGCATCACGACTTCTATTCCGACCGCCGGATCCGCACGATCCTCGCGAACGTGCGGACCGTGGCGATGGTCGGCGCGAGCACGCTGTGGCGGCGGCCGAGCTACTACGCGATGAAATACCTGCAAAAGCGCGGCTACCGCGTCATTCCGGTCAACCCGACGCGCGCGGGTGCCGAGCTGCTCGGCGAGAATGTCTATCCCGATGTTGCCTCGATCCCCGGAAATGTCGACATGGTCGACATTTTCCGTCCCTCCGGGGAGGCGGTCGACATTACGAAAGACGTCATTGCCTGCAAGGACGACAAAGGCATCGAGGTCCTCTGGATGCAGCTCTCGGTGCGCAACGACGAGGCGGCGCGTCTCGCCGAGGAGGCGGGGCTGGTGGTGATCATGGACCGCTGCCCCAAGATCGAATATGCCCGCCTTTCGGGCGAGCTCGGCTGGAGCGGCATCAACTCCGGCATCGTCACCGCCAAGAGCCTGAGGCCGCCCCGGGCATGACGGGGAAGGGCCGCATCGGGGCGCTGCTCGACCGGCTCCCCGGGGAGGGGCCGCCCCGGGACCCCGGCTTCGAGACGCTCGCCGTCCATGCCGGCGCGAGGCCCGACCCGGTGACCGGCGCGCGCGCGACCCCGATCTACCAGACCACGTCCTACGCCTTCGACGACGCCGACCACGCGGCCGAGCTCTTCAACCTCCAGACCTTCGGCTACATCTATTCCCGCCTCACCAACCCGACCGTCGCGGTGCTGGAGGAGCGCATCGCGGCGCTCGAGGGCGGGCGGGGCGCGGTGGCGGTCGCATCGGGCCATGCGGCGCAGTTCCTGGTCGCCGCGACGCTCCTGGAGCCCGGCGACGAGTTCGTCGCCTCGCGCCACCTCTATGGCGGCTCGCTGACCCAGTTCGGGATCACCTTCGCGAAGCTCGGCTGGACCTGCCGCTTCGTCGACATGACCGAGCCGGAAAACGCGCGCGCCGCGATGACCGATCGGGTGAAGTTCGTCTTCTGCGAATCGCTCGCCAACCCCGGCGGGGTGGTGATCGACATCGAGCCCGTCGCCGCCATCGCGGCCGAGTGGGGGGTGCCGCTCGTCGTCGACAACACGCTCGCCTCGCCCTGGCTGCTGCGGCCGTTCGACTGGGGCGCCGACATCTCGATCCATTCGATGACCAAGTTCATTGGCGGGCACGGCAACACGATGGGCGGCATCGTCGTCGAGTCCGGTCGCTTCGACTGGGGCCGGAACGACAAGTTCCCCGGCCTGACGCAGCCCGACCCGGCCTATCACGGGCTCACCTTCGCCGAGACCTTCGGCGATTTCGGGCTGACGATGAAGATGCGCGCGGTGGCGCTCCGCGACTACGGGGCGAGCCTGTCGGCGCAATCCGCGTTCTCGCTCTTGCAGGGGGTCGAGACGCTGCCGCTCAGGATGGAGCGGCATTGCGGCAACGCGCTCGCCGTCGCGCGCTGGCTCGAAGCGCATCCCAGGGTCGCCTGGGTTTCCTATGCCGGGCTCGACTCCTCGCCCTACCGCGCGCTTGCCCGGAAATACCTGCCGCGCGGCGCGGGCGCGGTGCTGACCTTCGGCGTCGACGGCGGCTACGAGGCGGGGGTCGCGGTCGTCGACCGGGTCGAGCTCTTCTCCCACCTCGCCAATATCGGCGACACGCGGAGCCTCATCATCCACCCCGCCTCGACCACCCACCGCCAGCTCGACGAGGACCAGCAGATCCGCGCCGGCGCGGGCCCCGACGTCATCCGCCTCTCCATCGGGATCGAGACGGTCGAAGACCTGATCGCCGACCTGGAGCAGGCGCTCGCGGGGGTCTGAGCGCGGGGCGGCTCCCTACGCCGCGCAGATCGCGCATCAGCCGCCGGATTCTTCGCGCAGCCGGTCGATCAATTCGTTGGTGACGATACCGCCGCGTTGCCGGAAGGGGCGGAACCCGAACTCGGCGGCGGAAGGTTCCGATCGGTCCCCGGCTCCGCTTCGATATCCGCCGGCAAGCGACTGCCGCAACAGGCCGGAAATTACCGCGCCGGCCGGTTTCGACTCGCGTCTCGCGATTTCCCTGATCGCGAGCAAGACATCGTCGTCTATGTTGAGCGTAGTCCGCATTGTCGGACTTTCGACCGATCCGTTGTCCGCAAGATTGCGCCCGACGTAGCGCCGACGGTGGCCCCGACGCGTTCCGCGCCTCAATCCGCGGGCAGCGCCTCGCCGGCGACGGCCATGGGCGGGACGGGGGCGCCGCGCAGGTTCTTCTTCAGGTGTTTCTCGCCGTACCCGTTGAAAAGGTGACCGAGGAGACCTCGATCGAGATCCGAGGTGCCGAACATCCAGTCGGCGATCGGAAACGTCAGGTTCATGTTGGTTTCCATCATCAGGCGCGTGTTGTGGTGCGCGAAATGATGCCGCCTGAGCGTGTTGACGAACGGGCAGTTGCGGACGAACGCGTTCTCGTCGACATGGCAGCAATAGTGCATGAACTCGTAGATCAGGTACATGCTCACCGTCGTCGTAATCAGCAGCCAGCCGACATTGGCCGAGATCAGGAAGCCCAGGATCAGCGCGGGCGGCGTCGACATTGCGACGAAGGTGACCAGCGCGAAGGGCGGAAACACAGTTACCCGCCAGTCGTCGGGGTCGCGGAAGCGCATCTCGGAATCGGAAAAGAACTGGTGGTGATTGAGCGTGTGACGCACATACACCGCCCTCAGCCCGCGCTGGTTGTAGGGCCGGTGCATGATGAAGCGGTGGACCGACCATTCGAAGACGTTGCAGCCGAGGAAGAAAACCGGCACCGACAGCCACTCCCACCACAACACGCCGTGGAGGTGGCTCACGAAGTAGAGCAGCGCGGCGCCGCCCATCAGGTAGATCACCGCGACATGGAAATACCCATTGTACCAGCCGGCAATGCGGGACCGGTATTCCCTGCGGAAATCGACCTGTCGCTGGCTCATCATCTCGTGGTCCTCCTTCTTCGCGCGCCCCGGACTACTCCGCGGCGTGCGCCTCTTCCTCCTGCTGGAGTGCGAATATCGACGTGTAGCCGCCCGACCAGTCCGGTGGCATCAGGCATCGGCGCGGGTCGTGATGGGCCCACCGCACGGGTTTTCCGCGCAGGATCCGCTGGTCGTACCTGGAACGGAGCGGATTGGCCGTATAGGGGAACGCATCCGCCGCCGCGTAGACGTTTAGCAACAGCGGGCGGCCGATCGCCGAATCGTTCGGCCGGGAACCGTGAACGGTGCGGCAGTTGTGAATGGTGATCGACCCCGCCGGTCCTTCCAGCTCCCTGACCCGGGACGTGTCGATATCGGCCGCATCGTCGTCGGAGAGGCAGCCGACCCACTCGCCGTCGTCGTTGTACTGGTCCCGGAGCTCTTCGTCGTGGCTCCCCGAGACCACCAGAAGCGGGCCCTGTTCGGGGCCGCAATCGTAGAGATAGGTGCCCACCGTCAACGGGCTGTAATTGGTATGCGGCCAGAAGCCGATGTCCTGGTGCCACTTGACCTCTTCGCCGCCTTCCTTCCACTTGAAGTTGAGCTTGGAATGGTGGAATTTCACGTTGGGTCCGACGAGGTCGGCGACGATATCCGGCAGGGTCGAGTTGGCCGCGAAGTCCCAATAGGCCGGGTGGCGGTCGTTGGGGCTCGAAAGCCGGCGGAGGCGCGGGTTCGCGGCGCTGTGACCGTCCTCCAGATCCCACACCGCGTCCGAACTCGTCACCTCGCGGCTGCGTTCCACCATCTCGTCGGTGGTCGCGCGCAGCCGGGCGAGCCAGTCCTCCGACACGGCTTTCTCGACGAGCAGATAGCCGGTCTCGAAATAGGATTCCCGCTGGGCCTCGCTCAGGATCTTCGGCGGGATTGCGCGGATTTCGTCTGGTGTCATGGCGGACCCCGGATCGCAGGAACGGTCGGGGCGCAAGATGCCCGCATCGCGTCCTGGCTGGCAACTGATATATCAGTAAAACATCAACCAGAGGGGAAGGTCAAGCGGTCTCGACGCCCACCGGTCGCGTAGCGTGCCGCCATGCCGCAAGACGTGGATGCCCGGAACAAGTCCGGGCATGACGTGATGGGGGTAGGCGATTCCTCTTTTCATCGTCATGCCCGGACTTGTTCCGGGCATCCACGTCCGGCGTTTCCGGGTTCCGGCGCGGGAGGGGACGCCGCCCGACTCCTACCTGAATCCCAGCAGCTGCGCCGGAAGCCAGAGCACCATCTGGGGGAAATAGCCGACGATCGCGAGGCAGACGAGCTGCAGGAAAATGAACGGCACCACCCCCGCGAACATGTGGCGCAGCGTGATCTCCGGCGGGCTGATGCCGCGCAGGTAGAAGATCGCGGGCGCCATCGGCGGGGTCAGGTAGCTGGTCTGGATAACCACCAGGAACATCACGCAGAACCAGACCGGATCGAACCCCATCGACTGGACGATCGGCATGAAGACGGGGATGAAGATCAGCAGCACCGAGATCCAGTCCAGCACGAACCCGGCGGCGAAACAGATGAACAGGAACACCGCGAGCGTGACCCACGGCGCGAGCGCGGCCTGCGCGATGAGGTCCTGCGCCAGCGCGATCCCGCCAGCCGCCACGAACACGCCGGCGAACATGTTTCCACCGAGCAGGATCAGGAAGATCATGCAGGTGACCTTCAGCGTCTTCAGCACGGCCTCGTTCAGCACCTTGAGGCTGAACTGCCGGTAGAGGATCGCCAGGATCATCGATCCGAGCGCCCCGAGACCGGCCGCCTCGGTGGGTGCGGCGAGGCCGAACATGATCGACCCCAGCACCGCGGTGATCATCGCCACCGGCGGGGCGAGGGCGATCAGCGTGATGCGGATCCGCTCGATCAGGGGCGGCTCGTCGTCCGACGGGGGCAGCCTCGGGCCCGCCTTCGGATCGAGCGTGCAGCGAACCAGGATGTAGGCGATGTAGAGCCCCGCCATCAGCAGTCCGGGGAACACCATGCCGACGAACAGGTCGCCGACCGAGACGTCGGCCACCGGTCCGAGCACGACCACCACCACCGAGGGCGGGATAATGGTGCCCAAAGAGCCGCCCGCGCAGATCGTTCCGGAAATCAGCCCCTTGTCGTAGGCGTATCTCATCATCACCGGGATGGCGAGCAGGCCGACGACGGTCTCGGTCGCGCCGATCACCCCCGACGACGCGGCGAAGATCACGCACATGACCACGGTGCCGACGGCAAGCCCCCCGGGCAGCCGGCGGGTCCAGAGATGCACCGCCTCGAAAAGCTGTTCCGCGATCCCGGAACGCTCCAGCATCGCGCCCATGAAGATGAACAGCGGCACCGCCGCCAGCACGAAGTTCGATCCCACGGCGTCGATCTTCTGGGCGAACTGGAAGATCACCGCGGCATCGAAGGTCAGGTACCCGAAGACCAGCGCGATGCCCATCATCGAAAAGGCGACGTGAAACCCGAGAAACAGCGCCAGCAGCAGCGCCGGAAACATCACGAGGGCGAGGTACTCACCCATCGGGCGCGTGCCGCGCGGAGCTCCGCCCGGTCAGGAAACGGACGCATCTGACGAGCTCGGCCACGCCCTGCAGGGCGAGCAGGAAATAGCCGAGGAAGAAGACCAGCCGGAACGGCCAGATCACCGGGTTCCAGGCCGACTGACCCGAGTGGTCGTTGTTGACATAGGCCTCGACCCAGTAGTCCCAGAGGCCCCAGCTCACCCAGCACACCACCGGCAGGAACAGGAACAGGTAACCGGCCGTGTCGACCACCGCCTTGGCCTTCTCGGGAAAGCGGCTGTAGAGCACGTCGATCCGGATATGGCCGCCTTCCCGGAGCGTGTAGGCGGCGCCGATCAGGGCGTGCGTCCCCATCGCCATGTAGCCCAGCTCGAACGCCCAGATCGTCGGCGCGTTGAGCGCATAGCGGGAAAAAACCTCGAAGCAGGTCGCCAGTATCAGCGGGAATACGATCCAGGCGATGACGACGCCGGAGATGCCGCTCAACCGGTCGATGGAGCGAACGAGGACCATCATCGCCGCAGCGCCCCTGCGCCGGAAACCGGTGCCGTCCTGGGATCGGCGGGGAAGGCGCGGCGCAAGCCGCGGCCTTCCCCGACCGTTGGGGGTAAGGAGCCTACTCGGAGATCACGTTGCGGTAATGCGTCGCCTGACGCCACAGCTTTTCGAAGGCCAGTTGATGCTTCAGCACTTTGTCGAACCACGGGTTATCCTTGGCCTGCTCCTTCGCCCAGTCAATCGCCAGCTTCTTCGCCTGGCGCTGGACGGCGGCGTCGAGCACGATGACCTCGTTGCCCTCCCTCTTGAAGAAGTCGAGCGCCTTGGCGTCCTCGTGGCCGATCCGCGTCCAGCTCTCGAAGGTGACCGTCTTGGCGGCCAGCGCCACGAGCTGCTTGTCGCGGTCGGAGATCTTGTCCCAGGCCTTCTGGTTGATGACCAGCTCGAACGGCGCGGTCGGCTGGTGGATGCCCGGGATCACCACGTATTTGGCGATCTTGTGGAAGCCCGACGAGATGTTCTCGTACAGCGTGCCCCATTCGGTGGCGTCGATCGCGCCGCGTTCGAGCGAGGTGTAGACCTCGCCGCCCGGCATGGTGACCGGCGCCGCGCCGAGGCCCTTGGAAATCGCCAGCCACGCGCCCGCCGTGCGGAACTTGAGACCCTTGAGATCGTCGAGGGTCTTCACCGCCTTGCGCGAGTGCAGGAAGGCTTCGGCGGTACGGGTGAAACAGGGGAAGGAGACGAGACCGAAGCGCTCCTTGGCGAACTCCTGCCACATCTCCAGGCCGCCGCCTTCGTAGATCCAGTGCAGCATGCGCTCCGAATCCATGGAGCCGGCGTAGCCGCCGAACAGGACGGTCGTCTTGTCCTTGCCCCAGTCGTAGCCCATCCAGGTATGGCCCGCTTCGGCCACGCCCTTGGCGACGGCGCTGCGCACCTCCAGCCCCTTGGACAGCTGGCCGGACGGGAAGACCCGCACCTTGACGCGGCCCTCGGTCAGGAAGTCGATCTTCTTGGCGACCGCTTCGGCGCCGATCTTCATCAGCGGGCCGCCGCCCCAGCTCGCGGCCATTTTCCACTGCTCGGCGGCGGATGCCGATTGAGCGGTGACTGCGGCAAGCGCGCAGATCGCCGCCGCAGCGATCCATGTACGGGTTGGGTTCGGTGTCATGACGTGTTCCTCCCTTGGTTTGTCCGGAGATTCCTCTACTTGTCGCGGTTCCCGAGCGCCTCGACGGCGCGGTCGATGTCGCCGCCGGTCAGCTCCCAGTCGTTTTCCAGGTTGGCCACGACGGCCCGCATGAAGCCGTCGCAAAGCTCCAGAGCCTTCGCGTCGTCGTTCAGGTGGTCGGCCAGCAACGCGAGGGACAACTGCGCCGGCCCCGCGCCCTCGTAGGTCCATTCGAACCCGGTCCTGGTGAACCGCTTCACGCCGTAGCGGCCATCGAGCGGTTCGCCGTCGACCGTCACCACGATTCCGTCGATGGTCCGGGATCCGGAATAGACCTTCATCGCCCCGCTACGCTGATATATCTCTGGTATGCTAATGCCGCCGGGCAGGGATGTAAAGCTGGCCCGCGCGAGCCCACATCGTCATGCCCGGACTTGTTCCATTACTGTCCGGTTAAGATTTCGGGGCGGGCTCCGCGCCGATGGGCGGGGACAAGGTCGGGCGGTGCGCGCGTTCTCCGACACCTGGCCCCATCCCGTCATGCCCGGACTTGTTCCGGGCATCCACGTTTTGCGGCATCGCGGTGCGAGCCGGGAGCGGACGAGGCGGCGGAGAGGCGTGGATGCCCGGAACAAGTCCGGGCATGACGGGATGGGGTGACGAACAGGCTGCTATCGACCGTAGCCGTCCTACCTGCCGACGGCGCGACCCGGCGTCAAGGTATCCAGGGTCGCGCGGGTGAACTCCTCCACGTAGTCGATCAGGCGGTCGGAAGCCCGTCCCGCCTCGTCCGGATCGCCTTCCGCGATGCTCCGCGCGAGTTCGGCGTGCAGTCTGGCGCAGAGCGGCAGATCCGCCGCCTCCTTGTAGTGCATGTACCAGAAGCGCCGGGACAGCCCGTGCGTCTGGCTCATGGCGCGTTGCGCGTACTCGTTGTGGGACGCCTCGGCCTCGAGCTGATTGAGCGCCTGGTCGTAGCGCATGAACGCGATGTCGTCGTTCTCGCGCGATGCCTTCTCCATGCCGTCGGCGATCCGCAGGAACTGCTGCCTCTCTTCCCCGGTCCGGCGCAGCGCGCCGGCGCGCGCGATCAGCCTTTCCAGCTCGCGGCGGACTTCGAGAAGCAGGAGCTGATTCCTCGGATTGATCTCGGAGACCAGAATTCCCTTGCGCGGAAGGATGACGACCAGCCCTTCGCGCGCGAGCCGTTGCAGCGCCTCCCGGATCGGCGTGCGGCCGAAGCCGAGGTCGGAGGCGAGCGCGCTTTCCGAGAGCACGGCGCCCGGTTGCAGCCGCAGGGTGACGATCGACTCCTCCAGCCGATCGTATGCCCGGTCGGTCAGGGTCGCGGTCGCGCTGGTATGCTTCATGCCGTCAACGCCCGTTCGGGTTAGATCTGGCGGCGCTTGTCCACCATCGCCGCGAAGGTCTCGTACTCGCCGTCGTCGACGCCGTAGCTGTGATCGTCATCCGGAAAGGCGCCCTCTCTCACTTCCTTCGCGTATTGCGATATCCCGTTCACCGCGACCTCGGTCAGGTTGGCGTAGCGCTTGGTGAATTTCGGCTTGAAGTCGGTGAACACGCCGAGCAGATCGTAGCACAGGAGTATCTGACCGTCCGTCCCGGCTCCGGCGCCGATCCCGATGGTCGGGATTTCCAGCTGTTCGGAGATCAGCCTGGCGATCCTGGCGGGTACCGCCTCGAACTCCAGCATGAAGCAGCCCGCGTCCTCGATGGCGAGCGCGTCCTCCAGGATCTTCATCGCGGCATCCGCCGTCCGGCCCTGAATGCGGAAGCCGCCGAACACCGCCACCGTATGGGGCGTCAGGCCGATATGGGACGCGGTCGGGATACCGGCATCCACGAGCGCCCGCAGGACATGGGCCTGGCTCTTGCCGCCCTGCGGCTTGACCGCGTCGCACGACGCATCCTGCATGAAGCGGGTCGCGTTGCTCAGCGCCCGGTCGGCCGTGTGGTAGCTCTGGTACGGCATGCAGCCGAGCACGAACGTGTTCGGAGCGCCCCGGCGCACCGCCTGGGCGTGCATGATCATCATGTCCATCGTCGCCGGTATGGTGTTGGGATGTCCGTGGGCGATCATCGCCAGGCTGTCGCCGACCACGGCGACGTCGACGCCGCCCATCTCCGCCCACTGCGCCGAGGTATAGTCCGGCACGGACATGTAGACCATTTTTTCGCCGGTCGCCTTGGACCTCCGGATCTCCGTAATGGTCCGCTTCTTGCGCGTCGTTTCGTTCGCCTCCGCCATGGCGTCCGCTTCCTATTGATCTATCTGTGATATATTAAGTGACATTCTGCGGATGCGTGGAGAACCCGTCAACGCCGCCGGGGGCGGCGAATCGGGGGTTCGGAAGGAGAGGCCGGGCGATGCCCAACAACATTCGCGCGATGCTTACGGTCGTGGTCGTGTTGATCGCCTGCGGAGCCTTCTGGTTCGAACACGACGCCGGCGAGGACTTTCTCAAGTGGCTCGCCGCCGGGCTCGGCGTCTTCATGGTGTTCGCCGTCTGGCTGTTCCCGGAGACCGAGGGGAAAGCCGACGATCCCGACTGAGCGCCGCCACCGGCGAAATCCGCCTCAGCGATCCTCCCAGCGCGGCTCGCGCTTTTCGAGAAAGGCGTCGATCCCTTCCTCGGCGTCGCGGGCGAGCATGTTGCGGGTCATCGCCTCGCTCGCGGTCCTGTAGGCGTCCGCGAATCCGGCCTCCATTTGCTTGTAGAACGCCTCCTTGCCGATGGCGATGGTGAGCGCTGATTTCTCCGCGATGCGCCGCGCGAGCCTGTCCGTCTCCGCTTCCAGCGCCTCCGGCGCGACGACGCTGTTGACCAGGCCGTAAGCCGCCGCCGTCTCCGCGTCGATGGGATCGCCGGTCAGCAGCATCTCCATCATCCGCTTGCGCGGCACGTTGCGGCTGATCGCCACCATCGGGGTCGAGCAGAAGAGGCCGATATCGACGCCGGGCGTGGCGAACTTCGCATCGCGCGCGGCGACCGCCAGGTCGCAGGTCGCGACCAGCTGGCAGCCCGCCGCCGTCGCCGTCCCCTGGACCCGGGCGATGACCGGCTTGGGCAGGCGGATCAGCGAGAGCATCAGCTTGCCGCTCTCCGCGAACAGGGCCTCGTAGGCCTCGCGCGTGGCGTTGCCGCGCAGCTCCCGCATGTCGTGGCCGGCGCAGAAGGCGGGACCGTTGGCGCCGACGATCAAGACGCGCACCGAGGGGTCGGCGGCGATCGAGTCGATCTCGGCCTGGAGCGCCGCCATCGTCCCGCTCGACAGCGCGTTGCGCGACCGCGGGCGGTTGAGGATCAGCGTCGCGATTCCGTCCGCGTCGCTTCGAAGCACCGGAGCGTCGTTGTCCGCCGCATCCGGAGCGAGGGTCGTTGCCATGGGGTCCGTCCCCGGTATTGTCCGTCGCGATCCAATCTGGCCCGCCCGGGGGCGGGGTGCATGGCCCGGGGCGATCCTTGGCCCCCACCGGCCAGGGGCGGCCACGCCCGACCATGACGAGTAGATGAATAACCCGATACGCTCCCACAAATACTTGCTGCAAAACGACTTTCGGGCGTTGACAGCCCGCAATCTTCTGCGATACTCGCGCGCCGTTCCGCGGCCGGCGGACGGGATCTTACGGGCGGGGCAGACAATGCGCACCTATTCGGCGAAACCCGCGGATGTCGAGAGCAAGTGGTATGTGGTCGATGCCGACGGGCTGGTCGTCGGCCGGCTCGCCGCGGTCGTCGCTTCGATGCTGCGCGGCAAGCACAAGCCGATCTTCACGCCGCACATCGATTGCGGCGACAACATCGTGGTGGTCAATGCCGACAAGGTCCGCCTGACCGGCCGCAAGCGGGAGCGGAAGACCTATTACCGCCACACCGGCTATCCCGGCGGCATCAAGAGCACCACGCCCGAGAAGATCCTGGCCGGCGCCCATCCCGAGCGCGTGGTGGAGAAGGCGGTGCAGCGGATGCTTCCCAAGGGCCCGCTGGGCAGGAAGCAGTTCGGCAAGCTCAGGGTCTATGCCGGGCCCGACCATCCGCACGATGCGCAGCAGCCCGAGACGCTCGACGTCGCCGCGCTCAACCCGAAGAACGCCAGGAGCAGGTAATGGCAGACCAGGACGCACCGACGCTCGGCGACGTGATGCCCGAGGGGCTGACGGCGGAGGCCGAGCCTCCGGCCGAGGCGGCGCCGGTCTACGAGCGCAAGGTCGACGCGCAGGGCCGCTCCTACGCCACCGGCAAGCGCAAGAACGCCGTTGCCCGGGTATGGATCAGGCCGGGCTCCGGGCGGATTACCGTCAACGGGCGCGAGGGCGATGCCTATTTCGCGCGGCCGGTGCTCCAGATGCTGCTCACCCAGCCCTTCCTGGTCGCCGACCGGGATAACCAGTACGACGTCTGGTGCACGGTCAAGGGCGGCGGGCTGTCGGGCCAGGCGGGCGCGGTGCGCCACGGGATCTCGCGCGCGCTCACCCATGCCGAGCCGGCGCTGCGGCCGATCCTCAAGCGGGGCGGGTTCCTCACCCGCGACGCCCGGGTGGTCGAGCGCAAGAAATACGGCAAGCGCAAGGCGCGACGAAGCTTCCAGTTCTCCAAGCGCTAGAACCGGAACCGCCTCCCCGCCCTTCGAGAGGCTATGGTGAGGCGGGAAAAGAAAATTCCTCATCCCGAGTAGGCGCGAAGCGCCGTATCGAGGGACGCATCGCCGGAGGTGATGCCATGGCCAGCACAGCCAACGCCGTTCGGACCGCCATTCTCGGCGCGAGCGGCTATACCGGCGCCGAGCTGGTGCGGATCCTGCTGCACCACCCGTCGGTCGAGATCCGCACGCTCACCGCCGACCGCCACGCGGGCAAGCCGTTCGACGCGGTGTTCCCGCAATTCGGCGGGCGCGGCCTGCCCGGCCTGGTCCGCATCGAGGATGTCGACTGGGACGCGCACGACCTGGTCTTCTGCTGCCTGCCGCACGGCACCACGCAGGAGGTCGTCGCGGCGCTGCCGGAAACCCTCAAGGTGGTCGACCTCTCGGCCGATTTCCGCCTGTCCGATCCCGCGACCTATGCCGAGTGGTACGGCCACGAGCACCGCGCGCCGGCGCTGCAGGAAGAGGCGGTCTACGGCCTGACCGAGCTCGCCCGCGACGAGGTGAGGGCGGCCAGGCTGGTCGCCAACCCCGGCTGCTACCCGACCTCGGCGATCCTGCCGCTCGCGCCGCTGCTGGACGAAGGCGCGATCGAGACGGAGATCATCGTCGATTCCAAGTCGGGCGTCTCCGGCGCCGGAAGGGCGGCGAAGGAGGCGAGCCTGTTCGCCGAGGTCTCCGAGGGCATCCACGCCTACGGCATCGCCGCCCACCGCCACGCGCCCGAGATCGAGCAGGAGCTGAGCAAGGCGGCGGGCGGCCCGATCGCGGTGAACTTCACGCCCCACCTGATGCCGATGAACCGGGGGATTCTGTCGACGATCTACGTCCGCCTCGCCGGCGGCGCGGCGGCCGGCGACCTCCGCGCCGTGCTGACGGAGCGCTACGACGGCGAGCCCTTCGTCCGCGTCGTGCCGGAGGGGACGGTTCCCGCGACCCGCCACGTGCGGGGCTCCAATAACTGCCTGATCGGCGTGTTCCCGGACCGGCTGCCGGGCCGCGCGATCCTCGTCTCGGTGCTCGACAACCTGGTCAAGGGGGCGGCCGGGCAGGCGGTGCAGAACATGAACCTGGTCTGCGCGCTGCCCGAGACCGCGGCGCTCGAGCAGGAGCCGCTGTTCCCGTGACCGGCGCCACCCTGCTGCCCTATCGCGGCGCCCGGCCCAGAATCGACGGGACCGCCTTCGTCGCCGAGGGCTGCCGGATCGTCGGCGACGTGGAGATCGGCGCGGAGGCCAATATCTGGTTCAACTGCGTGATCCGAGGCGACGAGCAAATGGTCCGCATCGGCGCGCGGTCGAACGTCCAGGACGGCACCGTGATCCACGTCCACAGCGAGAAGCAGGGGACGTATATCGGCGCCGACGTCACGATCGGGCACAAGGCGCTGCTCCATGCCTGCACGATCGAGGACGGCGGCTTCGTCGGCATGGGCGCGATCGTGCTCGACGAGGCGGTGATCGAGGGCGGCGGGATGCTCGCCGCCGGCGCCATGCTGACCCCCGGCAAGCGCCTGCCCGCGGGCGAGCTCTGGGCCGGCAGCCCGGCGCGCCGCGCCCGCGCGCTGACCGACGAGGAGCTCGCCGGCTTCTCCAGAACGGTCGAGAACTACCGCGCCCGCGGCCAGGAATACCTCCGCGCGCGCGGCTGGGGCGGGGTGTGTCCGGATTGACCGGACGGGCCGGCCTCGCTCACTATCCCGGCATGGAAGACCGCAGCGGTACCGCCGCCGACACCGTCATACGCCGTTGCAGCGCGCTGATTCCGCAAGACGGCGCGCTCGCCCTTGAGGATTGCGACATCGTCATCCGCGGCGGCCTGATCGCCGAGATAACCGCGCCCGGAGAGGGCGACGCCGCCCGGATCGTCGAGGGGAGGGGCCGGCTGGCCGCGCCGGGGCTGGTCAACGCGCACACCCATTCGCCGCTCAACGTGCTGCGCGGGACGGCGGACGGGATGGACCATGTCGGCTTCATGTGGGCCAACCAGGCCAACACGGCCGGGAGCGGCGACGAGGAGATCGCGATCAGCGCGACGCTCGGCGCGCTCGACATGCTGCGCTCCGGGATCACCGCGGTGACCGACCACTACCCGGAGCAGAACTGCGCCGCGGGAAATGTCGGCCCGCTCGCGCGTGCCTATGCCGGAATCGGCATGCGGGCGGCGATCGCGCTCCGCGTGTTCGACATGGCATATGACGACATCGACCCGGCATTTGTCGACGGGGTCGACATTTCCGTCGAGCGCGACCTTGGCGACAACCCGCTGGCGCCGCTTTCCGTCGACGAGATCGCCGCGGTCTGCGAGGAGGCCGCCGACGCCTGGCACGGGCATGGCGGGCTGGTCGCGATCATGCCGGGCCCGTCCAACCCGATCCGCTGTTCGGACGAGATGCTGGTCCGCTGCCACGGGATCGCGGCGGCGCGCGACCTCGGCATCCACACGCATTTGCTGGAGACCCGCATCCAACGCACCCTCGCCCAGGAGCGCCACGGCAGGACGATGGTGGCCCAGCTGGACGCGCTCGGCATCCTCGACCGGCGCTGGTCGTGCGCCCACACCGTCTGGGTCGACGACGACGACATCGCCCTTCTCGCCGAACGCAAGGCGGTGGTCGTCCACAACCCGCACAGCAACGCCAAGATCGGCGCCGGCGTCGCCCCCGTCGCGCGGATGCTCGCCGAGGGCGTGCCGGTCGCGCTCGGCACCGACGGGGCCAGCACCAACGACACGCTCTCGATCCACGAGGCGATGAGCCTCGCGCTTCTGCTGCCCCGCGTCTCCGGCGTGCCGCGCGCGGACTGGCCCGGCCCGGCGGCGGCCTTCGACATGGCGACGCGGGGCGGCGCGGCGGCGTTCGCGGGCGGGCCTCGGCTCGGCGTCATCGAGCCCGGCGCGGCGGCCGATATCGTGCTCTACGACCTCGACGCGCCGAGCCTCGCGCCGCTCAACGACCCGCTCCAGCAGCTCGTCTTCGCCGAGCGCGGGCGCGCGGTGCGCACGGTGCTGGTCGCGGGGAGGATCGTCTATGAGGACGGCGGTTTCGCCTCGGCCGACGCCGACGCGGCGGTCCGTGCGGCCAGGGGGATGCGCGAGAGCCGGAAGGCCCGCAACCGCGCGCTCTACCGTTTCGCCGAGGCGCTCGAAGCGGCGCAGCAGCGCGCGGCGGGGGCCTGACCCGTCAGGAAGCCGGAACCCCGACCGTCAGCGCGCCCCGGAAACCGTCGCCGCCCCCCAACGTCATGCCCGGACTTGTTCCGGGCATCCACGTCTTGCGGCATCGCGGTGCGAGC
>JAPPIT010000083.1 GCA_028820505.1 Defluviicoccus sp.
AGGACGCGAAATAATCCGGCAAATCCGACCTCAGACAATCTGCGAAACAACAGTGGTGGGCCCGCCGCACGAACCGCACAGCCCGGCGGCCCGGCGGAAGGCGTACTGCGCCCGGTCGGCGGTACGGCGCGCCTCGCGGCAGGGCTCGCAGGTCGAGGCGCCGTCCGTCGGCGGTTGCTTGCCGCACGCCGTACACAGGCCGGCGGCGCGCCTCGCCTCGTCGCGCTTGCGGCTGCGCTCGCGGCCGATGCGCCGGCGGGTCTCCACCGGGCGCCCGCCGTAGAGCTTTCCCTCTGCCGTGGCCTTCGCGTAGCGCGCCTGCTCGCCCGCCCGGCGCTTGTCGTTGCACGGCTCGCACTGGGTGAGCCCCTCCACGGCCGGGGCCTGCCCGCATCGCAGGCACAGTCCCGCGACGCGGCGCTGCTCGACCTCCCGGCGGGAGCGCTCGCGTTCGTAGGCCCGGGCGTGCTCGGGGTCCCTTCGCGGGATACCGGCCGCCCGGAGCCGCGCGTCACGGGCCCGCCCGGCGGCACGGTCTTTCTCCGCACACGGCTCGCACTGGCTGCGCCCGGGCTCCGGCGGGCGCTTGCCGCACTTCGGGCACAGACCCTGCGCGGTCCGCTCGGCGGTGCGGCGGTGATACCTCTCAAGGTCGGCGGGCCGGCGCTTCGCGGTGCAGACCTCGCACTGGCTGCGATGTGGCGCGGGCGGGCGCTTCCCGCACTTCAGGCACAGACCCTGGGCCCTGCGCTCCGCGACCCGCCGATGCCAGCGCTCAAGATCCCGCGCCCGTCTCGCCTCGATGTCGATTTCGCACATCGACGTATCTCCCTGCCGGAGTGGAATCGGATGTAGGACGCCCGGCCGTCGAATAGTCGGCCGGACGTCCCGGAGAGCGCCGCTCAGCCGCGCTGCCGGCGGTCGCAGAAAAGGCCCGTCGCGACCGCCCCCCACGCTTGCCGTCCGCCGCGGGTGCGAAGGCCGGTGCAGATGATGATCTCGGTGATGTCGGGGCGCAGCGCCTCGGCCTGCTTGCGCGAGACCACGATGCGCTTCGTCTTGACCTTCCCCTTCGCCCCGGGCGCCTGGGGTCGGACCGGGCGGATGTTGCCGTCGGCGAGCGCCTTGAACCGCTCGACCACGAACCGGTCGTCGCCTTCGAGACCCGAGCCGAAGTCGTGGAACAGAAAGGTCTTCGCGGTGTTGCCGGGTAACGCTATCGCTGTCGCCATGGAGTCGCCTCCCTCGTGCCGATGGTGGGCGGCGGCGGCGATGTCCTCCCCCGGACACCCCAACCGCCGCCCCGTTTCCGGCCAAGCTCTCCTCTTGCTGGTGCGTCCCACGGTGACGGCGACCGCATCACGACCCGGTGTCCTGGAAAGGAGGAGAACGACGTGCGCGATGAATCCCGGGTCGCCGACCGGCCCCCGATTTGCGCGGTGCAAGGCGGACAGGCTCACCACTCTCACCACGCAGACCGGAGCACAGTCCATGCCACTCCCGGGCGATTGCGCGCACAATTGCTCGCATCTATAGTTGGACGATGACCGGACGGCAGTTCATCGCGCGGGTCCGCCGGTGGGCGAGGGTCCGGGACCTGGAGGTGCGCTTCGTCGCCTCCGAGGGATCCGGCTCGCACGGAACGCTCTACGCGGGCGGGCGCAGGACCACGGTCAAGGACCGCAAGAAGGAGATCGGCCGCGGCTTGCTCGGCAAGATGCTGGCCGACCTCGGGATCGAGCCGGACGAGCTATAGGAGGACCGATGCCCGACAGCTACAACTATCCCGCCGCCATCGAACGCGACGAGGACGGGCGCCATGTCGTCTCGTTCCCCGACTTTGGCTGGGGCGCGACCGACGGCACGACACGCGACGAGGCGCTGGCCGAAGGGCGGGACCTGCTGCGCGAGCTCATCGCGGCGACAATGCGCGAGGGCGGCGCGCTGCCCGAGCCCTCGCCCGCTGGCAGACGCCGGCCCCTGGTGGTCCCGCCGGTGCAGACCGCGCTCAAGGCGGCGCTTTACGAGGCATGGCGCGGGGCGGGGATATCGCAGCGCCGGCTCGCCCGCGACCTCGACGTGGCGGAGAGCGAGGTTCGGCGCATGCTGGACCCCGATCACGCCACCAGGGCGGCGACGATCGAGCGGGCACTGCGCCGGCTCGGCAAGCGGCTCACCGTGACCGTCGGCGAGGCGGCCTGACCGTCCCGTCCCCGGCCTGCGCCGCCGACGGGAGGGCGGCCGTACTCCGGCCGGGCCGGCGGTGGCGATGGACCGGCCGGCACGTTGATGGCGGGGAGAGGGCCGGCCATACGGATACCGGCGCCGCTTGCGTTTCGCGGGGGGAGGTCGTATAAGGGCGGGAAAGCTGGCATGCGACATTGCCCGGCGTATATCCGGCGTCCGAGGCGGTCGCCCGTGGCCAGCGAGGCAGGGCCATGCGCGAACCCGTCACCCCGACACGTCCGAGCGCGCCTGAGACCCCGGCGGGTTCGGGCGCGGGACGTGCGCCGCGCGAAGAACATCCGCGTAAGGGGTTGACAAACGCCGGAAGGGCCGGGGCTATAATAGCCGCCGAGCCGCCGAGCCGCCGAGCCGCCGAGCCGCCGAGCCGCCGAGCCGCC
>JAPPIT010000185.1 GCA_028820505.1 Defluviicoccus sp.
GCCCGCGGGAGAATGATCGCGGCCTCGCGCAATTCGATGGACCGCCGAAAACGGTTGTTATCGCGAGCCGGCGAACCGAATCTATCCCATTCGAGCGGCGCCGCGCAAGCGGTCCCGGCGCACCCCATGACAAGCCGCGGCGCTCCTACTCGCGATGCTGGAGGCGGGCGAGCTGCGCCGCCCCGCTTCGCCGGGCAAGGAGCCGCTCGCCGTAGCGGTTGACCATCGCCGGCGTCTTCCAGCGTCCCGCGTGCAGGATGGCGGCCATGCCGATGCCGCCCGCCACCATGTCCTGCGCCGCGCCCACCCGGGTGCTGTGCCCGGAGATACCCTCGACCACCTCGGCGGGCAACCCCGCGCGCCCGGCCATCGCCTTGAAGATGCGCGGCACCTGGCTCGCATCGAGCCTCTCCCCGACCACGCCCCGGTTGAGCGAGCGGAAGAGCTTGCCCTCGCACACGGCGCTTTTCTTCAGCCACTCGCGCACCAGCGCCATGCTGTCGCGGGCAAGGTAGACGGTGGCGCCCCGGCCTTCGGGGTCGGCCTTGGAGCGGCGCACCAGCACGGTCCCGGCGCCGCCGAGTTCCTCGACGATATCCGTCACCTGGAGCGCGACGAGCTCGCCCCGGCGCAGCAACGTGTCGTAGCCGACGGCGAGCAGCGCGCGGTTGCGCGTGTCGATGAGCCCTTCGCCCGCCGCCTCCATCAGACGCTGGCGCAGCGCCCAGGTCAGCCCCCTGGCCTGCGCCTGACGCCGTCCCTTGCGCCGATGCATGCGCTGAAGCGCCCGCCGTACCGGCTCGCTCCCCGTGGCCTTTGCATACCCCATCGCCCGGTGCGCGGCGGCGATGCTCGCCACGTAGCGCCGCACCGTCGCCGGTGCGCGGACCGCCGCCATGGCGTCGACGAACGCGGTGATGGTCTCGGCGCCGGCGGGCAGTGCCGAGACGCCGCGTTCGGAGCACCAGGCGGCGTAGATGGCGAGGTCGGAACGCACGGCGCGCTGGGTATTGCCGCTCAACGCGTCGATCGCAGCCGCGGCGTACGCCGCGAACGCATCCTGTCCGGCGTGACCGGCGCCCGCCCGCGTCGGGCCGTCCGGGTCGTCCAAGGGCATCGCGAAACCTCCAAGTCCGTGGAGCACGGCCCGCAGATTGGTTCGCGATAACAACGGTTATCGCGAGCCGACGGGCGACGCCGAACAGAAAGGATCGATCATGCCGACCAATCATCTTTTGTATACCTTCGTGGCGGCGACTGCCGCGGTCGCGCTCTCGACCGCCGCATCGGCCCAGACGGCCGGGAAGAAACCCGCGACCTGCATCGTCGTCGGGAAAGAGGTTCCAAAGACCAAAGGCATGAAATGCCCGCAGGATGTCGTCGGCACCCTGCGCGGTCATTTCTACGAGTACGAAGTTCCCAAGAAGAACAAGAAGGGCGAGATGGTCCTCGACAAAAAGGGCGATGTCGTCATGGAAAAGCGCAGGAAGACATACAGGGCGATGGCCGATTTGATCGAGGCGGTCGGCCTGAAGAAGGCCTTCGGCGACCGCCTGGTCACCGTCTTCGCGGTTCCCGATTCCGTTCTCATGCCCGCGCTCAAGGACCTGAACGCGCTTCTCAAGGACAAGAAGCAGAAGTAGCAGGCGTTCGCCGCCATCGCGATGCACGTCACCGATGAGGCGCTCATGGCGGAGTGGTTCCGGAGCAAGAACGGCAGAATGTGGACCTTCGCCGGAAGCTGGAGTTCGGGCGCGGCTCCGTTGTCGTTCTACGCCTTGCGCGACCACACCACCGTGGAGATCAACAATATCCCGTTGATGGAGTCCGACATCGTCGCTTCGAACGGGGTGATCCATACGGTGGACAGCCCGCTGGTCGCCCTGCCCAAGCCGGCAAAGATGGCAAACAAGAAGATGTAGCGACCGACCCTTCGACCCGGCAACGCGCGGTCCGGCCTTCGGGCGGACCGCGCGGGTCGAGGCCCGGATTCCGGCACCCCGGCATCTCCCGTCGCCGTCCTCCCGCCGTCATGCCCGGACTTGATCCGGGGTCCAGGCCTGCCCCGAATCGCGGTCCGGGGCAGGCCTGGACCCCGGAACAAGTCCGGGGTGACAAGAGGGGGGCGGAGACGGTCCCGTTTGTCGGCACGGAGCCCGTTCCGAAGTTAAACCGGACAGCAATGGACTTGTTCCGGGCATGACGGAAGAAGCGTCGCGGGCCGCCGGCGGCGCCCCCGGCGACGGCGGGGTTCCGGGACGAGCACCGCCGCGACATGGCCGATCCTCGGATCGGATATGCCGACCCCCCGGTGCCGCGCGCGCACGGTCGGCATTTGCCGACGGAAATGTCGACACGCGGGTCGAGTCGGCAAATGTCGACAGTCCCGCCCGGCATTTGCGGAACGCGAATGTCGACCCGGTAGCGATTTGTCTACCCGATGCCTATGTCGACGGCAGGACACGGATCGCGGCCCGACCGTACGCGCCGTCCCCCCACCGTCATGCCCGGACTTGTTCCGGGCATCCACGTCTTGCGGCATCGCGGTGCCAGC
>JAPPIT010000069.1 GCA_028820505.1 Defluviicoccus sp.
TCACCCGTTCGACGGCGTTGCGGTGGCGGAAGCGCCAGGTCTGGAACAGGTCGTCGATGTCGATCAGGTGTTCGGCGAGCTCGTAGAGCCCCCACTGCTCGCCGCTGGTGCGGTAGACGTCCTGCCAGGCGGCGACGACGGAGTCGTTCGGCTCGCGCTTCCGCGACCAGTCGCGGTCAAGCACCGCGTCGTCGATGACGTAGCCGCGCCGGGCGAGCAGCATGACGATCTCGTCGTAGAGGCTCGGCCGCTCCAGGAGCTCCGTGAGGCGGCGGACGATGTCGGGCCGGTGCTCGAAGGGCGCCATCGTCGCGCGCTGCTTGTTGCCGAAGACGAACTCGATCGAGCGGTACTGGAAGGACTGGAACCCCGAGGACCGGCCGAGCCCGTCGCGGAACTTCAGGTAATCGGCCGGGGTCATGGTGGTGAGGATGTGCCAGGCCTGGATCAAATTCTCCTGGATCCGCTTGACCCGGGCGAAGATCTTGAAGGCCGGGCGGAGGTCGTCGTTCCGGATATGCGGGAACGCGGCCTCCAGCTCGTGCAGCATCAGCTTCATCCACAACTCCTTGACCTGGTGCAGGATGAAGAACAGCGGCTCGTCGTGCTCGCCGGTGATCGTGGGCTGCGCGTCGAGAATTTTGTCGAGCTCGAGGAAGTCGTGATAGCTCCGCTGGCCCTCGAGGTCGGCGTGGACAGTCTCGCCGCCGAACCCTTCCCCGAGCCGGTATTCGCCGCGCGTCTGGCCGCCGCCGGTCCCCGCGCCGTCCTTGCCCTGTTCCATGATGCTTCCTCCGCCGCCGTCGTGCCGGGCCGGAAACTGCGCCATCAGACGCCCGCCGTCAGCCGTTTTCTTTCCCGATCCCGCAGGATCTGCGCGCGCCCGCCCTTCGATACGCCGCTGGCGCGGCTACTCAGGGTGAGGGAAAAAGAAGCCCTCATCCCGAGTAGGCCCAAAGGGCCGTATCGAGGGACGACCCCGGGCTTTGCCGCGCGGCGCCGCGGTCGTCACAATATCCGCGGGGAGGCGGGGCGATGACCGATGACAGGCTCGCGCTGAAGCGGCGCTATCCTACCGCGCACGATCTCAGGCGCCGCGCGCGCCGGGTGCTGCCGCGGTTCGCTTTCGAGTACATGGACGGCGGCGCGGGCGCCGATACCGGCATCGCGCGCAACTGGGCGGCGTTCGACGACGTGCAGCTGGTGCCGCGCTACGCTCGCGTGATCGAGCCGCCGGCCGCCGACACGATCCTGTTCGGCCGCGACTACGCGGCGCCCCTCGGCATCGCGCCGATCGGCGGGCCCGGCACCGTGTTCCCCGGCGCGGAGACCTACCTCGCGGCGGCGGCGCAAGCGGCGCGCATCCCCTATACGCTCGGCGTGATGTCGGGCATCGACGTCGAGCGGGCGGCGGAGATCGCCCCCGACGTGCTGTGGTTCCAGCTCTACCGGTTCTCGCGCAACGACCACGAGATCGGCTTCGACCTGGTGCGCCGCGCCGAGGACGCGGGGGCACACGTGCTGGTGATGACCGTCGACACGCCGATCCGCACCACAAGGCCGCGCGAGGTGAAGAGCGGCATCTCGAACCCCTTCCGCATGACCGCCCGGCTGCGCATGGAAGCGCTGTCGTCGCCGCGCTGGTTCCGTTCGCTCTTGCGGAACGGCGTCCCCCGCTTCGTGTCGTTCGCGCCCTATATCGGCGCCCGCCCGACCTTCGCCGAGACCGCCGCCTTCGTCGAGCGCGAATTCGGCGGCGCGTTCACCTGGGACGAGATCGCGCGCTACCGCGACAGATGGAAGAAGCCGATGGTGCTGAAGGCCGTCCTCCACCCCGACGACGCCGAGCGCGCGGTCTCGCTCGGCATCGACGGGATCTTCGTCTCCAACCACGGCGGACGGCAGATCGACGCGCTGCCGCCCTCCATCGACCTGCTTCCCGGCATCGCGGAGCGGGTCGGGGGCCGGGCGGCGATAATCCTGGACAGCGGCGTGCGGTCGGGCGTCGACGCAGCCCGCGCGATCGCGCTCGGCGCCGACGCGGCGTTCGCCGGCAAGGCGTTCCTGTGGAGCCTCGGCGCGCTCGGGGCGCGGGGGCCGGGGCACCTGATCGACCTGTTCGTCGAGGATATCCGCGCGACCCTCGGACAACTCGGCTGCGAGAACCTGGACGAGCTCCGCTCCGTCGTCGTCCGCCACGACCGCGCCTTCCGGGTCGGGAACTAGCGGATCCGGCGCCCTTTTTCGCGTCCGGAGCGCGGCGCTATCATGGCCGCGTCGGATTTGGGGCAGGGGAGGATCGCGTGGCGAACAAGGATCTGAGGGACTGGGTCGGAGAGCTCGACGCGGCGGGCCAACTGGAGACCGTCACCGGCGCCGACCGCGAGGAGGAGATCGGCGGCATCGTCGACATCGCGATGCGCAGGATGACCAACCCGGCGGTGATGTTCGACGACGTGCCGGGCTACCCGAAGGGATACCGGGTGCTCGCCAACATCCTGACCTCGGTGCCGCGCATCAACCTCGCGCTCGGCCTCCCCATCGACACGCCGGAGGTCGACCTCGTCAATTACTGGCGCGACTATATGCGCGACCAGCCGGTCCATGCCCCCGTCGAGGTCAACGGCGGACCTCTCAACGAGAACGTCTTCGAGGGGGACGATATCGACATCACCGCCATCCCGTCGCCCCGCTGGCACGAGCGCGACGGCGGCTACTATATCGGCACCGCCTGCATGGTGGTGATGAAGGACCCCGATTCCGGCTGGATCAATTACGGCGCCTACCGGATCCAGGCCCATGACGCGAAGACCGCCTCGGTCATGGTGTCCAGGGGCAAGCACGGCAACATGATCATGAACAAGTATTTCGACCGCGGCGAGCGCTGCCCGATCGCCGTGGTCGCCGGGATGCACCCGGCGTTGTTCATGGTCGCGGGGCTCGAGATGCCGCACGGCGCGAACGAGTACGACTGCGCCGGCGGGCTCTTGGGCGAAGGCGTGCAGATCATCAACATGCCGAGGACCGGCCTCCCGGTGCCCGCCAACGCCGAGATCGCCTTCGAGGGGTTCGTGGCCCGCGACGATCTGGTCGACGAGGGGCCGTTCGGCGAGTGGGCGGGCTACTACGCGGGCGACATGCACCCGGAGCCCGCCATCCGGATCGAGACCTTCATGCACCGCGACGACCCGATTCTCCTGGGCGCAATCCCCGGCGTGCCGCCCAACGACGACACGTTCTACCGCGGCACCTATCGCTGCGGCGCGGTGTGGAACCAGCTCGAGGCCGCCGGCATCCCGGAGGTCCGGGGGGTGTGGGCGCACGAGGCCGGCGGCAGCCGGATGTGGCTCACCGTCTCGATCAGGCAGATGTATGGCGGCCATTCCAAGCAGGCCGGCATGATCGCCTCGCAGTGCCACGCCGGCGCCTACGCCAACCGCTGGGTGGTCGTGGTCGACGACGACATCGACCCCGCCAACATGAACGACGTTCTGTGGGCGATGTGCACCCGCTGCGACCCGCGCGAGGATATCGAGACGATCCAGGGCGGCTGGAGCACCCATCTCGACCCGATGTGCTACAGCCACGACGACCGCCGCAACGCCCGCGTGGTGGTCGACGCCTGCAAGCCCTTCGCGCGCGGCGACGACTTCCCCGCGGTGGTCCGCAACAGCGCGGAACTCGAAGCGCGGGTGACCGCGAAGTTCGGCAACCTGTTCGGGGGGTGAGGCCGGACGGTTCCCGCGCCCGCCGCCGGCCCGCGCTACCCGCCGTCGCCGAAGGTGCGGGGGCCCGGGTCGCGGATCAGCTGCATCGTGTTGCAGCGGATCCCGCCGCCGTACTTGTGCACCTCGTCATAGTCCACGGGAATCACCTCGACGCCGTGGCGTTCCAGCAGGGCGCGGGTCTTCACCGCGGAGCCGTTCATGATCAGCCTGCGCGGCTCGACCGTGATCGCGTTGGTCGGGTATTTGTCGATCTCGTCCGCCGGGCACTCGATCAGCTCGTAGCCGATCTCGTGAAGGCGCCGGACGGTGCCGTAATCGCACCAGGGCGGGTAGATCATGGCGAGACGGCTGTCGAGCGGCGTGATCCACATGTCGGAGTGCATCCAGCCGGGCACGTCCTCGTGGAAATCGTGCAGCGGGCCCGGGCTGTGCGCGATGTGCACCTCCCTGTAGCCGGCGTTGTGCAGGATCGGCACGACCTGGTCGATGCCCTCCCGGTTGGCGTCCGTCGAGGCCATGAGGACGATGAAGTCGTCGCTCATCCGGGTCGCCGCGCCGATCTCGCACACCCCCTTGCCGTGAACGGTGTAGAGGATCGGACAGTCGATGCTCATCAGGAACTTCGAGACGTAGCGCGAGCGCCCGCGCCAGTAGGGCGTCGCCTCGCGCGGGACGATCGCACCGCCGTTGACGACGAAGCCGGCCGCCGCCGAGATGCTGCGCTTCAGCGGGCCGTATGCCGAACGGGGCGGGTCCTCCGCCCAGGTCGCGTAATGCACCTCGATGCCGAGGCTCCGGTAGGTCTCGGCGAGCGCGTAATGCTGTTCCTGCATCAGGCCGAGGTCGGGCGTGATCCCGTTGAAGACGAAGAAGGACGAGGCCTGCTCGTAGAGCGCCTTCACCTCGGTTTCGGTCGGCCTGATCATGGCGACTTCACGCAGCCGGCCGATGCCCTGGGCGCCCCATTTCTTGCCCCAGATCAGCTCCAGCTCGTCGAGATAGGACACCTCGGCATGGTACTTGTGGTACTGCGGGACCCTGCCTTCCTCGTAATACGGAAACTTGGCGAGCGTGTCGGCGGCGGTCTCCGGCGGCGGTTTGTCGTCGGGCGTCATGTCCCCGGCTCCCCGGCTGTCGGTGCGCCGCCGCCCCCGGGCCGGTAGCAGATCGCGTCGAGCTCGACTTTCATGCCGTCGAGGGCGAGCCGGTTGGCGCCGAACAGGGTGCTCGCCGGCCTGTGGGGTCCGAAATATGTCCGGCGCACCGCATCCAGCTCCCGGCGTTCGTCGCAGTCGTCGAGATACGCCGTGACCTTCGCGACGTCCTCGAAACCGAAGCCGGCCTCGGCCATGATGCGTTGCAGGTTGTTGTGCATCTGCGTGGCTTGCGCGGTCATCGTGTCGCCCGGCAGTCCGAGGGCGTCGTCGAACGGACCCTGGCCCGAAACGAAGAGAAAATCGCCGGCCTGCACGGCGTCGGTATAGTGGCTGATGGGCTCGTGGATACCCGGCGCGCGGATTTCCGTTCGCGGCGGGGCTCCGTCGCCCGGCCGGTACGCGATCGCCTCGATCTCGTGGTTCATCCCCGGGATCGCGAGGCGCCGGACCCCGAACAGGGTGCTGCAGGGCCGGCTGCCACCGAAGAAATGCTTGCGCGCGACGTTGATCCGCGGCCGGTCGCGCACGTTTTCCAGGTAACAGACGACCTTGCAGACGTCCTGGAAGCCCATGCCCGCGGCATCCAGCATGACCTCCATGTTCTCCATCGTCTTGAAAGCCTGCTTGCCGGGATCGCCGCAGAGCACCGCGCTGCCGTCGCGGCCGACCGGCCCGGTTCCGGAGATGAAGGCATAGTCGCCGCATTTGACGACATCGACATAGTGGCTGGGCGGCTCGAAAAGGCTTTCGCACCGGATTTCCTGTTTCGGCGGCCCGCCGTTCGCCGGCTTGTAGGCGACGCACTCGATTTCCAGCAACATGCCGGGCAGCGCCAGATGTCCCACCCCGACCCGGGTGCTGCCGGGACGGGAGTCGCCGTGAAACTCGGCGCGGACCGGATTGATCCTGGGGCCGTCATTCACCTCTTCCATCAGCACCTTGAAATAGACCACGTCGCTCGGCGACATGTCGGCGGCGGAGAGCACCCGGTCGATATTGGCGCAGGTCGCTTCGCACTGCCTGACCACGTCGCCTTCGCCGATCAGAGCTCCGTCCCCGTCGAACGGTCCCGCCCCCGACAGATAGAGGAAGTCGCCGCAGAGCACCGCATCGGTGTAGTGGCTGATCGGCTCCATCAGATCGTCGAGACGGATTTCCTTGCGCGGCGCCGCCATGGCTTTCTCCCTTGCGCGAAGTCCGAACCGGGCGAGCGTCGCGAAAAATCCCGGGGCCCGCAAGCCGCACGACGCCGTCGGCTTGCCCGTCGGCCGGTTCCGGGCCACGCTCGACTCTGTGCCCGGGGGGGTCCGAATGATCGTCGAGGCGAACGGCATCCGCTTCAACTGCGTAATTTCCGGGCGGCAAGGGGCGCCGTGGCTCACCTTCAGCAACGCGCTCGCGACGGATCTGACGATGTGGGACGAACAGGCGCGCGCGTTCGCCCGCGATTATCGGATGCTGCGATACGACACGCGCGGACACGGCGGCAGCACCGCGGTGAACGGGCCGTACAGCCTCGACATGCTCGCCGACGATGTCGTCGCGATCTGGGACGCGATCGGGGTCGATCGGAGCCACGTCGTCGGCCTCTCGATCGGTGCGATGACCGCCGTCGGCCTCGCGCTCCGGCACGCCGAACGACTCGATCGCGTCGTCGTCGCCAACGCCCGGCCGGACAATCCCCCCGAACTGCGCGGCGCGCGCGAGCGGCGCATCGCCGCGATCCGGCGCGAAGGGATGTCGGCATTGGCGGAGCCGACGGTCGAACGCTGGTGCAGCGGCGCGTTCCTGGCGTCGCAACCGGACGCGGCGAAGAAGCTCGTGTCGATGGTCGCCGGGACCTCGGCGGCGGGCTATGCCGGCTCCGTGCATGCGCTGCTGGGCCTCGACTACCGGGATCGGCTCGGGGGGATCCGCGTTCCGGCCCTGTTCGTCGCGGGCGGCCGGGACGCCGGGGTCCCCCCGGAAGCGATGCGCGAGATGCACCGGGCGGTGCGCGGCTCGCAATTCGTCGAACTCCCCCGCGCCGGACATATTTCGAACGTCGAGTGCCCGGCGGAATTCAACCGGGCCGTCGGGGAATTCCTTTCCGCGCGTTCGGACGGGCGATAGCGGCGGCGGGGTCCGGGCTCACCCCAGCCGCCCTTCCTCCACCGCGTGGCAGGCGACGCTCGCGCCGCCGGCCGGTTTCAGCTCGGGCCGCTCCGTCCGGCAGCGCGCGTCGGCGTACGGGCAGCGGGGGTGGAAGGCGCAGCCGGAAGGCGGGTTGATCGGGCTCGGCACCTCGCCGGCCACCGGCTCGCGGTCGCGGCCGCCCATCTCCAGGTCCGGGATGGTGTCGAGCAGCATCCGCGTATAGGGGTGGCGCGGGCGGCCGAACAGGGTTTCCGTGTCGGCGAGCTCGCAGATCCGCCCGAGATACATCACCGCGACCCGCGAGGAGATGTGATAAACGACCGCCAGGTCGTGCGAGATGAACAGGTAGGTCAGCCCTAGCGCGCGCTGCAGCTCCTTCATCAGGTTGAGGATCTGCGCCTGGACCGAGACGTCGAGCGCCGAGGTGGGCTCGTCGCAGACGACGAACTCGGGCTCGCCGGCGAGCGCGCGGGCGATCGAGATGCGCTGGCGCTGCCCGCCCGAGAACTCGTGCGGGTATTTCTCGCCGTCGACCGGGGACAGCCCGACCCGGACGAGCAGCTCGGCGACCCGCGCCGCGACCGACGCGCGGTCCGGCAGCAGGCTGTTGTGGCGGATCGGCTCGCCCACGATGTCGCGCACCCGCCAGCGCGGGTTGAGCGAGGCATAGGGGTCTTGGAAGATCATCTGCATCCGCTGGCGGAGCGCCGCGACATCGGCGCCCGCGGACCGCCCGGCGATCTCCGTGCCGCGATAGCGGATCGCGCCGGCGGTCGGCGCGTGGAGACCGACGATCGTCCGCGCCACCGTCGACTTGCCGCAGCCCGACTCGCCCACCAGGGCGAAGGTCTCGCCGCGCGCGATCGAGAAGCCGACGCCGTCCACCGCCCTGACGATCCGGCGTCCGGCGCCCTCGACGGCCCGGTTGAGCAGGGGCGGCGAGACGTCGAAATAGCGGACCAGCCCGTCCACCTCGACGAGCGGGTCACCGGCCATGCGCGGGCTCCGGACGATAGAGCCAGCAGGCGACCTCGGTAGCGCCGCTCGGCGCCAGATCGGGCCTGTCGCGGCCGCATGCCGCGACCGCACTCGGACAGCGCGGGTGGAACGCGCAGCCGGCGGGGATCTCGTGCAGCCGCGGCATCGCGCCGTCGATCTGGGCCAGGCTGTCGACGTCGCGCCCGACGGCCGGGATCGCGTCCATCAGCCCCCGCGTGTAGGGGTGCAGCGGCGCCTTGAGCACGTCCCGCACCGGCCCGATCTCGGCGATCCGTCCGGCATACATCACCGCGACCCGGTCCGCGGTCTCCGCGATCACCCCCATGTCGTGGGTGATCAGGAGGACAGACGCGCCCCGCTCCGCGCTCAGGCGCCTCAGCAGGCGGATGATCTGCGCCTGGATCGAGACGTCGAGCGCCGTCGTCGGCTCGTCGGCGATAATCAGCTCCGGCTCGGCGCACAGCGCGAGCGCGATCACCACGCGTTGGCGCATGCCGCCGGAGAACTGGTGCGGGTAGTGGTCGATGCGTTCCGCCGCGGCAGGGATTCCGACCTCGCCGAGCAGCTCCAGCGCCCGCCTGCGCGCTGCGCGGGCGCCGACGTCGAGATGGGTGAGGACGGTCTCGACGATCTGCTCGCCCACGGTGTAGAGCGGGTTGAGGCTGGTCAGCGGGTCCTGAAAGATCGCCCCGATGCGCCGCCCCCGGATCCTGCGGATCGCTTCGTGCGGCAGACCGTCGATGCGCTCGCCGGCGAGGCGCACGGTGCCGGCCGCGATGCGCCCCGGCGGTTCCAGCAACCCGATGACCGCGTTGCCGGTGAGCGATTTGCCGGCGCCCGATTCGCCCACCATGCCGAGCACCTCGCCGCGCGCGATGGAGAACGACACGCCGTCCACCGCGACCAGCGTGCCCCGCCGGGTGGGGAACTCGACCCGCAGGTCTTCCACCTCAAGCAGCGGCGCGCTCACCTGGCGACCCCCTTGCGGAGCTTCGGGTTGAACGCGTCCCGCAGCCAGTCGCCGAGCAGGTTGACGGCCAGGATCAGCGCCGCCAGCAGCACGCCCGGGAAGACCACGATCCACCATTCGCCGGAGAACAGGAAGTCCTGGCCGATGTCGATCAACGTGCCGAGCGAGGGCTGGGTGGGCGGCACGCCGACGCCGAGGAAGGAGAGCGTCGCCTCGGTCAGGATCGCCACCGCGAGGCCGATCGTCGCGATCACCAGCACCGGGCCCATCGCGTTGGGCAGCACGTGGCGCAGCACGATCGCCGCCGGGCGGACCCCGATCACCCGCGCGGCCTGGACGTATTCCCTGTTCTTCTCGACCAGGGTGGAGCCGCGAACGGTGCGGGCGAACTGGACCCAGCCGGAGGCGCCGATGGCGAAGACGAGGACGTAGAGCGCGAGCTCGTCGTGGCGGTCGCGGGGCAGGACGCCGCGTGCCACGCCGTCGATCAGCAGCGCGATGAGGATCGCCGGGAAGCTGATCTGTATGTCGGCGATCCGCATGATCGTCGCGTCGACCGCGCCGCCGGAGTAGCCCGCGACGAGGCCGAGCGTGACGCCGATCGCCGCCGCCAGCAGGACCGAGGCGAAGCCGACCAGCAGCGAGATGCGGGCGCCGTGGAGCATCGCCGAATAGAGATCGCGCCCCTGGTCGTCGGTGCCGAGCACGAACCGCCAGTCGCCGCCCTCGGCCCAGACCGGCGGGGTGAAGGCGTCCAGCAGGTCGAGCTCGGCCGGATCGAACGGGTTCTGCGGCGTGATCCACGGTGCGAACAGCGCGGCCAGAACGATCGCGAGCGTAACGGCCGCCGCCGCGACCGTGATCCGCGAGGCGGTGAAGTCGTGCCAGAGATCGTGGTCGCGGACCCGCGCGATCGTCCGCCGGAGCCGTGCGATGGCGGTCATCGGCGCGGCCCGGGGTCCGTTCGAACGCTTGCCGCCGTCGCTCTCTCGTCATGGTCGGCGCAGGCCGACCATCCACGTTTTGTTTTTTTCTTTCCTCGCAGCGAAACAAAAAAACTCGTGGATGGTCGGCCTGCGCCGACTATGACGGAGCAAGGCGAGGGCGGGGCGGTTCGCATCCGGGCCTACCCCGCCTCGACGCCGCGGTCGATGCGGAGCCTGGGGTCGACGACGTGGTAGAGGATGTCGACCGCGAGGTTGATGACGACGAAGAAGAGCGCGATCAGCACCAGGTAGCTCGCCATGACCGGGATGTCGGCGAACTGGATCGCCTGGAGGAACAGGAGCCCCATGCCGGGCCACTGGAAGACCGTCTCGGTGATGATCGCGAACGCGATGATCGAGCCCAGCTGGAGCCCGGTGATGGTGATGACCGGGACCAGGGTGTTCTTGAGCGCATGGCCGAAATTGACCGCCCGGTCGGTCAGGCCGCGCGCGCGGGCGAACTTGATGTAGTCGGTCCGCAGCACCTCCAGCATTTCCGAGCGCACCAGCCGCATGATCAGCGTGAGCTGGAACATGCCGAGGGTGAAGGCGGGCATCAGGATCGACTTCCAGCCGCTCGCCGTGAGCAAGCCGGTGGTCCACAAGCCGAGATCGACCACGGCGCCCCGTCCGAAGGTCGGCAGCAGCCCGAGCCACACCCCGAAGACGAGGATGAGCAGGATGCCGATGAAAAAGGTCGGCAGCGAAATGCCGATCAGGGAGATCGTCAGGAAAACCCTGGTGAGAAGCCGCGTCGGGTGCAGCGCGGTGTATACGCCCATCGGGATGCCGGCGATGAGCGCGAACAGGGCGGCGACGAAGCTCAGCTCCAGCGTGGCGGGCAGGCGCTCGGCGATCAGGTCGGCGACCGGGCGGTCGATGGCGTAGGAGATTCCGAACCGGCCCCGCGCGATGTCGCCGACATAGCGGCCGAACTGGACGGCGACCGCGTCGTTGAGCCCAAGCCGCTCGCGAAGCTCGGCACGCTCCTGCAGCGAGGTTTCCTGCCCGACCATCTGCGCCACGGGGTCGCCGACATAGCGGAACAGCGTGAACCCGATCAGCGCGACCGCCAGCATGACGACGATCGACTGCAACAGCCGGCGGATGACGAGCGCGATCATGGGGCGCCGTATCGAAGGGCGCGCACCGGGAGAGGAGAATGCCCTACTTCACCCTTACGTGCCGCCAGGCGAACTGGTTGTCGGGGCGTTGCGCCACGGTGACGCCCTCGCGCACGCCCCAGGCCAGCGCCTGCTGGTGCAGCGGGATGTAGGCGATATCGGAGATGGTCATCGACCACGCCTCCTTTATCAGCCGGTCGCGCTCGGCCTTGTCGGTCTCCGAGAGGATCCGGGCGGCCAGCGCATCGACCTTAGGGTTGCAGTAGCCGCCGAGATTGACCTTGCCTTGGGAGATCCTGTCGCGGGCTCCCTCCGGCCAGATCGGGCCGGCGCCGCCGAGCCTTGGGCAGCCATGCAGGTTGTAGAGCGGGTTCCACGAATCGAAGCTCCCCGGCGTCCAGCCCAGCAGGTGGAAGCTGGTGTCGACGCGCGGCGCCAGGATCTTGGGGAAGAACTTGGCCTTGGGCTGGGCGTTGAGCTTCACCCTGATGCCGATCCTGGCGAGCATCGAGACGACCGCCTGGCAGATCGCCTCGTCGTTGACGTAGCGGTCGTTGGGGCAGTCCATGCCGACCTCGAAACCCTTGCCGTAGCCGGCCGCGGCGAGCAGCTCCTTCGCCCACTCGGGATCGTGGGAAAGGCGCTTGAAATCGGCGCTGAACCCGTTGATGCCGGGGCCGACCATCATCGCCGAGGGGTTGGACAGGTCGCGCATCACCTTGCGGCGGATCGCCTCGATGTCGATCGCGCGGTAGACCGCCTCGCGCACGCGCCGATCCTTGAAGGGGTTCCTGCCCTTGACGTCGGAATAAAGGAGCTCGTCGCGAAACTGGTCCATGCCGAGGAAGATGGTGCGGAGCTCGGGCCCCACCAGCATGCGCGTGCCGGGGTTCCTGTCGATCCGCCCGATGTCCTGCACCGGGATCGGGTAGGCCATGTCGACCTGGCCCGAGAGCAGCGCCGCCACCCGCGTCGCGTCCGAGGCGATCGGGGTGAAGGTGATTTTGGTGAGGTTGTGCTCCTTGTTGGCGTTGTCCCACCAGTGCGGGTTGGGCACCGCAACCGCCTTGATCCCGGCTTCGCGGCTGACCAGGCGGAACGGCCCGGTGCCGTTGGCGTGGCGGGTGGTGTATTTCTCCTGGTCGTCCGCCATCGCCTCGGGCGTGGCGGCGTTGTGCTTCTCCGCCCAGCTCTTCGACATCATGCCCCAGCTGCCCCATTCGACATGCAGGATCGGGTTGGGCGCCTCGGTCACGAACTCGACCGTGTGGTCGTCGATCTTGACGATCTCCTTCACGCCGGCGAGCCGGGTCGTCAGGTCGGACCCCTTCGCCCGGACCCGGTCGGCGGAGAACAGCACGTCGTCGGCGGTGAAGTCCTCACCCTCGTGGAACTTGACGCCACGGCGCAGGTGGAATCGCCAGCGGTCGGGCGCCACGATCTGCCAGCGCACGGCGAGCGCCGGCTCGATGGAAAGATCCGGCCCGCGCCGGATCAGCCCCTCGTAGACGTTGCCGAGGAAGCCCAGCGTGAAGGTCTCGTTCAGCGTATAGGGGTCCATCGAATCCGCGTCGCCCTGGAAGGCGAAACGGAGCTCCTTGGCGTCGGCGGGGGTGGCGGCCAGCGCGAGCGCCAGGGCGGCGAGGGTCAACTTCGTTCGCATGGTCGTGTCCTTCGGTCGGATCGCCGGAGTGTCGTAACGGTGTTTGGGTGAAGTCAACGCACGCTCCGGTTGAGGCCGCGCCGGCTTGGAAGGAGAAGGATTCCGCTCGAATCGGATAGGCTTTTGGCTCACGGTCGTTTGCGGCTAATTTGCCGGCTCCGCTTCCCGAAAGAGTCCGAATCGAAACATGCGAAAACCTCGCTGGTCGAAGAAATTTACCGGCGTCGCGGCGACGGTCCTGGCCCTGAGCGCGGTCGCGCTCCCGGTCTCCGCCCAGCCCCTCTCTCTCAGCCTGATACACGTCAACGACTGGGACCGGATGGAGGGGAGGAAGGGCGCGGGCGGGGCGGCGCGGATCGCGAAGGTCGTGGCGGAGGAACGCGCGCGGGTCGAGGCGGCCGGCGGCCACGCCATCGTCACCTTCGGCGGCGACATGATCTCGCCGTCGCTGATGTCCGGGATCGACAAGGGCGCCCACATGATCGCCCTTGCCGACGCCATCGGGTTCGACGTCGGGGTCGTCGGCAACCACGAGTTCGATTTCGGCGCCGAAATCCTGCGCAAGAGGCTGTCGGAGTCCCGCATGACGTGGCTCGCGGGCAACGTGCGGTACAAGGGGCGGACGGGACTCCCCGAGGCCTCCGCCACGACGATCCTGGAGAAGGGCGGTTACCGGATCGGCTTCCTCGGGCTGGTAACGACCGACACGCCGGAAATCTCCAAACCGGGTGAGGACGCGACGTTCGCGCCCTTCGCCGCGACGGGCGCCGCGCTCGCCGGCGAGCTCAAGAAGGCCGGCGCGGACCTCGTGATCGCGCTCACCCACGACGAGCTGTCCCGCGACCTGGAGCTGCTGGCGAAAGCCAACGAGATCGACATCCTGCTCGGTGGCCACGACCATCTGCTGCTCGCCCGCTATGACGGCCGACAGGCGGTCATGAAGGCGGGCTCGCAGGGGAACCATGTCGCCGTCCTCGATCTCGCGATCGACCGGCGCAAGAACCGCGCGGTCTGGACGCCGGCCTACCGCCTCCGCTCGACCGCAGGGCTCGCGGGCGACGAGGCGGTCGCGGCGACGGTCGCGGGCTATCGGGGACGGCTCGACCGGGACCTCGGGGCGGTCATCGGCGAAAGCGCCACGGCGCTCGTCACGACGCGCGTCGCGGTGCGCTCCGGCGAGACCGCGTTCGGCAACCTGCTGGCCGATGCGATGCGGGCGGCGACGGGAAGCGACATCGCGCTGGCCAACGGCGGCGGCATCAGGGGCGATACGATCTATCCCGCCGGCACGAAGCTGACCCGCAAGCTGGTGCTTACCGAGCTTCCTTTCGGCAACCGGACGGTGAAGCTCCGCCTCAGCGGCGCCCGGATCAGGGAGGCGCTGGAGAATGGCGTCAGCCAGGTCGAGCGCGTGTCGGGCCGGTTTCCGCAGGTCTCCGGGCTTGCGTTCGCGTTCGATCCCCGGAAGCCCGCCGGGTCGCGAATCCTCCGGGTCACGGTGGGCGGCAAAGCACTGGACCTGCGCGGGACCTACACGCTCGCCACCGTCGACTTCCTGGCGCGCGGCGGGGACGGCTACGCCGTGTTCCGGTCGGCGGAGGTGCTGATCGATTCCCGCTCCGGCGGGCTGATGGCGGGACAGCTGATCGACCGCATCGCCGCTTCCGGCACGGTCTCGCCCGAAATCGAGGACCGGATCGTGCGGGAGGATTAGGCGCGCCGGGATTCGTTACCGTCCGACGGTCTCCGGGATCACGCCGCGCGGGCTGAAGCGCATCACCAGCAGCAAGATCGTCCCCATCAGGATCGGCCTTACGTGCGCGGCCGCCTCGACCAGGCGGACGCGGATCGGATCGCCCTCCGCCATCGCCGCGGTCAGCGCGTCCACCGCCCAGAGCGCGAGCGGCTCGGCCTCGATCCAGCTCAACCAGACGATGAAGCCGCCCAGCACCGCGCCGAGATTGTTGCCCGAGCCGCCGACGATCACCATCACCCAGATCAGGAAGGTGAACCGCAGGGGGTTGTAGCTGTTGGGCGTGAACTGCCCGTCGAGCGTCACCAGCATCGCGCCCGCCACGCCGACCACCGCGGAGCCCAGGACGAAGACCTGCATGTGGCGCCGGTAGACATCCTTGCCGAGCGCCTCGGCGGCGGTCTCGTTGTCGCGGACCGCCCGCATCATCCGCCCCCAGGGCGAGCGCAGCGCGCGCTCGCTGAGGGCGAGGACGATGAGAAGGACGGCGAGGAACAGGCCCGCATAGCAGAGCTTCACGAAGATTCCGGACGCCTCGACCGTCAGCTCGCGCAGCGCCGCGGCGTATTCCGCCTCGGCGAGGCCGGCGAGCGCGTCGCTGTTGAGCACGCGCACCAGCTCCAGGAACCAGCCCGCCTGCTGCAGGTCGATTTCGTAGGGCACCGGCCGGTCGAGCCCGGTGACGTTCTTCACCCCGCGAGCCAGCCAGTCCTCGTTCTTCAGCACCGCTATCACGATCTCGGAGATGCCGAGCGTCGCGATCGCGAAATAGTCCGCCCGCAGCCCGAGCGCCACGCGGCCGATCGCCCACGCCGCGCCCGCGGCTAACAGCCCTCCGGCGGCCCAGGAGAGCATTATCGGGAGCCCGAGCCCGCCGAGATAGCCGCTGGTCGACGGATCGACTGCCTCGATGGCCTCGACCGCCGGGTCGAAAAAGGCGGCGACGGCGAAATATCCGGCGACCGCCGCGGCCGCGATCCCCAGCGCGCGCGGCCTGCCACGCGGCAGCAGCCGACAGGCGAGCCAGACCGACCCCGCCGCCAGGCACGTCATGGCGACCGCCGCCAGCAGCCCCGCGCCGCCCGCCGCCATGGCGTCGTGCACCGGCGGCTGCGAGACCAGCACCGCCGCCAGCCCGCCCAGCGCGGCGAACGCCATGGTTCCCACGTTGAAAAGCCCGGCGTAGCCCCACTGGATGTTGACGCCGAGCGCCATCACCGCCGAGATCAGGCAGAGATTGAACACCGCGAGGCTGACCGACCAGGACTGGCCCATCCCGACGGCGAGCAGCGCCGCCGCGACAACCGAAAAGCCGATGACGGCGCGCGCGTTCGCCCTCACAGGACGCGTCCCCGGAACAGCCCGGTCGGCCGCCAGAGCAGGACCACCACCAGGATCGCGAACGAGACGGAGAGCTTGTAGTCGGTCGACAGAAGCTGCACGAGGCCGTCCGGCTGCATGTCCTCGGGCAGCACGTAGCGCAGGAACTTCTTGTAGGGGTAGGTGAGCGCGATCTCGGAAAAGGCGACCAGGAACCCGCCCGCGATCGCGCCCATGGGTTGGCCGATGCCGCCCACGATGGCGGCGGCGAACATGGGCAGCAGGAGCTGCAGGTAGGTGAAGGGCTGGAAGCTCTTGTCGAGCCCGTAGAGCGTGCCGGCGATCGCGGCGAGCGAGGCGGCGATCGCCCAGGTCAACAGCACCACCCGGTCTGGCTCGACGCCCGAAAGCAGGGCGAGATCCTCGTTGTCGGAATAGGCGCGCATCGCCTTGCCGGCGCGCGTGCGCTGGAGGAACCAGAACAGCGCCGCGACCGCGGCGACGGCGAGCGCCAGGGTCAGGACCTGGGACGTGCGGACGGACAGGCCCTCCGACAGCCCCGTCACGCTCTTGAACTCCCGCGCGTTGATCAGGTAGCGCGCGCCGTCCGAGAAGGACCGGTCGTCCGGGCCGACGATCACCCGGACCACGCCGTTCAGCACGAACATCACGCCGACCGAGGCGATCGAGAGAACCATCGGGGCGCTCCGCCGCACCCGGTAGAACCGGAAGACCGTCCGGTCCGCGGCGAGGGCGGCGGCGACCGCCGCCGCGATGCCGACGGGAAGGGCGAGCAGGGCCGTCGGCAGGAGGCCCAGCCCGATGCCCCACGCCTGCAGCTGCCAGGTTCCCAGGATCGCGGCCATCGTGCCGAATGCCATCAGGTCGCCGTGGGAGAAGTTGGCGAAGCGCAATATGCCGTAGACCAGCGTGATGCCGAGCGCGCCGAGCGCCAGCTGCGACCCGTAGGCGATGGCCGGAACGACGACGAAATTCGCGAGCAGAACAGCCGCGTTGACGATGTCGATGTCCATCGCCCGTCAGCCGCCGAGAAAGGAGCGCCGCACTTCGGGGTTGGCCAAAAGCGCCTGTCCGCTGCCGGTGTGGCGGTTCTCGCCGGTCACCAGAACGAACCCGCGATCCGCGATCGCGAGCGCCTGGCGGGCGTTCTGCTCCACCATCAGGACGGCGATCCCCGCCTGCCGGACTTCGAGAATGCGGTCGAACAGCTCGTCCATCACGATCGGCGACACGCCGGCGGTCGGCTCGTCGAGCATCAGCACGTCCGGCTGGGTCATCAGCGCGCGCCCGATCGCGACCTGCTGGCGCTGGCCGCCCGACAGTTCTCCCGCGGTCTGGCGGCGCTTCTCCTTGAGGACGGGAAACAGGTCGAACACACGCTCCATGCTGGCCGAGATGTCGTCGCGGCGGAGGAAGGCGCCCATCTCGAGGTTTTCCTGGACCGTCATGGTGGTGAAGACGTTGCCGGATTGCGGGACGAAGGCCATTCCCAGCTTCACGCGGTCCTGCGGCGTCAGGCGCGCGATGGACTCGCCCGCGAGCCGCACGTCGCCCTCCCGCAGCCGCACCATGCCGAACAGGGCCTTCATCGCGGTCGACTTGCCGGCGCCGTTCGGGCCCACGATCACCGCGATCTCGCCCTTGTCGACGGAAACGGTGCAGCCGCGCAGGATGTCGGCGCCCCCGTACCCGCCATGCATGCCGTCGCCGGTGAGGTGGCTCATGCGGAGCCGGCCGTCCCGCGACGGCCGAGATAGGCTTCGATGACCCGCTCGTCCGCCTGCACGTCCGGAGCGGGTCCCTCCGCGAGCACCTTGCCCTCTGCCATCACGATCACCGGGTCGCAAAGGAGCGAGACCAGGTCCATGTCGTGCTCGATCAGGCAGAACGTGTAGCCGCGCTCGATATTGAGCCGCAGGATGGCGCCCGAAATCGAGCGCAGCAGGGTGCGGTTGACGCCCGCGCCGATCTCGTCGAGCAGGACAACCTTCGCGCCGGTCATCATCACGCGGGCGAGCTCGAGGAGCTTCTTCTGGCCGCCCGAAAGCGCGCCCGCGGGTTCGTTCGCGACCTCGCCGAGGTTGAGGAACTCGATCACCTCTTCCGCCCGGTCGCGGGTCTCCGCCTCCTCGACCAGCACCCGGTCCCGGTGCAGCCACGCGCCGATCAGGCGCTCGCCGGTCTGGTTGCCGACCGACGCCATCAGGTTCTCCGTGACGGTCAGCGTGGCGAACTCGTGGGCGATCTGGAACGTCCGCACCAGCCCCCTTCGGTAAAGCCGGTGGGGAGGCAGCCCGGTGATGTCCTCGCCGGCGAGAAAGACGCGGCCCGAGGTCGGCGGATAGACCCCCGCGATGACGTTGAACAGGGTCGTCTTGCCCGCGCCGTTCGGCCCGATCAGGCCGGTGATCGCGCCTTCCCCGATTTCGAGAGTGGCGCCGTCGACGGCCCGGACGCCGCCGAAATGCTTGTGCAGATCGACTACCCGGATCATGCGGAGCGTTATAACGCCGGGGAGCGGCCCCGCGAAATCGGCGGGCCGCTCCCCATTGCGCTGCCGGGTCAGTGGATCCTGACGGTCGCGAACTTGCCGTCCTTGACCTCGTACTCCTTGTAGCTGCCCGACGCGTCGCCGGCGTCCGTCAGCACGACATCCGTGGCGCCCTGGTAGTCGATCGCCTTGCCCTCGGCGAGCAGCTTCAGGCCCTTGGCCAGCTCGCCCGGGCCGATCTTCTCGCCGGGCGCGTTGGCGACGGCGAGGATCTTCGCCTGGATCGCCGCCCGATCCATCGACCCCGCGGCCTGCGCGGCGAGAACGATCAGCGCCGCCGCGTCGTAGGCCTCCGCGGCGAACGGGTCCTGGCCCTTGACCCCGGCCTTCTTCGCGGCTTCCTGGAACTTCTTGGCGTTGGGCGAATCCGAACCCGGTGCAGTTGCGGCGGCACCTTCGAGCGCTTTGCCGATCGCCTTGATCAGGGACTCGCCCACCATGCCGTCGGCAAGGATGAACTTGTCGAACGCGCCTGCGTCGAGCGACGCCTGGATGATCCCCTTGCCGCCTTTGTCGACATAACCGAACACCGCGAGATGCTCCGCGCCAGAGGCCGCGAGCGCGCCGACCTCGGCTGCGTAATCGGCCTTGCCGTCCTCATGCGCCGCCGCCAGCGCGATCTTGCCGCCGACCGCCTTGAAGGCGTTGGCGAACGAGTCCGCCAGACCCTTGCCGTAATCGTTGTTGGTGTAGGTGACGGCGATTTGCTTGATGCCGCGCCCCTTGACCACCTGCGCCAGCACTTCGCCCTGCCGCGCATCCGATGGCGCGGTGCGGAAGAGGAGCCCCTTGTCCTTGAGCGTGGTGATCGCCGGCGATGTGGCCGAGGGCGAAACCATGACCACGCCGTTGGGAACCGCCACGTTGTTGGCGACCGCGATGGTGACGCCGGAGCAGTCCGCCCCCATGATTGCCGCGACCTTGTCGGACGTGACCAGCCGCTCGGCCGCCGCCTGCGCCGCGCCGGCATCGACGCAGGTCGAGTCGCCGCGCACCGGGATCACCTTCTTGCCGCCCAGGAACGCGCCGGAGTCGGTCGCCTCCTTCATGGCAAGCTCGGCCGCCGCCGCGATGTTGGGGGTGAGCGATTCGATCGGTCCCGTGAAACCCACCAGGACGCCGACCTTCATGTCCGCCTGCGCCGCCGATGCCGCCATCGTCAATGCGGCGGCAACCGCGAGTAACCGTTTCATCTGCCGTCTCCTTCAATCGATGCGTTCCCGATGCCGACGATTGTGCCACACATTCGGAATATATGAAGAAGAACGACCCTTCTCCGGGCCGGCGTCAGGCCGGCACGAAGGTGCCGTGCAGCCCGAGCGGCACGGGGTAGGGGAGAATCCCCTGCCACAGGGGGCCGTCGGAAACCCGGGCCGCCTCGAACACGTTCAGCCCGGCCGCCCGGCGGCGGATGTCGAGAAACGGGCCGATCAGCCAGCCGTCGCCCTCCGTTTCGCCGCGCGGCACGAACACGTGCTCTTCCGGAGCCTGGTGCCGCGGATAGGCCCAGCCGTCCGTCTCGCCGCGCTCCGGGTCGAGCCGGGCGATGCGCCGGAGCGGCCAGCCTTCCCCGCCAACCTCTCCGGCGAGCGCGAACAGGGCGCGGTGCCGCCGTCCCGTGTATCGCGGGTCGATGCGCGGGAATTCGGCCACGCCCGGCGCCCCGTCTTCGATAGAGGCCGTTCCGTCCGGACGGAGGACCGCGCGGCGGTATCGCGGATGGGCCGAATCGAACCTCGCCGCGCCGCGCATGACGTGGCGGAAATCCTCGGTCACGAAGCGCGGGTCGGAAGACTGGCAAAGGTCCAGCCGGATCGTCCCGTCGGGCTCCTCCCAGCCGTTGCCGTGGTGGAAATGGAAGCCGGGCGGCAGCACATGGCGGCGTACCGGCTCCAGCGTATTCTTGTCGACCGTCAGCGCGCGCGTGCCGAGCTGCGGCCGCCAGACGTGGGAATCCAGGAAAGTCCCGTGGCGTTCCGGCTCAAGCACGAAGGGCGGCAGCAGGAGGACCAGGTGGCGCGCCGTGACCACGAAATCGTGCACGATCCCCAACGGTCCGGCGTCGACCAGGTTTGCCTTGACCAGCTTCCCGTTCCGGTCGATGCGGTAGAACAGAAGCGACGGCCGGGGCCTCGTCACGAAGCCGATATTCCACAGCGTGCCGTCCGGCTCCACCTTCGGGTGCGCCGAGAAGGGGAGGCCGGCGAGATCCGGGTGCCAGACCGCGAACCTGCCCGCCGCGAGGGTCTCGGGATCGACCTCGAGCGCGGATCCGCCCTCCCACAACGCCATCAGACGTCCCGAGTGGGCGAGAATCGAGGTGTTCGCGGCGTTCATGTCGTCGGGTCCGAGCAGCGGCCCGGTGCCCGGCGTCCCGAAGGCCGGCACGATCCGCTTGCCCGCCCGTGTCTCCCGGCGCCGCTTGGGCGTGTCGAGGATGCGCGCCCGGTGGCGCGCGCTTCCGTCCGCAAACGCAAACGCCTGCACCATCCCGTCGCCGTCGAACCAGTGGCGGTAACGGTGGCCGAAGCGTTCGTGCTCCGCCGGGCCGTTGCGCCAGAGGACGCCGGCGAGGCCGGACGGGAGCCGCCCGCTCAACGTCGTCAGCGGGGCGGAGAGGGACTCGGCCCTCGCGGTCGCGAAGCCGAGCAGCCGAGGGTCGCGCGCAAGCGCTTGGGCGAAGTCTTCCCGTATTCCGGCGGCAGCGCCCGTCGCAATCAGGGCGGGCAGGCCGACCAGGGTGCGGAGCGCTGCGCGGCGCGAGAGTTCCACGGTCATCGTCTCAGGACCCCGGATAGGAGATCGGCACGACCGCGGAGACACGCGCGTCCTTCGAACCGACGGCGACAGCCGCCTTGTCGAAGCTGGGCGGCCCCATGAAACCGGTGGCGCCGTTGGAGAACCCGAACCCCTCCGTGGGCATGCCCACGATGTTCCGGGCCAGCTTTCCGTCGCCGTCCGCATCGTGGAACGCCGCCACCGCGTACTCGCCCGGAGCGAGACCGGTGAAGACGACGCGGATCTCGCCCTCGCGGGCGGGGCGTATGGTCGCCGCGACGACGCCACCTTGCGGAAACGTGACGTCGGCGACGCGTTTGTGAACGGCGATCCGGGCATCGCCCTCCGCCGATTTGAGGCCGCGGAGCACGACTTCCAGGTCCGCCGCCTTGGCGGCGGTTCCGGTCAGCGCCAGGACCGCGGCAAGCCCGGCGGTTGCGAGCGCTCTTGTCGTTCGGGTCATCGTCTTTTCTCCGTTTTGCTGTTGAACGCCGGCCGGCAGTGTTGATCGCGTCCGGCGGGCAAGTCATTGTCGGTTACGGGAACGGACCGGATTAATTCGTCGGTTGCAGGAATTGTCGTTCACGCATCGTGAATTGCTCGGCGCCGGGTCGTTCGCCCGCCAGGGCGCGGTGCTGGTCTGCCTGATCGGGCTGTTCGCCTTCATCGGCCCCTTCGGCACCTACGATTCGATCGGGCTCGCGGGCCGCTTCGGCTACTGGACGCTCGCGCTCGGCGCCAACTGGCTTGTCTGCGCGAGCGTCGTGATGCTGACGCTGCGCCTGACGGATGCCTGGACGGGTTCGAGCCGCCTTCTGGCGGTCGCCGGCGCGGCTCTGACGGCCGCGTTCCCCGGCACCGGCGTCGTCCATACCGCCGAGATCCTGTTCCGTCCGGACTACGAGGGCGGCAACGCCCTGCCCACGATCTATCTCGGCGTGGCCGTGCTGATGGTGGCGATCAGCTTGCTGGTGGTCGCCGTGCTGCCCCGGCGTCGGACCGCGCCGGCGGAAGAGGAGGCGCTGCCGTCCGGCGAGCCCGGCGCCGCTCCGCCGTCCTCCCGGTTTCTCGACCGCCTTCCGCCGCATCTCGGCCGCGATCTCGTCTATCTCAGGATGGCCGACCACTATGTCGAGGCCTTCACCGCCGCCGGTTCCACGCTGGTCCTGATGCGTTTCGCCGACGCGGTGGCCGAGCTCGAGGGGACGGGCGGGCTGCGGGTCCACCGCTCCTACTGGGTGGCGAAAGAGCATGTGACCCGGGCGACGCGCCGCAACGGTCGCACCGTGCTGCACCTGACCGGGGGCCACGAGGCGCCTGTCAGCCGCGGCTACCTGGCGGCCGTTCGGGAAGCCGGCCTGGCGTGACGGGAACCGGAGGTCGGCGGCCGGCTCCGCGCGAAGGGCCGAACTCCGACCAGAAATCCTTGAAATTCCTCATCCGAGAAGAGGATTTTCAAGGATAACCGGCTCGAATATCGACCCCCCTAATGGTATCCGATGCATCCGGTCGCCGGCATTCGCGGCCTCGCTCACGGCGGGCGCGTCGGCGACCGGAGGCCGGCCTGCCGTGGCGTGGCGGAGCCGGGCGCCTCGTTTTTCTCTTTCGACGACGGACTACTATGCCGCGCGCAGACCCACGCAACGATCGGGACGGGCTTACAGGTAATGGACGATTCTTTGCGATCCATATCGATTCCGATAGGATCGGCGATGTGAGTCGCCCATATGTTGAATTGCGAGAGTGACATAATGCGGTAGTTGCGCGCTGGCCGGACGGAAGGTGACACCGGAGCCGATGAAGATCCCGAGCGCCTACATCGACGGATACGCGAAGGGCCGGGAAGTCGA
>JAPPIT010000162.1 GCA_028820505.1 Defluviicoccus sp.
CGACCACGACAAACACACCGACCGCGACAAACACGCCGAGGGCGACGATCACAAAGGCCACGCCGACCACGACAAGCATGCCGACCGTGACAAGCACGACGACCATGACAAACACGACAAACACGCCGGGGGCGGCGACCACGAAGGCCATGACCACGGCGCCTTCGATCCCCATGCCTGGCAGAGCCTCCGCAACGCATCGGTCTACGCGGACAACATCGCCGCGGCGCTGGCCAAGGCCGACCCCGCGAATGCCGGCGCGTTCCAGCGCAACCGGGAGGCCTATGCGGCCGAGATCGAAACGCTCGATTCGGAAATCCGAGGGATCGTCGCCGGGCTTCCCGCGGCGAGCCGGACCGTCGTCACCTCGCATGACGCGTTCCAGTATTTCGGCCGCGACTACGGGCTGACCTTCGTCGCGCCGCAGGGGCTCAGCACCGAGTCGGAGGCGTCCGCGAAGGATGTCGCCCGCCTGATCCGGCAGATCCGCGATGAGGGCATTCGCGCCGTCTTCATCGAGAATGTGGCGGACCCCCGCCTCCTGAAGCGCATCGCCGACGAGACCGGAGCCGTCATCGGCGGCACGCTCTATCCCGGCGCGCTGTCCGGCCCGGACGGCCCGGCGCCGACCTATCTCGACATGATGCGGCACAACGCGACGACGCTCGCCCGGGCGCTGACGTCGTGAGGCGGGGCGCTGCCGAACGGCCTCGAAGATCGAAGGAGAGGAATCGATGAACCAGATCCCCGTTACCGTTCTGACCGGCTATCTCGGCGCCGGCAAGACGACGCTGCTGAACCGCATCCTGACCGAGGAGCACGGCAAGAAATACGCCGTGGTCGTCAACGAGTTCGGCGAAATCGGCATCGACAACGACCTCGTGGTCAACGCCGACGAGGAAGTGTTCGAGATGAACAACGGTTGCATCTGCTGCACCGTACGCGGGGATCTGATCCGCATCCTCGGCGGTTTGATGAAACGGCAAGACGGCTTCGATGGAATCCTCATCGAGACCACGGGCCTCGCCGATCCCGCGCCGGTCGCCCAGACCTTCTTCGTCGACGAAGACGTTCAGCGACGGACCTTGCTCGATTCGATCGTAACGGTGGTCGACGCCCGCCATGTCGTCCAGCGGCTGGAAGACAGCCATGAGGCGCTGGAACAGATTGCCTTTGCCGACGTCATCCTTCTCAACAAGACGGATCTCGTGTCGGCCGACGAGCTGGCGCAGGTGGAAACCCGCATCCGCTCGATCAACGCGACGACGGTTATCCATCGCACGGAGCGATGCGCGGTGGGGCTCGACAGGGTTCTGGGGCGCCGGGCCTTCGATCTCGATCGCATCCTGGCGATCGAGCCCGAATTTCTTTCGGAAGACGATCACGAACACGACGATGCCGTGAAGAGCGTCTGCCTGCGCACCGACCGGCCCCTGGACGGAGCCCGCATCACCGGGTGGTTGCAGCGCCTGCTCGTCGAGCGCGGTCAGGACCTTCTGCGAACCAAGGGGATCCTGTCGATCGCCCGTCAGGACAAGCAGTATGTCGTCCAGGCGGTCCATATGCTGATGGAAGCCAGTTTCACGAAGCCGTGGAGCCCGGACGAGACCCGGGAGAGCCGCCTGGTTTTCATCGGTCGAAACATCGATGAGCAGGAGCTGCGCCGGCAGTTCGACGCCTGCATCGCATGAGCTTGTCCGCCGAGCAGGACAGGACGTCCCTGCTCGATCGCATCGGCGCCGGCCGGGAGCTCGACGCCTATGTGGTGGGCGTTGCGTTCCTCGGGGAGGGGCTGCTCGCGGCGGCGCTCGGGGACGGCCGGGTCGCGTTCATCGACGGCGAGAGCGGGACTCCTCCGTCCTTCGTTCCGGTGCATGACGGGGCTTGTCTTTCGCTGGCCGTCGAACCGGGGGAGCGGCGCGTTCTGACAGGCGGAGACGATGCCCGGCTGGCGAGCACCGATACCGACGGCGAGACCGCCGAAATCGCAGCCATCGCGGGGCGATGGGTCGAGCCGATTGCCGTCAGCCGGGCATCCGGCCTGTGCGCCGCGGTCTTCGGCAAGACGGTTTCCCTCTTCGCGCAGGATGGAAGTGCGGCCGGAACGTTCGATCATGCAAACACGGTGGGCGGTCTGGCATTCGACCCGAAAGGACGACGCATCGCCGCCGCGCACTATGGCGGAATCAGCCTCTGGTGGGCGAAGCCCGGCACGCAGAAGCCCAAACGACTCGGCTGGTCGGGCTCGCACCTCAGCCTGACCTGGAGCCCGGACGGGAAATACATCGTCACCGCGATGCAGGAGAACGAGCTGCACGGCTGGCGCGTCTCCGACGGCGCCGATATGCGGATGTCCGGCTACCCGGCGAAGGTCAAGTCGATGAGCTGGCTGCCGAAAGGAAGGTATCTCGCGACCGGTGGCGCGGAGTCCGTGGTCTGTTGGCCGTTCCACGGCAAGGGCGGCC
>JAPPIT010000173.1 GCA_028820505.1 Defluviicoccus sp.
CGTCATGCCCGGACTTGTTCCGGGCATCCACGTCTTGCGGCATCGCGCTGCGAGCGGGGAGCGGGCGAGGCGGCGGAGGGACGTGGATGCCCGGAACAAGTCCGGGCATGACGACATTGGGGGAGACGGGGCGCAGTCCTGTCCCCTCACTTCACCGGCAGCGTTGCCGCGTAGGCGGCGGCGCGGTCGACCCAGGATTCGAGGTCGCGGTCGGATTCGATGCCAGCAGGTTCGACCAGCGCCCAGCCCTTCATCACCCGGCCGTTCATGTCGGCGGGGCGGGTATGCGGCTCGGCGAGGACCGAATCTCGCTCCTTCCGGTCGATCCTGACGATCAGCGCCTCCTTCCATGTGCCGACGCACATGTTGCCGCCGATCATGAAGCAGACCCCGCCGAACATCCGGCGCTCGGAATAGCCGTCGCGCTCCGCAAGCAGCGGGCGGATGCGTTCGGCCAATGCGTCGTCGGTCACGATTGCTACCCGGAAGTTTCCACGAGGGCTCATTTTACGACAGGGACCGCGCCACTGGGGGCGGCGAAGCGGCGCATCGCCCTTGACATTTTCCATTATTTCATTATTTCTCGAAATATGGAAATATCGACGGCCACAACCGCTTTCGCCGCGCTCGCCCAAGAGACGCGTCTGGCCGCATTCCGACTGCTGGTACGGGCCGGTCCCGCCGGGCTGCCGGCCGGGGAGATCGCCCGCGCGCTGAAAACGGCGCCCTCGACGCTGTCGACCCATCTCGGCCTGTTGCAGCGGGCCGGGCTGGTGTCGTCCGAGCGGCGGTCGCGGCAGATCGTCTACCGGGCGGATTTCGCGGGCGCCGGCGCGCTGATGCGGTTCCTGATGAAGGATTGCTGCAAGGGCCATCCCGCGGTCCGCGCGGCGATCGGCGGGGAGGCCGCCTGAGCGGCCGGAGGAGAAAGACCATGAAACGCCTGCACGTCCACCTCCATGTCGAGGATCTGGAGAAATCCGTCCGCTTCTACCGCACCCTGTTCGGCGTCGCGCCGTCCAAGCTCAAGGACGACTATGCCCAGTGGCTGCTGGACGAGCCCTCGGTCAACTTCGCGGTGTCCACGAACGAATGTTGCGACGCCGGCATTTCCCATCTCGGTATCCAGGTCGACGACGATGCCAGCCTTGCCGGGATCACCGCCGCGTTGGCCGAAGCCGAGCAGACGATCTTCGAAGAGAAGGAAAACCTCTGCTGCTACGCCAGGGGCAACAAGACCTGGGCCAGCGATCCCGACGGCGTGGTGTGGGAGACCTTCCACCGGCTCGGCCATTCCGAGACCATGGGGAGGGACGAGGCCCGCGACGCGGAGATCGGGGCGCTGCACGGGCGGGCATCGGGCTAGCGCGCCGCCCTGTCACAAAAGCGTAACCGCCCTGTGGAACTATCCCGGCGACCATGGCGGACGACAAGATTTTCAACGTGCTCTTCCTCTGCACCGGCAACTCGGCGCGCAGCATCCTCGCCGAGGCGATTCTGGCGCGCGAGGGGATGGGGCGCTTCAAGGCCTACAGCGCGGGCAGCAGGCCGGCCGGGGAGGTCAACCCGAACGCCCTCGCCCTCCTGCGCAAGCTCGACCATGACGTATCCGGGTACCGCTCCAAGGACTGGGACGAGTTCGCCCGGGACGGCGCCCCCCGGATGGACTTCGTCTTCACGGTCTGCGACAACGCCGCCGACGAGGTGTGCCCGGTCTGGCCCGGACAGCCGGTGTCGGCGCATTGGGGGATTCCCGACCCCGCGGCCGCGACCGGCACCCAGTCCGAGGTCGCCGCCGCGTTCGCCGATTCCTACCGCATGCTGACCGACAGGATTTCGATCTTTGTCAATCTGCCGATCGCCTCGCTCGACAAGCTCGCGCTCCAGGAGCGCCTCGACGATATCGGCAGAACGGGCTGACCGCGGCACGACGCCGGGCGCGCGCAAGTGACGTTTTCCTTCGCCCGTAAGCTGGCGGCAGAGGCGCTCGGGACCGGCTTCCTGCTGGCGACCGTGGTCGGCTCGGGGATCATGGCGGAGACCCTTGCCGGCGGGAACGTGGCGCTCGCGCTCCTGGGCAACACGATCGCGACGGGCGCCATCCTGGCGGTGCTGATCCTGATCTTCGGGCCGGTCTCGGGCGCCCATTTCAACCCCGCGGTCACGCTCGCCTTCCTGATCCGGCGCGAGATCGGCGCGCGCGACGCCGCCGTCTACGTCCTGGTCCAGATCGCGGCCGGCCTCGCCGGCGTGCTGGTCGCGCACGCGATGTTCGGCGAGCCCGCCTTCGCCGCCTCGGCGACGGCCCGGACCGGCGTCGGGCAATGGACCGGAGAGTTCGTCGCGGCCTTCGGGCTGGTCTCGACGATCCTGGGGACGGTGCGGTTCCGCCCGGACGCAACGCCTTACGCCGTCGGGCTGTTCATCACCGCGGGGTACTGGTTCACCTCGTCGACATCCTTCGCCAACCCGGCGGTCACCGTCGCGCGCAGCCTGACCGACACCTTTTCCGGCATCATGCCGGCGCACGCGCCGGGCTTCATCCTGGCCCAGCTCGCGGGCGCGGCCGCCGCCACGCTGATCTTCCGCTGGCTGCTGCGGGAGGGGTGATCAGCCCGGCAGGCCGGCGAGCCCGGTCAGCGCCGCGGTAAGCAGCAGCACCGCCGCCACCGCGAGCCATTCCAGCGCGATCGAGCGGCGCAAACCCGCCGCCGCCGCCCGCCCGCCGCGGCGCATCGCCGGGACGAAGCGGAGCTTGTTGGCCGCCCCCGCCGAGAGCAGCACGCCGACGCCCGCGATCTTGGCCAGCAGGGTGTAGCCGTAGGCGGTCGTCACCAGGGCCGAGAAATCGCCCAGCAGGCGCCAGGCCATGACGATCCCGGCGGCGATCAGCAGCGGCACCGTGCAGACGGCGATGCGGCCGAAGCGGGTTCCGAGCGCCGCGGCCGCCGGCAGATCGCTGGCGGCCAGGTTGCGGAGCGGCGCGAGAATGCCGATCCAGAAGGCGGCGGCGGCGAGATGCGCCAGCAGCACCGCCTGCAGCCACACCGCGCCGGCATCCGCCACGTGGCCGACCATGGAGAACGACCAGAGGGCGATCAGCCCGCCCGCGCCCGCGACCCACAACCCGCGCCCCGGCAGGAGGAGCCCGCCGAGCAGCACGACGAGCCCGGCGGCCTGGATGGCGAGCGCGGTGCCGGCCGGCGTCCGCCAGAGCAGGCCCAGCATCTCCGCATCCGCCATGCCCGACGCATCGCCCATCATCGCCGCACCGGTGAGCGAGAAGCCGAGCCCAGCGGCGGCCAGGGCCAGGGCTGCGAGCGCGGAAGCCTGGCGTCCGAGCATGCCCCGCGCCTGCCCGATCTCCCGTCGACAGACGATGTGAGCGAAGACCAGACCGGCGCTGCCCAGCACGCCGAGATACAGCAGGAACTTGGCAAGGGCCGCGGCGAGCTGCCAGGTATCGGGCAAGGCTCACTTCACCCGGAAGGAGAACGCGCCCCGCATCGCATGCCCGTCCGCCGCGAGTCCGCGCCACTCGATCCGGTAGGCGCCCTTGCCGCCGCCCTTCACCGGGATCGCGAAGCGAGTGCCGAACGCCTTGGCCGCCTCGAGCTCAACGGCCCGGCCACCGTCGCGGACCATCCGAACCCGGGTCAGGCGGAGCCGCTTGGAGAAGGTCAGCACGATCTCCGCCGGCATCCGCGCCAGCACCGCGCCGTCCGCCGGGACCGAGGTGCCCAGCTTCGAATGCGCGGCAGCGCCCGCCGACGCGAGGACGACCATCAGGCCGGCGATCAGGGTCCGCTTCACGGCGCCGCCCCCTCGGCCGGCAAATGCTCGCCGAACCAGGCAAGGGTCTCCCTCATCACCTCGCCGAACGCGGGCTCGGTATAGACCTCGTAATGGCCGTAGCCTTCGAGCGTCACCAGCTTCTTGGGTTCCCCCGCCTTCTCGTAGAGCGCGCGGGATTCCTCGGGCGGCACCAGCCGGTCGTCGTCCGTGGTGATGAACAGGACGGGCCTCGGTGCGATCCGGTCCACCACCCATTCCGGGTGGAAGGCGAGCGTCTCGTCGACATATTCGAGCGGCAGCGTGTCGATCGCCCCTTTCACGTTGCGCCTTGCCGCCGCGGCGAGCGCCGCAGACTGGCGGTCCGGCAGCAGCACCTCGGTGCGCTCGACGAGTTCCGATTCGCCCTCCAGCGCCCGCTTCACCCGGTCGGCGGCGGAGCGGTCGAGGAGGTCGAACCATTCGTCGGGCCGGCGCACGCTCCGCATCCAGCGCTCGCCGTGGCCGATCCCGACCACGCTGACGACGCAGCCGACCCGCCGGTCGACCGCGCCGGCCCACACCGCCGTCGCCCCGCCGTAGCTGGTCCCGTAGAGGCCGAGCCGGCTCTCGTCGACCTCGCCGCGCGCGCCGAGGAAGGTGAGCGCGGCCTGGACGTCGGCGACCCTGCCGTGCGGGTCGAGGCGGGCGCGCGGCCCCTCGCTCTCTCCCCAGCCCTTGTAGTCGAAGGCGAGCGCGACGTAGCCCGCTTCGGTCAGCACGCGCGCGTTGTCCGGCAGATAGAGGTCCTTGACCCCGGTATAGCCGTGGCAGAGCACGATCCCGGCCCGCGCCTCGCCGCGCCCGAGCCCGTCCGGCCGGTAGAGGTCGCCCGCCAGCCTGAACCCCTCGGAATGAAAGGCGACGGGAATCGCGCCCATGAAGCTGCTCCCTGTTGTGCGGCCCGGCTCGCCGATGATAAGCCCGGCCGTCGCCCTAAGGTAAGCGCCCTTCGATCCGTCATATCGACCGGAGCCGCGCGGAGCGCGGCGAAGCGGAGATATCTGTCACGCACAAAGCCGCGATTCCTGCGCTGGCAGACTTCTCCGCCCCACCCGCCCCCACACCGTCATGCCCGGAACAAGTCCGGGCCGCGATCCGTGTCCCGATCCGGCGGAAGGGCCGGAAACCCGCCCGATACCCGCCCGCGGCGCCGCGTGCTAGGTTGCGCCGCCGAAGCGCGGGGCGGGGGATGGATAAGGACCGTATCGACATATCGATGGCGAACGATTTGGGCGAGCTGCCGGAGGTCGCCGGGCGGATCGACGCGTTCTGCGCCGCGGCGGACGTGGAGACGGGGGTCGCCTACGCGGTCAACCTGGCGCTCGACGAGCTGTTGACCAACATCGTCTCCTACGGCTACCGGGACGAGGACGCGCACCGGATCGAGATCGCGGTTCGGCGCGACGGCGGGGCGCTGATCGTCACGATCGTCGACGACAGCATCGAATTCGACCCCAGGCAGGTGCCGGAAACCGATACCGACGCGCCCCTTCACGAGCGCGACCCCGGCGGGCTCGGCCTGCTGCTGGTCAACTCGATGATGGACAGCGTGGATTACCGGCGCGAGGACGGGCGCAACGTCACCGTCCTGACCAAGGGCCCGGCGGCGGACTAGGGCGGCGGCTGCGCCCTACCCCCTCGTCCGCCGCGCCTCGCTGCGTTCGGCGACGACGGACGAGCCGAAGACGATCGCCGCGCCCGCCACCGTCCAGAGGTCGGGCAGCTCGGCGAAGACGAGGAAGCCGATCGCCACCGCGAAGGGAAGTCGCGCGAAATCGAAGGGCGCGACGGCGCCGGTCTCGCCGACCGCGAAGGCGCGGGTGTAGAAGCGTTGCGCGGTGGCCGACGCCGCGCCCAGCGCGAGCCCCCAGAGCCACTGCTCCCAGGTCGGCCATTCCCACACGAAGGCCGCGCCGACGACGGCGAAGGGCAGCATGAAGACCGACTGGTAGAGCACCGCCGTGTCGGGATGATCGGTGCGGATCGCGACCTTCAGCATCATCGCCGACGACGCGATGCAGAGCCCGGCGCCGATCACCATGACCATGCCGATGTCGAGCGCCTGAAAACCGGGGCGGACGATGACCAGCGTCCCGCCGAACCCCATGAAGAGCGCCGCCCAGCGCATCGGATGCGCCGATTCGCGCAGGAAAATCACGCCGAAGAGCGCGATGAAGAGCGGGAACGTGAAGGAGATCGCGGTCGCGTCGGCGATCGGGATCAGGGCGAGGCTGCCGAACCAGCCGTACATCGCGACCGTGCTGAGGAAGCCGCGGCCGGCATAGAGTCCCGTGTTCCGCGTCCGCATGACGCCGAGCCCCGCGCGCATCAGCCAGGGCAGCATCGCGATCACGCCGAACAGCGCGCGGAACAGCGAGATCTCGAGGAAATGCATCTCCTGCGAGAGATAGCGCACGATGGCGGTCTGCCCGGCGAAGAGCAGCGCGCTCATCGTCATCCAGATCGCGCCCTGCCACGACGGCGGCAGGCGCAGAAAGGCGTTGCCGATGCCGGCGATCACGGCCGAGGCTAGCCCTCCAGCACGGATTCGAAGCCCTCGAACTCGGGGTGGCCGAGATAGAGGCCGCGCTGGCCGCCGGCGCCGGCATGGGCCCTGCGGAACGCCTCCGACCGGGTCCACGCCTCGAAATCGCCGCGCGCATGCCAGATCGTGTGCGAGGCGTAGAGCGTGTGGTCGTCGGACTCCGGTCCCTTGAGCAGGCGGAACTCGACGAAGCCCGGCACGCCGTCGAGATGGGAATCGCGCTCCCGCCAGACCTTCTCGAACTCCGCCTCGCGCCCGCGTGCGATGCGGAACCGGTTCATCGCGATGAACATGCGCTGCCGTCCTTCCTGTCTGCCGGGCGGTTTGTGCCACAATTCGGCCGCGAGGCGAAACGCCGCTGTACCCGTGCCCCGCGCCGCCAAGTCCCCCGTTGACCCCGCGCGCTCCATGCGTATGGTGTCCGCCGTCATGCGGAACGCGGTTTCGATCTCTTCGAACCGGTGGCGGCGCGCCTGAAGCGGCGGCCGGCATATTCCGTGTGACATGTGTGGCTGCCGGGGACCGGGCAGCCATTTTCCTTTTAAGAGATGGCATGGCGAGCCCCGGAGCCCCGGCGAAGGGGAGGCGTCATGTCCGTACCGAGGGAAACCGACAGCTTCGTCACGCCGGGCGGCGTGCTCGTGCGGTGCGCGACAGCGTCCGAGATTTACGAGAACGCCCGGATGATTCTGGTCGACAGGCTCGACCGCGCGCGCGGCGTGCTTCTGTCGTCCGACTTCGAGTATCCGGGGCGCTACACGCGCTGGGACATGGGGTTCGTCGACCCGCCGCTGCAGCTCGTGGCGGCAGGGCGTTCGGCCCGCGTCACGGCGCTCTCCGGGCGCGGGCGGATACTCGCGGACGCGCTCGCGAAACGCCTGCCCGAGTGGGATTTCGTCGAGCGCAACGCGGTCGACGAGGACGGCTTCGACGTCGGCATCCGCGAGCCCGCCGGCCGCTTCCCCGAGGAGGAGAGGAGCCGCCAGCCCTCGGTGTTCTCGCTGGTCCGCGCGATCCTCGACTTCGCGGGCGCGCCCGACCGCGAGCGCTTCCTCGGCCTTTACGGTGCGTTCGGCTACAACCTCGCGTTTCAGTTCGAGCCCCTGGAGCGCAGGAGCAACCGCGACGACGGCAGCCGCGATCTCGTGCTCTATCTCCCCGACCGGCTGCTGATCGTCGACCACCAGAGGGGCGAGGCGACCTGGCGGTCCTACGAGTTCGAGGTCGACGGACGGACCACGGCGGGCATCGCGCGCGGCGGCCCGGACGAGCCCTTCCGTTTCGCCCCGGCTTGCGAGGGAGGCAGCGACCACGCGCCGGGCGATTACGCCGCCACCGTAGGCGCGGCGAAGGAACGCTTCCGGGCGGGCGACCTGTTCGAGACCGTGCCGGGCGTCGACACCTGGCGCCCGGTGGCCGAACCGCCCTCGGTCGTCTTCCGGAGGCTGATGCGGGCCAATCCGGCCCCTTACGGCTTCTTCATGAATCTCGGCGAGCAGGAATACCTGGTCGGCGCCTCGCCCGAGATGTTCGTCCGGGTCGAGGGGCGGCGGGTCGAGACCTGCCCGATCTCGGGCACTATCCGGCGCGGCGGGGACCCGATCGCGGACGCCCACCGGATCCGGACGCTTCTCAACTCGGAAAAGGACGAATCCGAGCTCACCATGTGCACCGACGTCGACCGCAACGACAAGTCGCGCATCTGCGAACCGGGCTCGGTGAAGGTGATCGGCCGGCGCCAGATCGAAATGTACTCCCGGCTGATCCACACCGTCGACCATGTGGAGGGCACGCTGCGCGAGGGTTTCGACGCGCTGGATGCCTTCCTTTCCCACACCTGGGCGGTCACCGTGACCGGCGCGCCCAAGAAATGGGCGATGCAGTTCATCGAGGACCACGAGCGCTCGCCGAGGCGCTGGTACGGCGGCGCGGTGGGGGCGGCGTTCGCCAACGGCAACATGAACACCGGGCTCACGCTGCGGACGATCCAGTTCCGCGGCGGCATCGCCTCGGTCAGGGCGGGCGCGACGCTGCTCTTCGATTCCGACCCCGCCGAGGAGGAGGACGAGATCCGCGTCAAGGCGTCGGCCTTCCTCGACGCCATCGCGGGCGACGCGCCGTCCGCCGCGCCGGAGGACGGGAGCGGGGCGGTGGGCCGGGGGCTCGACGTGCTGCTGGTCGACCACGACGACTCTTTCGTCCACACGCTCGCCAACTATTTCCGCCAGACCGGCGCCCGCGTCGTGACGCTCCGCGCCGGCTTCGGCATGGGCGTGTTGGACCAGCGCCGGCCGGGCCTCGTCGTGCTGTCGCCCGGCCCTGGAGAACCGCGGGATTTCGGCGTGGCGGAGACGGTCGCGGCCTGCGTCGCGCGCGGCATCCCGCTGTTCGGGGTGTGTCTCGGCCTTCAGGGCATCGCCGAGCATTTCGGGGCGAAGCTGCGCATCCTGGAGACCCCGGTGCACGGTAAGCCGTCGGAGATCGAGACCGCCGACGTGCCGCTGTTCCGCGGCCTGCCGCGGCGCTATTCGGTCGGCCGCTACCACTCGATCTACGTGGCCCGCGACGAGGCTCCGGAGGCGCTGGACGTCACCGCCTGGACCCGGGATGGCGTCGCGATGGCGCTCCAGCACCGCACGCTCCCGGTGTGGGCGGTCCAGTTCCACCCGGAATCGATCCTCGGGCTGGAGGCGGGCAGGGGGCTCGCGCTGATCCGCAATGCGGCGGCGCTGGCGGCGGCGGCCAGGTAATCGGCGTATCGAAGGACGCCCGCCTTGTCCGTCCCTCCGCCGTAACCTACGCTCGCCGCGCGAGGCGCCTCCCATGGATCGCACCGACTGCGAGCGGCTGGACGCGGAATGCAAGCTGGCGGGATGCCGGGCGCGGTTCTCCCTGCCGGAAGGCGTGCTCTATTTCGACGGCAACTCGCTGGGCGCCCTGCCGGGGACGACCGCTTCGGCCATCCGCCGGACGATCGAAGACGAGTGGGGCGCGGGGTTGATCCGGAGCTGGCTCGACGCCGACTGGTTCTTCCTGGCGCGCCGCGCGGGCGACGCGATCGCGCCGCTGATCGGCGCTTCGGAAGGCGAGGTGGCGGTCTCGGATTCCACCTCCGTCAACCTGTTCAAGCTGGCCGCGTCTCTCCTGCGGCGCGGCGGGGCGGGGCGGAAGGTGGTGACCGAGGCCGGGAACTTCCCGACCGACGTCTACATCCTCGAAGGCCTGGTCGACCTGCTCGACCGGGGCCACGCGCTGGTCCGGGCCGATCCGGCGCGCATCGCCGACGAGGTCGACGAAGACACGGCGCTCGTCGTCCTCAGCCATGTCGATTACCGCACCGGCGCACTGCACGACATGGAGGCGATCGCCGCGCATTGCAACGCGCTCGGCGTTCCCGCGGTCTGGGACCTCTGCCATTCGGCCGGCGCGGTGCCGGTCGAACTCAACCGCTGGAACGTCGATTACGCCGTCGGCTGCACCTACAAGTTCCTCAACGCCGGCCCCGGCGCGCCCGCCTTTACCTACGTCTCGCGCGCGGCGATCGGCGATTACCGGCCGGCCGTCACCGGCTGGTTCAGCCATGCCGAGCAGTTCCGCTTCGAAGACGGCTACCGGGCGGCGGACTCGATAAACAAGTGCCTCGTCGGCTCGCCTCCCGTGCTCTCGCTCCGCGCGGTGATCGACGGCGTGGCGACCTTCGACGGGGTCGGCATGGAAGAGCTGGCGGCGAAGTCGCGCAGGCTGTCGGGGCTCTTCATCGAGCTGGCCGACGAGAGGCTCGCGGAACACGGGTTCGCGCTCGCGAGCCCGCGCGACCCCGCGCGGCGCGGCAGCCAGGTCTCGTTCCGCCACCCGGACGCCTACGCGGTCGCCAGGGCACTGATCGCCCGCGGCCTGATCCCCGACTTCCGCGAGCCCGACATCGTGAGGTTCGGCATCGCCCCCCTCTATGTCCGCCACGTCGACATATGGGATGCCGTGGACGCGATCGAGGCCGTCATGTCGGACGGCGCGTGGCGCGACTTCAGGACCGACGTCCGGGAGGCCGTGACGTGAGCGCGACCCGCATCGGGGTGATCGGCTACGGCTATATCGGCCGCTCCATCGTGGAGCGCATCGGCGAAAGCGGCGGCCGTTTCGAGACCGCCTTCGTCCACAACAGGAGCCCGGACGCGCTCGCCGCGCTCGACCCCGCGCTGCGGCTGGACGATCCCGGGGGAGCCGCGGACCGGCGCCCCGACCTGATCGTCGAATGCGCCCATCCGGGCATCACCGAGCGTTTCGGCGCCGGCTTTCTCGGCTTCGCGAGCTACATGCCGCTCTCGGTTACCGCGCTCGCCGACGATGCGCTCCGCACCGCGCTCGAAACTTCGGCGAAGGCGAACGGGACCGCCCTGTTCGTGCCGGCCGGCGCGCTGCTCGGAGGGGACGAGTTGCTGATGCGGCGGGGAAGCTGGAGCCGGGTCAGGATCACCTTCAGGAAGCACCCGGACAATATCGACTTCTCCGACAGCGGGCTCGACCCCGCCGGGATCGACCGGGAGACCGTCATCTACGAAGGCCCGGTCCGCGGCATCGCGCGGCTCTATCCGCGCAACGTCAACACCATGGTGACCTGCGCGCTGGTCTCGACGGGGCTCGACGCGTGCGAGGCGCGCCTGGTGTGCGATCCCGGGCTCGACTGCGCGGTGGCCGAGGTCGAGGCCTGGGACCGCGAAGGGGGTCTGCTCAGGACCGAGAAGCGCCAGCCCGCCGTCGGCGTGTCGGGAACCGAGATGTTGAGCTCGATCTGGTACTCCATCCTCCGCGCCACCGGCGCGCGGGGCAGCGGGCTCGAACTCGTGTAGAACCTGTCCGTTTCGGATAGAAGCGCCCTCACCGTCATGGTCGGCGAAGGCCGACCATCCACGAGTTTTTAAGGCACTGGAAACAAAAACAAAACGTGGATAGTCGGCCTTCGCCGACCATGACGGAAGGGCGGCGCCGCCTCGACGCGGCTTCGTCCCGTATCGCCTATTCCGTCTCCGCCATCGCCCTGAGGGCGAGCTTGTCGATCTTTCCCGGGCCCTTCTTGGGCAGGGCTTCGAGGATATGGATGGACTTCGGCTGCTTGTATTTCGCCAGATTGGCTTCGGCGTGCCGCTGCAGCTCGTCGACGCTCGCCGACGCGCCGGGTTGCAGGGCGACGAAGACGCAGACGGCCTCGCCGAGAAAATCGTCCGGAACGCCGACCGCGGCCGCCTCGGCGACCGCCGGGTGGCCGGTCATCGCCTCGTCGACCTCGCGCGGATAGACATTGTAGCCGCCGACCAGGATGAGCTCCTTCTTGCGGTCGACGAGGAACAGATACCCGTCCTCGTCGAGATAGCCGACGTCGCCGGTATAGAGCCAGCCGTCCCGGATCGCTTCGGCGGTGTCCTCCGGCCGGCCGCGATAGCCGACGGTGAATTGCGGGCCGCGCACCCGGACCTCGCCGCGTTCGCCCGTCCGCAGGATGCGCGTTCCGGTCTCCAGATCGACGATTTCGAGGTCGGTATCGGGCGGTCTCGGCCCGACCGACAGGCGTTTCCTGGGCCCGTGGGTCGGGTTGAGGCCGAGCGGCGCGCCCTCCGACATGCCGAGCCCCTCCAGTATTTCGTTGCCGGTGCGCGCCTTCCAGCGCTCAAGCAGGTCCGCCGGGCAGGGCGAGCCGCCGGCCAGGCTGTATCTCAGAGCGCCGAGGTCGGCATCGGCCATCGCATCCGAGCCCAGCAGGCCGAGGAAGATCGCCGCCGGCCCCCCGGCGAACACGCTGACGCGCCGGCTCGCCAGCTCGCCGATCACAAGGTCCGGCCGGTAACGCGGCACGATCACCACGGTCGCCCGGATGAACAGCGGGAAGACGATGGAGAAATGGTGCCCCCAGATGTGGAACATCGGCGCGACGTTGAGAACGGTCTCGCGGTCGAAATCGAAGCGCCAGAGGGCGTGGGTCTGGCGGCAGAACCAGTCGTAGGAGCTGTGGACGTGTTCCGCGCCCTTGGGCAGCCCGGTGGTGCCGCCGGTGAAGAACATGACGCAGCGGTCCTCGGGCCGCGGCCGGTCGGCGGGCAGAGACGGGTCGCCATCCGCCGCCCAGCGCCAGACATCGAGATCCTCCGCGCCGACCGCGAGGATGTCCGGCCCGTCCCCGCCGCCGGCCAGCGAGGCCACCCGTTCGGCGAGCTCCGGCGAACAGGCGATCGCCGCCGGCGCGACATCGGCGATCAGCCGGGCGAGCTCGGGATCGGTGTAGGCGGGGTTGAGCGGCGCGATCTGCAGCCGCGCCGCGTAGGCACCCATCATCGCGACCGCGGTTTCGATTCCGTTGCCCATGACCAGCGCGAGGCGGGCGCCGGGCGGGTAGCGCCGGGCGAAATGCCGCGCCATGCCGGCGGCGGCGCTGCGATACCCGGCGAAGGTGAGTTGCCGGTTCCCGCAGATCAGCGCGACGCGGTCCGGCCGCAGCTCGGCGGCGGCATCCAGCGCATCGACGATCGTCGGATAGCGCGGATCGCCCTCGACATAATCGAAAGGCGGGCTGGCGCAAGTCATGGCCGCGTTCTCCCCGTCGGTCGGCGCTCCGTCACAATCCGAGATAGGCCTCGCGGACACGGTCGTCGCGGAGCAGCTCCTCGCCTCCGCCGCTCAGCACGATGCGGCCGTTCTCCAGCACATAGGCGCGGTTCGCCATCCTGAGCGAGACCGCGACGTTCTGTTCGACCAGGACGATCGGCGTGCCCTCCGCGTTAAGGCGCTCGACGATGCGGAACACCTCCTGGACAATCGCCGGTGCGAGCCCGAGCGACGGCTCGTCGAACATGATCAGCTCCGGCCGGCCCAGCAGGCAGCGGCCGATCGCCAGCATCTGCTGCTCTCCGCCGGACAGTGTGCCCGCCTGCTGACCGGCCCGTTCCCGCAGGATGGGAAACATGGCGAAGACCCGTTCCATGGTTTCCGCGCTGTCCCGCCTTCCCCGTTCCAGATAGGCGCCGACCTCCAGGTTCTCGCGCACCGTCAGCCCGCCGAAGATCTGGCGGCCTTCGGCGACCTGGCCGATGCCGAGGTTGCAGACCCGGTGGCTGGGCCAGCCGGCGATGTCCACGCCCTTGTAGACGATCCTGCCCGACCGCGGCTTCTGCATGCCCGCGATGGTGCGGATCAGGGAGCTCTTGCCCGCGCCGTTGGAGCCGACCACCGCGACGATGTCGCCGGCGTCGACCTCCAGCGACACGTCGTCGAGCGCCTGAGCGTCGCCGTAGAACAGGTTGAGTGCGTCGACGCTCAGGATCACAGCTCGTGGTCCCCGAGATAGCATTCCAGCACCGCCGGATCGCGGACGATCCGGTCCGGCGTGCCCTCGCTGATCTTCTCGCCGTGGTGGAGGACCGCGATGCGTTCCGACAGCGCCATGACGGCGCGCATGACGTGCTCGATCAGCAGGATGGTGAGCCCCGTGTCGTCGCGCAGCCGGCGCAGCGTCGCGACCATCCGGTCGGTCTCCGACGGCCGCAGCCCGGCCATCACCTCGTCGAGCAGCAGCAGGCGGGGGCCGGTCGCGAGCGCCCGGGCGACCTCCAGACGCTTGCGGTCCGGCAGGGTCAGGTTGGCGGCGTGCTGGCCGGCCCTGGTATCGAGTTCGAGCAGTTCGAGAAAGAAACGGGCCGAGGCCCTCGCCTCCGCCACGCCGCGGGCGCCGTGCAGCGCCGCCACGGTGACGTTCTCCAGGACGGTCATCTGGGCGAACGGCTTAACGAGCTGGAAGGTGCGGCCGATGCCCGCGTGGCAGATCCGGTCGGGGCGCCGGCCGGTGATATCCGCATCGCCCAGCCGGACCGTGCCGCTGTCCGGCGGGAAGACCCCGGCGATCACGTTGAACAGGGTCGTCTTGCCGGCGCCGTTCGGTCCGATCAGCGCCGCGATCTCGCGCTCGGCCACGTCGAAGGAGACGTCGTTCAGGGCCCGCAGGCCGCGAAAGCTCTTGCTCACGCCCGCGATCCGGAGAAGCGGCGCCGCGCCGGTCATCTCTCCTCCCCGGGGCGGATCAACCGCAGTTTCTCGCAGACCCACGGCCACAGGCCGTTCGGCTTGAACAGCACGATCAGCACGACGATGAAGCTCCATACCAGCAGCTTCAGCCCGTCCAGCTTGGTCTCCGGGTCGATCACGTGCCAGTGTTTCAGGAGGTCGATCGCCTCGGTCACGATCTCGCCCAGCGGCGTCAGGATGAAGGTGCCGAAGATCGGGCCGAACAGGGTGCCCACGCCGCCGACGATGGAGCCGAGCGTGGCTTCGATCGAGCGCTCGATGTTGAACACGATCTCCGGGAAAAGGCTGTTCTGGTAGAAGGCGTAGAAGACGCCCGCGACGCCCGCCATCCCCGACGAGATCGCCACCGCGTACATCTTGTAGCGCAGCACGTCGACGCCGAGCGCCTCGGCGGCCGACTCGTCGTCGCGGATCGCCTGCCAGTAATAGCCGAGCCGGCTGCGCAGCAGGTAGCGGCACAGCACCAGCGCGCCCAGCGCGAGCGCCATGATCAGGTAGTAGTACATTTCCGGCGCGCCGCGCAGGTTAACCAGGTCGATGCCGTGCCGGTCCGCCTCCGACACCTGCAGGAAGAACCCCTCGGTCGCGCCGAGCCACGACACGTGGTCGATCACGATGCGCACCAACTCCGCGAAGGCGATGGTCAGCAGCGCGAAATAGACCCCGCCGATGGCGAAGCGGAAACCGAGATAGCCCATGAGCAGCCCCATCAGGACCGCGAGCGCGATCGCCGGCAGCACGCCGATGACCGGAGGCAGGCCGATCGCCGTGAACAGGTAGGCCGAGGTATAGGCTCCGATGCCCACGAACAGGGCGTGACCGATCGACAGCAGCCCGGCGAAGCCCAGCATCAGGTTCCAGGACTGGCCGACCAGCGCCAGATAGAACACGGTCGTGGCGACGGTCATGACGTAGGAACCGCCCCAGTAAGGCAGCAGCAGGAGGACCAGGAGCACCAGGGCGCCGAGCCAGACGCCGGCCGGCGAGAGCGGCCGGACGAGATCGCCGGGCCGGATCACCGGATCGCCTTGCCGAGCAGGCCCTGCGGCCTCAGCAGCAGGACGAAGATCAGCAGGGCGAAGCTGAAGGCGCTCTTCATCGAGGGCTGGAACAGGAGCGCCGCCAGCGCCTCCGAGACGCCGATCAGGATCCCCGCGACAAGCGCGCCGAACAGGCTGCCGAGCCCGCCGATGATCACGATGACGAAGGCGAGCAGCGTGTAGCCCGGCGCGAGATAGGGGTGCACCTCGAACAGCAGCAGGATGATCGCCCCGGCGGCGCCGAGACAGGCCGCGCCGACGCCGAAGGTCAGCGCGTAGAGCCGCCCGACATTGAGTCCGACCACCTGCGCCCCCGTGCGGTTGTCCGCGCAGGCGCGGATCGCCTTGCCGGTCATCGTGTACTTGAAGAAGGCGAGCAGCAGGGCGGCGACGATCACCGAGGCAATCGCCGCGAACATCTTCGGATAGTCGATCAGCAGCTCACCGACCGCGAAGGAATCCCAGGCGTAGCCGACTTGAACGCCCTGAGCGTCGGGACCGAAGATCATCAGGAGCGCGCTCACGATCATGATCGCGATCGCGGCCAGCAGCAGGAACTGCATGTGCTCGGGCAGGTGGGAAACCCGGCTGACCACGAAGAGCTGCAGCACGTAACCGAAAGCGAACAGGAGCGCCGCCGCCAGCGGCACCGAGAGGAGCGGATCGAGCCCGAGCCAGCGGAACATCAGGAGCGCGAAGAACATCCCCATGACCATGATCTCGCCATGGGCGAAATTGACGATGCGGATGACGCCGAAAATGACCGAAAGGCCGAGCGCGCTGAGGCCGTAGACCAGCCCGATCAGCAGCCCGCTCGTGACCGCATTGGCCAGAGTCCAGAAGTCCAATCCGGCTTCCTCCGGTCACGCCGCACCGCCGCCCCCATCGCGAACCGGGGCCGGCGGGGGCCGGATCGTGCTAGCGCTCGCGCCAGGGCCGCATCGGCCAGATCGGCTTGCCGGTCGCCGCTTCCTGCGGCAGCAGGACCACGTGCTTGCCGCCGCGGTTCTGCACCGCGCCGCAGGGCACGTACGGCACCTGCCCCTTCTCGTTGAACCTGATGCCCTTCCCGAGCGTCACGTTGTTGGTGATGTCGGTCTGGCGCAACGCCGTCTGCAGGGCGGTGTTCTTCGTCGACTCCGCGCGCTTGAACGCATCCGCCGCGATCAGGACGGCGTCGAAGCTAAAGCTCTGATTGGTGGTCATCAGAAGGTCGGGATGCGCTTTCGCGAAAGCCGCTTTCAGCTTCTGGGTCATTGGCTTGTTTTCGTCGTACCACGGAATCAGGTTGACGACGTCGTCGCCGAATTTTCCCGTCGCCTTCAGATAGGCGTTGTCGTACCAGCCCGGGCCGGTGGACAGGATGCCCATCAGCTCGACGCGCTGGCGCACCAGCTCCTTGGTGATCGCGATCGCGTCGTTGAGCCGGCTGACCGTCCACAGCGCGTCCGGCTTGGCGGCCTTGACCTTGCGCACCTCGGCCGAGAAGTCGCGCCCGTAGGGATCGTAGGGGATCTTCTCGACGATCTTGTAGGGCATCTTGAACTTCGGCGTCAGCGCGAACAGCGCGCCGGCGAGGCTGGACCCGAAGGTGTCGTTGACATGCAGCAGGGCCACGGTCTTGGGTGTCGCCCCGGTCGCCCCGAACAGCCTCTTCTGGTTCTTGAACGCGTCGCCCACGATCATCGGGCCGGTCGGGAAGTTGCGGAACACCCACTTGTAGCCGAGCTCCGTCAGCTTGGGGACGGCCGCGATATTGACGACCAGCGGGACGTTCTTCTGTTCGCAAACCTGGGCCGCCGCCATGGTCTGACCCGAATCGAAACAGCCGATGATGGCGTGGGCGCCCGCGTCGATCAGCTTCTCGCACTGGGCCCGCGCGACGTCGACCTTGGTTTCCGTGTCGCCCAGCATGAACTCGAGATCGGGGTAGCCCTCGGTCTTGAGGATCGGCAGCGCCAGATCCGCGCCGATCTGGCATTCGATGCCGAGCTGGGCCTGGGGCCCGGACCGCGGCAGCAGGACGCCGACCTTGAGCGTGCTCGCGGCCAGCCCGCGGCGCAGCGGGACGGCCGCGGCGACCGCGCTCGCGCCCACCCCGGCCAGCAATGTGCGGCGGTTTACCGCCGAAGCCCTGCGGGTATTCATTCGATCCCTCCATCGTCCGCGGTAAATTTCCGGAAATCGACTGTATCCGGTCGCCGGATACGGGTCCACCGAAGTTCCGGCCGGGCACCGCCCCAACGACCGAGTTGAGCGCCGACAGGTCCGGCGCTAGCCTGTGTGGCCGGGGAGCATCGGGATGAACCTGACCTCCAGGGAGTCGGAGATCGTCTTTCGCATCATGGGCGAGTTGTCCGCCGGTCACTCGTCCCACGATCTGCGCGTCTGCCTCTGCCCCCTGCTGCGCGACCTGCTGAACGCCGACTATCTCGCATCCTATGTGTGGCGCGAGGAGCGGGGCAGGTTCGCCGATCGCGTGGCGCTCAACATGTCGGACGAAAATCTGAGCGCCTACGAGTCGTACTACCAGTTCCGCGACCCGATTACCCCGGCGCTGCAGCGACGCCGCCGCACCACCTCGGTGAACGAGGTGATTTCCCGGCCCGCGCTGGAGCGGAGCGAGTTCTTCAACGACTTTCTCGCCCGCGACGGGCTCTATTACGGCATCAACTACTACGCCTATGCCGGGGGCGCGAATATCGGCGATCTGCGGATCTGGCGGGGCCGCGGCAAGGAGGATTTCGCGCGGCGGGAAATCGAGATCGTGGATGCGATCGGCCCGGCCTTCACCAATGCGATGCGCCGCGCGCTGGCGCGCGAAGGAGGCGGCCGGTCGGGGGCTTCGCCGGGCGGGCTGATGGAGCGCATTGCCGGCGAGACCCGGCTGACCGCGCGCGAGAAGGAGATCGCGATGTCGGCCGTGCTGGGCAGGACCGACATGGAAACCGCCCGGGCGCTCGGCATATCCGTCACCACCGTGAGGACCCACCTCAGGCACATCTTCGCCAAGCTCGGCGTCTCCAACCGGACCCGGCTCGCCGCGCGGTTCGCCTTCCCCGCGGCGGACCGGAGCTGAAAATCCTCAATTCCGAGGATGGCGACCCCCCGATTTGTGCGCGACACTTCGCAAGGAAGCGACTGTGAGCGAGATCACACATTGGACGGCGTGTGCAGCGCTTCGCGAAATCCGTGGGGCGCGCATCTCCGCCCGCGAATATGCCGAAGCGCTGCTGGCGGCGTGCGAGCGCTCCGGCGTGCTCAACGCCTTCATCCATCTCGATCCGGAACGGGTGCTCGACGCCGCTTCGCGCGCGGCGTCCCGCGGCGGCCGCCTCGCCGGGCTGCCGGTGCCGGTGAAGGATAATTTCGACACCGCCGACATGCCGACGACCGGCGGCACGCCCGGTCTGCGCGATCGCCGCCCGGCGCGGAACGCTGCCGTCCTGCAGCGGCTCGTCGACGAGGGCGCCTGGGTCATGGGCAAGCTCAACATGCACGAGCTCGCCTTCGGCATCACGTCGAACAACACCGCGTTCGGACCGGCGCGCAATCCCTACGACCCCGCTCGGATCCCGGGCGGCAGCAGCGGCGGCTCGGGCGCCGCTGTCGCGGCGCGGATGGCGCCGGTCGCGATGGGCACCGATACCGGCGGTTCGGTGCGAATCCCGGCCGCGCTGTGCGGGGTGGCCGGGTTCCGCCCGACGACCGGCCGGTACAGCCAGGAAGGCATCGTCCCGATCTCGAACACGCGCGATACCGCGGGGCCGCTCGCACGCTCGGTCGAGGATCTGGCCCTGTTCGACAGCGTCATCGCCGGGGCGCCCGGCGATTTGCCGGACGTGTCCCTCGAAGGGGCCCGGATCGGCGTTCCGCGCGCCCACTTTTACGACAACCTCGATCCCGACACGGCGCGCGTGGCGGCGGAGACGCTGGCCGCGCTGGTTGCCGCCGGGGCCGTCCTGGTCGAGGCGGACATGGAAGAGGTTCCGAAGCTGGACGAGGCGGCGGGGTTTCCCATCGCGCTCTACGAGACCGTCGCCGAGCTGAACCGCTATCTGTCGGACAGCGGGCTCGATCTCGACTTCGCCGGTCTGGCCGATGCCTGTGCCAGCCCGGACGTCGCCGGACTGCTGCAAGGCCTGGCGACGCCCGACGGCGCCATCCCGGAGCCGGTCTACCGCGAGGCGCTGACGAAAACCCGCCCGGCGCTTCAGGCCGCCTACGCTCATTGGTTCGCCTCGAACGACGTCCTCGCGGCGATCTTTCCCACGACGCCGCTCCCCGCCGCGCCGATCGGCGAGGACGAGACGGTCGAGCTGAACGGCGCCCGGGTCCCCACCTTCCTCACCTTCATCCGCAATACCGGGCCGTCGAGCGTCGCCGGAATCCCCGGCGTCACCCTGCCGGCCGGCCTCTCCGCGGGCGGGCTGCCGATCGGCATGGAGCTCGACGGACCGGCCGGCAGCGACCGCGCGTTGCTGGCGCTGGCCGCTTCGGTCGAAGGGGTCCTGCCGGCGATGCCGCCCCCGCCGTGAGAGGCGTTCCGCGCTTTACCCGTCGGCCGGAAGGACCGACGATTCGAACCGCAAACAGGGAGTGAACCCGATGAAGAAGAATTTCGGACAGATGTCTCGCCGCCGGTTCGTCGCCGGCGCTCTGGGTTCGGGCGCGGCGGTTGTCGCACCCGCGGTCTGGACCGGCGCGCGCGCCGCCGACGAGCTCAAACTCGCCACCTACTTTCCGCTGAGCGGACCGGCGGCGCTGTTCGGGCCGACCGGAACGGCCTGCGCCAAGCTCGCCGTCGACGAGATCAACGCCGCCGGCGGCATCGGCGGCCGCAAGGTGACGATCGTCCCCGCCGACGGCGGCGCGCCCCCGGCGGAAGCGGCGAAGACGGCGATCCGCCTGATGCTGCGCGACAAGGTCGACCTCGTGATCGGCTCGCACAACAGCGCCGTGCGCGAGGCGATCGTGGCCGCGCTCAAGGGCAAGGTTCCCTATGTCTACACGCCGCTCTACGAGGGCGGGGAATGCAACCCGAACGTCTATGTGACGGCGGACACGCCCCAGCAGCAGGTCCAGCCCTCGATCACCTGGCTGGCGAAGACGCTGGGCGCGAAGACCTATTACCTGATCGGCAACGACTATGTCTGGCCGCGCAAGACCAACGAGCAGGCGAAGAAATATATCGCCGCGGCCGGCGGCAAGGTGGTCGGCGAGGAATACGTACCCCTCGGCGCCCCCAACAAGTTCGAGGATGCGGTCACCCGCATCAAGGCGAAGAACCCCGACCTGGTGGTCATTACCCTGGTGGGCGGGGACAACGTCAACTTCAACCGGACCTTCGCCGGCTTCGGCCTCGACAAGTCGATCAAGCGCATCTCCTACCTGCTGGAGGAGCTCACCCTGCTCGGCATCGGCGACAAGAGCTCGAACGGCCTCTACAGCGCGATGTCCTATTTCGTGAACGAGAAGAGCGCGGCGAACGAAAGGTTCAAGGCGAGCTTCGCCAAGGCCTTCGCGCCCAAGCCGCCGCCGCTGAGCATGCTCGGCGTCGACTCCTATTCCGGCGTCTGGTGCGCCAAGGCGCTGATCGAGAAAGCCGGCGGAACGGGCGATGCGGCCAGGCTGATGGCGGCTGCAAACAACCTGTCGTACAAGACCGCCACCGGCACCGCCGTGATGACCAACCGGCACGTGGTCAAGGACATGTACCTCGCCGAATGCAAGGGGACGAGCTTCGACATCGTCGAGACCTTCAAGGCGGTGCCGCACGGCCAGACCTGCGGCTGATCGCGCCTGGCGGCGGCCGGATTTCCCCCCTCCCGCTCGCGGGAGGGGCCGGGGGAGGGTGGGCCGGATCGCCGTAAACCGATAAGGTCGGAAAACTCTCCAGTCTCGTATCCAGCCCCTGGCTGAATCGGCGAGCGCGATGGACCCGATCCTGACCACCAACATCCTCAACGTGGTGTACGAGGTCTCCACGCTGGCGGTGGTCGTGCTCGGCCTTGCGGTCGTGTTCGGGCTGCTCGGCGTGATGAACCTCGCACACGGCGAGTTCGTCATGATCGGCGCCTATTGCGCCTTCTTCGTGCAGTCCGAGAACCTGCCGTTCCTCGCCGCCGTGCCGCTCGCGCTCCTCGTCTGCGCGTTGCTCGGCCTGGTCGTCGAGCGGGTCCTGGTGCGCCCGCTCTATGCCCGGCCGTTCGATACGCTGCTCGCCACCTGGGGGCTCAGCATGCTGTTGCGCGAGGCCGTCGAGGCGGTCTACGGCCGCGGCTTCAAGAGCGTCGCGACCCCGCTCACCGACAGCGTCGACGTGCTCGGCGCGGGCTATCCCGCCTACCGGCTGCTGCTCACCGCGGTCTCGATCGCGCTGGTCGCGGGGCTGGTCTGGTGGTTCGTCCGGAGCGCCACCGGCCGGCGCATCCGCGCCGTGGTCGACAATCCCGAGCTCGCCGCCTCGGTCGGCATTCCGGTGACGGCGCTCGCGCGCAACACCTTCGTCTTCGGCTGCTGCCTCGCCGCGCTCGCCGGCGTGATGCTGGCGCCGCTCCTGCCCGTCAATCCGACGCTCGGCCTAGACTTCATCCTGAAATCCTTCTTCGTCCTGGTGGTCGGCGGGCTCGGCAGCCTGGTCGGGCTGATCTCGGGCTCCGGGGTCATCGGCGGGGTCGAAGGCGTCGTCAGCGCCGTCTCCGACCGGACCTGGGGCTACACCACCGTGCTGGTCATCGCGATCCTGTTCCTCTGGCTGCGCCCCAATGGCCTCTTTCCTCGTACATAGCGCGGCGCTGATCGCCGCGCTCGCCGTGCTGCCGCAGCTGGTGGGCGAGTTCTGGGCCTATACGCTCGCGCTCTATTTCCTCTACGCCATCGCCGCGATGGGGATCGGCCTCTGCTGGGGACAGGCCGGGATCCTGCCGCTCGGACAGGCGATGTTCTTCGGGCTCGCGGCCTATCTCTCCGGCCTGTCGCTGATCCATTTCGGGGACAGCTGGCTGCTGCTCGTCCTGCTGCCGGCGGCGGCGCTGGCGCCCGGGCTGCTGGCCTACGGGATCGGGCTCCTGGTGTTCCGCGGCCGCACCCTGACCGGGCCGTTCTTCGCCATGATCACGCTCGCGCTCACCCTGCTCGCCTTCCAGATCGCCAACAGCTGGAACGACGTCACCGGCG
>JAPPIT010000171.1 GCA_028820505.1 Defluviicoccus sp.
TTTGGTGTTTCCTAACTGGCGCCGGGGGGCCACCCACTGGACCTGGTCTATCTGGTCTAATCTAAAATCCCCCACCCCGCCCCCCCTTCTGAAAACGCGCCGGGGGGGCGGGCTTGGCGCCGGCCCGCCGGGGATTAGGCGAGCGTTACTTGATCGGGTTGTGGAGAACCGCCCACTCTCCGGCCTTGGCGTGAACGTAGACGTAAGGCTTGACCGCCTCGCCCTCGTCGGTCCGCTGGATCTTGCCGAGCAGCCCGCCGGTGGTCTTCAGGTTGGCGAGCCCGTCGCGGATCTTGCGCCGGTCGGCCTTCGCGGTATCGGCCTTGGCCATCACCTTCTGGGATTCGATGACGCCCTTCAGGACGTTCATGATCTCCCAGGCGGCGGCGCTGTGCAGGTCCGCGCTGCCGCCCAGCTTGGCGGCGGCCTCGGCGGCCGCCTTCGCGGCCGGGGTGACCGGGGCGAAGCTGGTCGGGATGATGATTCCCTCGGCCTGCTTGGCGCAGCCCTGAAGCGTCTCGAGGCTGGACGAGCTGGTCAGCCCCACCAGCAGCTTCGGCTTGACACGCTGCCTCTGCATCTCCTTCAGCACGCCGCAGGTCGTGAAGGGGTGCGCGGAGATCGCCACGACGTCCGCCTTGGCCTTGCGCATCTTGCGCACCTGGGTGGTGAAGTTGGTGTCGGCCAGCAGCCACTTGGCTTCGCCGAGCACCTCATAGCCCGCGTCCCCGGACCGTGTCTTCATCACCTTGTACCAGGTGAACCGGGAATGCGCGAAATCCTCCTCGACGCCGCCGAAAAGGGTCTTCAGACCCGGATTCTGCGCTTTGATCCACTTGAACATCTGGCGGTACATTTCCATCTCGTTGGGCACGTTGCGGAACGCCCATTCCGAGATCTTGGCGAGCCCGCCCTTGATCGCGGTGTCGGTGAAGACCGGGAACTGGAGCCCGGTGTCCTTATCGTCGCCGACCTTCTTCTGCAGGATGCCGAACAGCGGCTCGGCGACGTTGGAGCAGGTCGGCCCGACCGCGACCACCGCCTCTGTGGTGGCGATGCGTCGGAGGACGGAGATCCCCTCTTCCGCGTTGCAGCGGTCGTCGTAGAACGTGACCTTGATCTTGCCGGTCGCGCCGTCGCCGAGCTTCACGCCGCCCGACTCGTTGATGTGCTTCGCGGCGGCAAGCATCACGGCCTCGGTGTTGACGCCAAAGGACCGCACGACGCCCGACTTGGCGCCGAAACCGGCGATGTGGACGGTGCGCTCCATGGCGAGCGCCTGGATCGGCGCCGCCAGCAGGCCGGCGGCCGCAATCGCGGGACCGACGACCGTAAGCGCGGACCATTTCACTTGCATATCGCTGTCTCCCTTCGTTCCGAACGGACTCCGTTCGATGGGTTGGCATCACACCCGGCAAGACGCACCGGGCAGGTAGTGGGAAATTCCGTTGCCTCCCGTTGCCACCTCTTCTCGGTCGGTGTGCGAGAGGGGCTGCGTATCCCCGGCAGGCGACACACGTACCTCCAGGCGATGATCGCGCCAACCCAACCCATTGACAAGCCCGTTGTGCCCGCAGCGGCGGCGGGCGCGCCCGTTTGACACCCCAAGGCCCGGCCGTTACCACCGAATTCCCGAACTGGCGGCAGGAAACCTCATGCCCGAGACCCATGTGCACGAGGCCGACGTTCTGATCGTAGGCGGCGGCGTGGCGGCCGCCTGCGCCGCGATCCGGGCGAGCGAGGCCGGCGTCCGGGTCATGCTGGTCGACAAGGGGTTCTACGGCAGGAGCGGCACCAGCTCGCTCGCCTCGGGCGTCTTCCAGGCCTACATGGAGGGCGACGACCTCGACCGCTGGGTCAAGGCGCACACCAACCCGATGGTCGACGTCACGGCGCTCCGCAAGGGTATCCGGGTCACCGGCGACCTCCTGCAGGCGATGGACGGCTGGGGCGTCAAGTGGATCAAGGACAAGGGCAGGATCCAGCGCGTCGACATGGCCGTGGGGCCGCTGTTCCCGGTCAACGCGATGATGGCCGAGGGCGGGCCCCAGTTCATGATGGCGCTCAGGAACGAGACCCTGCGCCGCGGCGTCGACGTGGTGAACCGCGTGATGGTCACCGAGCTGCTGACCTCCGACGGCAAACACCCGACCGGGGGGCGGGTCGTGGGCGCGCTCGGCGTCGGCACGGTGGACGGCGAGATCCATGTCTTCCGCGCCACCTCGACCGTCCTCTGCACGGGTCCGGTGCATATTCCCTACCCGAGGGCCGGCGCGGGCTTTCACGGTATGCCGGTCAACTGCACCGGCGACGGGGTGGCGGCGGCCTACCGGGCGGGGGCGCAACTCTCGAAGATGGAGTTCCTCGCCGGCTGGGGCGTGATCCCGGCCGAGTTCTACTCCGCCCCGGGGCTGGAGATGGGCGCGGGGCTCGGCGTCCGCTTCACCAACGGCGAGGGCGCCGAGATCGCGGGCGGGGACCGCATACGCCGCTTCCGCCTCGCCCGCGCGGTGATCCGCGAATACGGCGAGGGCCGCGGGCCGGTCTACAAGGACGCCACCAACCTCGCGCCGGAGGATCTGCGCCTCTACAAGCAGGTGGTCCCGATCGTGCTCAGTACCTACGAGCGCGCGGGCTACGACCCGAGCAGGGACCGCATCCCCTTCGTCACCATGCTGCCCTTCCAGAGCGGGACGCTCGGCGGCGCCGGCATAAGGGTGGCGGGGGACGGGTCGACGACGCTGCCCGGCCTCTACGCCGCGGGAAACACCTCGGACGGCGGCTTCATGGGCCTTGCCCAGGCGCTCAATTTATGTGCGGTGGGCGGCTGGTATGCGGGCGAGACGGGTGCGGCGGCCGCCAGGGGGGTGTCTCCGGCCGCTGCGGTGGACGCCCAGGTCGACCGCCTCGCGCGGGAGACGCTGGAGCCGCTAGAGCGGACCGGCGACAACGGCTTCGACACGACCCGCGACGAGCTGGAAGGGCTCTACGGCACCGACATCACCGAGATCCTGAACGAGGAACGACTCGACAATATCCTGCGGCGGGTACGCGACATCAGGGGCCAGCTGGTGCCGACCATGAAGGCGCACGACCCGCACGACCTCGCCAAGGTGCTGGGCATGCGCAACTTCCTGCAATGCATGGAGATCTCGGTCGAGGTGGTACGCCGCCGCACCGAGAGCCGGGGCAACGTGCTGCGCGAGGACTACCCTTACATGGACAACGAGAACTGGCTCAAATACACGTTCGCCCGGATGGGCGGGAACGGCGAGCTGGACCTGTTCGACGAGCCCATTCCGGACGACGAGCACCACCGGATCCCGGAACGGACCAGGGTGCTCCACCCCTTCTTCCGGAGCTGACGCCGATGCATGTCGAGTTGAAGATCGACGAGAGGGTATGCACGGGCTGCGGGGCCTGCGTCGATTCGTGCCCGACCGACGTCATACGGATGAGGGAAGGGAAAGCCCGCGCCGTCTATGCCGGGGATTGTCAGGGCTGCTTTCTGTGCGAGTTCGACTGCCCGGTGGAAGCGATCCGGGTCCACCCCCGGCGCTATACCGACGATGAATGGCGCGCGCTGCTCGCACGGCTCCAGCGCACCTGCCGGTTCGATCCCCGCCTCTGAAGGCCGAACAAGGCACCCGACGCTCTCCCCGATGGCTCGGCCGACCCGCTTCACGCAAGAGATGATCGACGCCTGGGTGCGCTCGGGCGACTGGACCGGCACGACGACGCTCGATCTCCTCGAAGCCCATGCGGCGGCGCGGCCGGACGAGATTTCTATCGTCGATCCCCGGCACCGGTTGACCTGGCGCGAGGCGCTGGCGGCGGTCGACCGTTTCGCCCGCACGCTGGCCGCGATGGAGCTCGACCGCGATACGCCGGTGGTCCTGCAGGTCCCGAACTCGGTGGAGGAATCCCTCTTGCGGCTCGCGCTGAAGCGGCTGGGGCTGCTTGCGGCCTACGTGCCCGCGGTCTGGCGCGGCGCCGAGCTGGAGGCGGTTGTCGACCTGCTCGAGCCGGGCGCGATGGTGGTGCCGAGCCGGTTCAGGGACCACGACATGGTCGCGATGGCGCGGGAGACTGGTCGGCGTCGCCCGGCGATGCACGTTGTCGTCGTCGATCCGCCGGACGATGCCGCGGACTGCATTTCGATCTCGCTGGACCGCGAAGCCGACGGCGGCGACGCGGTTCCGGACGGAGACCGGCGCTACGGTCCGCATGAGGTGACCAAGCTGGTCGTGACGAGCGGCAGCACAGGGGTCCCCAAGCTCGTCGAGCGGCCGGAGCAACAGGAAATCCTGTGGGCCAGGGGCGTCACCGCGCGGATGGGCGTGACCGGGGACGACGTCATCGGCGGGTTCGTGCCGATGTCGGGAGGTCCGGGATACCATGCCTGGGGCGGCTGGCTGCTGACCGGGGCGAAGTTCGTGCTGACCGACGGGTTCGCGCCGGAGGCGCTGCTGCCGGCGATCGAACGCGAACGGGTGAGCGCCATCCATACGGCACCCGCCATTCTCGCCCGGCTCGCGGATTCGCCGCTGCTTGAGGACTACGACACCTCCTCGCTCCGCGTGATCCGCACCGGCTCGGCCAACCTGCCGCCGGCGGTTATCGAAAAGGCCGAGGAAAGGCTCGCCTGTCCGGTCGTCAAGGCGGGCGGCGCCATGGAGGCCTGCTCGTTCGGCCAGGTGGGCATCCACGATCCCGAGGAAATCCGCCGCGGCGCCTCGATCGGGCGGGTGATGGACGGCGGCGAGATCCGCGTCGTCGACGGCGAGGGGCGTGCGCTTCCCGCCGGCGAGGCGGGCGAATTGTGGATCCGCGGCCCGGCGACGAGCTCCGGGTATTTCCGCAACCCGCGGGCGACGGTGGAAGCCTGGGGAACGCTGGGGCCGGAGGGCTGGTTCCGAACCGGCGACGTGGCGACCGTCGACGCCGACGGATACGTGGCCCTGGTCGGGCGGATCAAGGAGATGATCAACCGGGGCGGGATGGACGTCTTTCCGCTCGAGCTCGAGAGCATCCTCGCCGAGCACCCGAAGATCCTGGAGGCCGCGGTGGTCGGCATTCCGGACGACGCGCTGGGCGAGGTCCCCTGCCTCTGCGTCATCCCGACCGCCGGAGATCCCGTAACCCTGGAAGAGGTGACGGCGTTTCTGAGCGAACGAGACCTCGCCCGGTACAAGTTTCCGGTCCGGCTGGAACTGTTTTCCGATTTTCCGCGCGGTCAGACGATGCGGGTCAACCGGCGCCGGCTCGCCGAACGGGTCCTCTCAAGCGCCTGAGCGCCGTCTGGATCGCGTTCCTGACCCACATTTCTCGCCAAGGGCCGAAGAGGGGTCCGCACCGCGGCCGACCGGGCGAACGGCCAGCGTCTCTCCCCCACCGTCATGCCCGGAACAAGTCTGGGCATGACGGCCGGGGGCAACGGGGACCGTTCTGCCCCGGGATCCCCGTCTCCCTCCACGTCATGAAATGCGGGCTAGGGGATCAGGCGGTAGCCGCCCGTCTCGGTGACCAGGATTTCGGCGTTCGAGGGATCGCGCTCGATTTTCTGGCGCAGGCGGTAGACATGGGTTTCCAGCGTGTGCGTGGTCACGCCGGAATTGTAGCCCCAGACCTTGTTCAGCAGCACGTCGCGCGCGACGACGACGGACCCCGCCCGCAGCAGATATTTGAGGATCGCGGCCTCCTTTTCGGTGAGGCGGACTTTCTCGCCGGTCTCCGGAATCACCAGCATCTTGGCGCCGGAGCGGAAGGAGAAGGGGCCGATCGCGAAAACCGCGTCTTCGCTGCGTTCGTATTGCCGGAGCTGCGCGCGAATGCGGGCGAGCAGCACGCCGAGCTTGAACGGTTTCGCGACATAGTCGTTCGCACCGGAATCGAGCCCGAGGATCGCGTCGGCATCGCTGTCGGCGGCGGTCAGCATGATGACCGGCACCCGGACGTTGGACCGGCGGAGGACTCGGCAGACGTCGCGCCCGTCCATGTCGGGCAGCCCGACATCGAGCAGGATCAGGTCGAAATGTTGCGATTTCGCGGTTTCCAGGGCCTGCGTGCCGCTGTCGACCGCAACGGTGTCGAATTCCTCGTGGAGCTGAAGCTGCTCCGCGAGCGACTGGCGAAGCGAATCGTCGTCGTCGACCAGCAGGATTTTCTTACCCGCCTTAGCCATGCGAACAGCACCTCTCGAATGCCGCTACCGCGAACCCGGGCCGACGCCCTCTCGCCGGTGGGTCGCTCTCGCTTCGATATCAAAGTAGCCTAGCCATCCAGAATTGTCATATGCCGACTTCGAGCGGTGAGCATGCATCCGAGATATGCGGGGATGGCGGCCGGCGGGACGCGGCGCGCGAAGGCTCCGCCGTGACTCTGCTGGTTGCCGCCGACGGTAGAGCGGTCTGGCGCGGCCGGGAACTCCGATGCGCCATCGGCCGGGGCGGTATCGCCGCCCGGAAGACCGAGGGGGACGGGACGACGCCCGGGGGGCGTTTTCCTCTCCGGCGCGTGCTCTATCGCGCCGACCGCACGGCCCGGCCGCGGACCGGACTGCCCTGCGGCCCGATCGCGTCCCGCGACGGCTGGTGCGACGCGCCCGGGGATCCGCGCTACAACCGGCCGGTCGGCCATCCCTACCCGGCAGGCGCGGAGCGGCTGTGGCGGTCCGATGCGTGCTACGACCTGCTCGCCGTCATCGGCTACAACGACGATCCGGTGGTCGACGGCGCGGGCAGCGCCATCTTCCTGCACGTGGCACGGCCCGGCTATCCGCCGACGGAAGGCTGCGTGGCCCTGGCCCTCGAGGACTTGCGGACCGTCCTCGCCGGCTGGCGGCCGGACGACCGGGTCGAGATCGGCTAGGGCGCCGGCGTCCGGCGGGGGCCGAACACCGCAGTGCCGAGCCGGACATGGGTAGCGCCGAAGCGGATCGCGGTCTCGAAGTCCGCCGTCATCCCCATGCTGAGGCGTCCGAGCCCGTTGCGCCGGGCAATTTCGGCCAGGAGCGCGAAGTGCAGCGCCGGCTCCTCGTCGAGCGGCGGGACGCACATCAGCCCATCCACCGGCAAGCCGTACTCGTCGCGGCAGGCGGCGACGAACGCGTCCGCTCCGGCCGGCAGGACGCCGGCCTTCTGGGGCTCTTCGCCGGTATTGACCTCGACCAGGCAGGCGGGGCGCCTGCCGGTCCGATCCATCTCGCGTGCGAGCGCGGCGGCGAGTTTCGGCCTGTCGACGGTCTCGATCGTGTCGAACAGCGCGACCGCATCGCGCGCCTTGTTGGTCTGGAGGGGTCCGATCAGGTGCAGCGCCGCGTCGGGAGCGGCCTCGCGGAGCGCCGGCCACTTCGACTTCGCTTCCTGAACCCGGTTTTCGCCGAACGCGCGGTGCCCGGCGTCTATCGCCTCTCGAACGATTTCGGCGGGATGGGTCTTCGCGACCGCGACCAGCGCGACCGACCCGGGCTCCCTCCCCGCGGCGACCGCGGCGGCCGCCATGCGCTCCGCGACCGCCTTCAGTCGCGCCGCGACGTCGATCGTCGCTTCCGCAGGGGTTTCCGATGCCTGCACGCTTGCCGCTCCGCTGCCGGGGACCGCGGGCACAATATCAGCGGCGGCCCGCTCGGCAAGCTTCGCCGCCGCCTCGCTGCTTGACAGGGTACGCGGCGCCATGTTTCTACATCGGTCATGTCCGATTTCGCTGCCGTATCCGCGTTCCTGGCGGCGCTCGACGGCGCCCGGGAGGAAACGGAGCCCTTCCGACACTGGACGCTGCGCGACGTCCTCGACCCCGACACCCTCGCGGGTCTCAAGACGTGGCCCCATGCCGCGCCGAGAGTGCGCTACGATCGCGGCCGCCGGGAGGAGAACAACGGGACGCGGCGATACGTCGACGCCGAGGCGGTCGACACCTTTCCGCCGGCCCGCGCGATCGCCGAGGCCCTGCAGGACGCCCGCGTGACCGGCGCCATCGAGGCCCGCTGCGGCGCGGCGCTCGCCGGCACCAACCTGCGGATCGAATACGCCCAGGACGGCGACGGTTTCTGGCTGGAGCCGCACACCGATATCGGCGTGAAGATGTTCACGATGTTCGTCTATCTGGAGGACGGGGACGAAGGGCGCGATCTGGGCACCGACCTGTTCTCGAGCCCCACGACGCATTCCAAACGCCTTTCCTTCGTGGACAACGCGGCCACGATCTTCATTCCGGGCGAAGATACCTGGCACGGATTCCGGAAGAGACCGATCGACGGGGTGCGCCGTTCGCTGATCGTCAACTACGTCACGAGCGAGTGGCGCAACCGGCACGAACTCGCTTGGCCCGACCGGCCGGTTGGCTAAGCGCGTCTGGACGGTCACGACCGGGGAGACCGGCATGGGCTCCCAGGTCGAGGGACTGGCGGAGGCCCTCGGCTGGCCGTTCGAGAGCTTCGCCGTCCGTCTTCGGCGGCCATGGTCGTGGTTTCCCGCGCATCGCCAGCCGCCGGGCCTGCTGAGATACGGGCTGGAAGACCGCCTCGGGCCGCCCTGGCCGGACCTCCTGATCACCTGCGGAAGGCGCAGCGCCGCGGTTTCGGTCGCGATACGCCGCGACGCGGAGGGCGGGACCTTCACCGTTCATGTCCAGCATCCCCGCGCGCCGCCGCGCCATTTCGATCTCGTCGTGCCGCCCGCCCATGACGGGCTCGCCGGCCCGAACGTGACGACGACGCGCGCGGCCCTCCACCGGGTGACGCCGGAGAAGCTCGCCGCCGCCGCCGCGAAGTGGGAATCGAGGCTTGGCGGCCTCAACGTGGCCGTGCTTCTGGGTGGGGCGACGCGCTCCCACCGCTTCACGCGCGAAACCGTCGCGGAACTCGCGGACGGGCTTGCGGCGCTCGACGGGCCGGTCGCCGTCACGCCCTCGCGGCGGACCGACCCGGGGGCGGTCGCCGCGCTCAAGACCCGGCTGCCCGATGCATGGTTCTGGGACGGCAGCGGCGACAACCCCTATCTCGGAATGCTGGCCCTCGCCCGTCACGTCGTGGTTACCGAGGACTCGGTTTCAATGACCAGCGAGGCGATCGCCACGGGAAAGCCGGTTTACGCGGCCCGGATGGCGGGCGGCAACCGGCGCCTCGCACGGTTCCAGGCAGCGCTCAGGGAGGACGGAGTCCTGCGTCCCTTCGAAGGCCGCGTGGAGGAATGGCGATACGAACCCGTCAACGAGACCCCGCGCATCGCCGCCGAGATACGCCGGCGGATGGGGGCGGGCTGACACGGGCCGAAGGCCCGCCAGGGCGCGGAACGATACGGTCGCTTTATCGCGCCGGGAGCGATCCTTCCGAGGCCCAGCGCTCCTTCCTGAGGGTGAAGCGACCGGTGAGCAGGGCTGCCGCCGTAGAGTAGCCGCCATGAACGAGGGGACGGAGAGTCGCCTTGTCCAGAGCGGTTCCGCGACCGATCCCGGCTTCGACCTCGGTCAGCGCCGCCTCGAACCGGTCCGCGAGCGCCTCTTCCTCGGTAAACGCCTTAACGTAGAGACCGAGCAACGCGATCCTGTCCCTGGAAGCTTGCGTCTCTTCTGCCATCACGGCATCCGCGAGCCTGTCTGTGAGGATCCCGCGCCCACTCCGGACCCAGAGACGCGCATTCCGGACATGTTCCCTCGACGAGTCGATCAGCGCCGGCAGTTTCGCCGACAGCGCGTCGGTCGGCAGGAACAGGATCGCGTCCACCAGGGCGATGTTCATCAGATTAACGCTGCGCGAGGCATGGTTCAGGTGATATTCCAGTTGCCGGTCGCTGAGCGCCGCGTTCCTGACCAGCAAGTGGATGTTGTCGCCCGCGTAGGTGAGATAGGAACGCTGCGCGAGAGCGTGGTAGAGCCGGTTTCGCTCTTTCTTGTCGCTCCGCAACATGGCGGCCATCAGGCCCTGAGCGTCGCGCAGCATTTCGTCCCCTTCCCGCAGCAGGCTTGCCGTCGCCGCCCGCAACACGGCGCCGAGATCCCGGTCGCCGGACGCGGTTTCGAATGGCTCCAGCTCGGCAAGCTCGCGCACGGCCCGTGCCATCTCTTTCTTCATGGGCGTCAAGGCGAAGTTGAAGACGAACTTTATCGCCTCCGGTTCGGCGGGCCTGGCGGAAAGATCTTCGACCGCGCGCGAGATGGCGTCGCCCGTGCCGACGATGACGGCCGCCGAGTAGGCGGTCTTGGAGAGCCTGTCCACCCATTCGGCGAAGGCTTCGGCGTCTTCCTGCGGGACAAAGAAATCCGCTGCCTTGAGATCGTTCTCGTCCGCCTTCCGCTGCAGCGCGATCCCCCGGCGGAGGCAGCGCCCGAGGCTCTCCAGCATCGCACCGGAGCCGGCCAGCGAAAAGACAAGCCGCCGCTCCCCGTCCCTCTCGACGGTCAGTTGCCGACCGCCGGGAGCGTTGCGCCGCAGAGCTGCGGCGTCTTGGCCGGAGACGGAGAAGAACGCCGGTGTGGAGGCGCCGGATCCGACCAGGACCCTGGCGGCGGCATCGGCGCGCCAGGCGTCGTCAATCGAGAGCGTCACCCGGAATAGGCGACCCTCGCGCAGCGTCCAGGGCGGGTTGCGGACACTGACCTCGACGGGCCCGCGGTCGGCCCAACGGGTCCACACCAGCATGGGTTTCCTGTGCTCCTCCACCCCGGCGGAGCAGCCGCGGAAACGACCCTCTCCGTCGTCGAAGACCGCGTATCCGTTCCACGGCCCGGCTACGAAATCGCGCTTCGCCTCGGCAAAAGCGGGGACGAGCGGACTCGCCGCCAACAACGCAAGCAACGCCGCCATCCACCCGCGCCAGCCAACCATGGGAAACACCCTTCAAAGGAAGCACATCGATAACGGTATACTAATATAAGTTGTATTTCCTGCAACTGTTACATGCGCCGCGCTCGCGGCATTTGCCGAGGTCCGCCCGCTTCAGGGGCCGATCCAGGCTATGTGGAGGATGTTCGTGGCGCCGGGCGTGCCGAAGGGGACCCCGGCGGTGATCACCAGGCGTTGGCCGGCCTCCGCGAAACCGGCCTCGACGGCGCGGTCGCGGGCGATATCGACCATTTCCGCGAAATCCTTGACTTCCGGTGAAATGACGCAGTGCACGCCCCAGGCCACCGAGAGATACCGCGCGGTCGAGCGCAGCGCCGTGAGCGTTACGATGGGCACCGTCGGGCGTTCGCGCGACGCGCGGAGCGCCGTGGAGCCGGACGTGGTGAAGGTGACGATCGCCGCCGCCCGCACGGTCTCGGCCACCCGGGCGGCGGCGGCGCTGATCGCGTCGGGCGCCGTTCGTTCCGGGTCGGGGTGGACCGCGTCCACGATCGCGCGGTAGGTCTCGTCGCGCTCGACCCGGGCGACGATGCGGTTCATCATCGAGACGGCCTGAAGCGGATAGTTGCCGGCCGCGGTTTCCGCCGACAGCATCACCGCGTCCGCGCCGTCATAGACCGCGGTGGCGACATCGGAGGCCTCCGCCCGGGTCGGCGCCGGCGCGGCGATCATCGATTCCAGCATCTGGGTCGCCACCACGACCGGTTTGCCGGCTTCACGGCAGCGTCGGACGACCTGCTTCTGGATGCTCGGCACGTCTTCGGGCGGCAGCTCCACGCCGAGATCCCCGCGCGCCACCATCACCCCGTCGGAAAGCGCGAGGATCTCGTCGAGGCATTCGATGGCGGCGGGCTTTTCCAGCTTGGCCATCACCGCGGCCCGGCCGCCGACGATCTTGCGCGCCTGGGCGACGTCGTCGGGACGCTGGACGAAGCTGAGCCCGATCCAGTCGACGCCGAGGGTAAGGGCGAAGTCGAGGTCGCGGCGGTCCTTCTCGGTGAGGGCCGAGATCGGCAGCACCGCGCGCGGGATGTTGACCCCCTTGCGGTCGCTGAGCCGCCCGCCGAACAGGATTTCGGCGATCGCGTGGTCCGGCCCCCGCTCGCGGACGGCGAGGCGAATCTTGCCGTCGTCGATGAGGAGTTCGGTGCCTTCCTCGATCGCCTCGAACACTTCGGGATGCGGCAGCGGCGCCCGTTGGCCGTTGCCGGGCTCGGGCGAAAGGTCGAGGCGAAACGCCCTGCCGGCCTCGAGCTCCGCTTCGCCGCCCTCGATCGCGCCGACGCGCAGCTTGGGGCCCTGGAGGTCCATCAGGATGCCGACGGGATGATCGAAATCGCGCTCTATTTCGCGGATCCAGCGGACGCGCTCGGCGTGCTGCTCGTGGGTGCCGTGGCTGAAGTTCAGGCGGAACACGTCGGCGCCGGCCTCGAACAGTTCGCGGACCGCGGACGGCGTGGCGCTCGCCGGGCCGAGTGTGGCAACGATCTTTGTCCGCCTGTGCCGACGCATGGTCCCCCGCCTTCGGCGCTGTCTATAGAAGCAACCCCTACCGGGCGCCAGCGCCGATCAGGATCGCGCGGAAATCGTTGACGTTGGTTCGTGTCGGTCCCGTGACGACGAGGTCGCCGAGCGACCCGAAGAACCCGTAACTGTCGTGCGCGGCGAGCGCGGCGTGGGCGTCGAGCCCCAGGGCGGCGGCCCGCGGGAGGCTGTCGGGGCCGAGGACCGCCCCGGCATTGTCCTCCGTGCCGTCGATCCCGTCGGTATCGCAGGCGATCGCCCAGATGTCCGGCGCGCCGTCGAGACCGGCGGCGAGCGCCAGCAGATATTCGGTGTTGCGCCCGCCCCTTCCGAAACCCGGGCGCGGCAGCGTGACCGCGGTTTCCCCGCCGGAGAGCAGCGCCACCGGCCCGCTCGCGCTACCCGCGATTTCGAGGGCGAGCCGGGCATGCGCGGCGCCGAGCCCGGCGGCCTCCCCGGCGAGGTCGTCGCCGAGGATCATGACCGCGAACCCCTCCCGTTCGGCGGCCCGCGCGGCGGCGGCGAGCGCATCGCGGGCGCGCGCGACGATCCGGAATCCCGCGTTGGAGAGCGTCTTCGGCGTCTCTCCGGCGGGACCCGAGAGAACGGCCGCTATCGACGGCCCCGCCTCGATCCCGTAGCGCGCCAGGATCGCCCGCGCATCGGCCCCGGTCGTCGGATCGGCCATCGTGGGTCCGGACGCGACGGTCGCGGGGTCGTCGCCGGGAACGTCGGAGATGGCGAGCGTCTCCACCGGCGCGGGCGCGGCGGCGGCGGCGAGGCGTCCGCCCTTGATCGCCGACAGGTGCTTGCGGACGCAGTTGATCTCGTCGATCGCCGCGCCGCAGGCGAGCAGCGAACGGGTGAGCGCCTGCTTCTCCGCGAGGCGGATACCCGGCGCGGGCTTGGCGAGCAGGGCCGAACCGCCCCCCGAGGCGAGGCAGACCAGGAGGTCGTCCCTGCCGAGCCCGGCGGCAAGCGCGAGGGCGCGGCCGGCGGCGGCGACCGCCGCTTGGTCCGGCACCGGGTGGCCGGCCTCCACGATCTCGACCGTGCGGCACGGCGCGCCGTGGCCGTACCGGGTCACGGCGAACCCGTCGAAGGGCCCCGTCCAGTGCGCCTCGAACGCGCGCGCCATCTCGGCCGCCGCCTTGCCGAAGCCCAGCACCGCCGTGCGCCCCGCGGGCGGGCGGGGGAGATGCGCGGGCAGCACTTGCGCGGGCGAGACCGCCGCGAGCGCGGCGTCGAACAGGTCGTTCAGCGTTTGCCGGGGGTCCATCGGCATCGCCGCCTTATATCGGATGCCGGCGGGCACCCCAAACCGTCCACCGAATCCGGGCGCCGGATTGGCGCGCCGGGACGATCGCCTATAGTGTGCCGCCGCCCACCGCGACGAGGCCCGCCGCGTGCTGACCGACCGAGAGCCGCCCCCTTTCACCGTCGAGAACCCGGATGGCGCGAGCCGGATCGTGCTCGCCTGCGATCACGCCAGCAACCGGGTGCCGCGCACGCTCAGGGGCCTCGGGCTGGTCGAACGGGAGCTCCACCGCCACATCGCCTGGGACCAAGGCGCGGCGGAGGTCACGCGCGGGCTGTCCGAGCGGCTCGACGCGGCGGCGGTGCTCTCCGGCTATTCCAGGCTGGTGATCGATTGCAACCGCTCCCCGGGCCACGAGACCTCGATACCGGAAAAGAGCGACGGCACCCCGGTTCCGGGCAATATCGGGATCGGCGACGACGAGCGCGAGGCCCGCAGGCAGGCGCTGTTCGAGCCCTATCACGAGGCGCTCGACAGGACCCTGGACCGGACGCGCGAACGCGGCCGGTCGCCGGTCCTGATCGCGGTCCACAGCTTCACCCCGGTCATGGCGGGCAAGGAGCGCCCGTGGCAGATATCGATCCTCTGGGGTTACGATCCCAGGGTGCCGGTGCCGCTCCTCGCCGCGCTGCGCGCGCGCGGCGACCTGGCGGTGGGCGACAACGAGCCCTATTCCGGCCGCAAGGGTCAGGGTCATACGATCAGGGTGCACGGCGCGAGGAGGGGCATCCCGCACGCCCTGATCGAGATGCGCGTCGACCAGGTGGCGGATTCGAACGGCGCGGCGCGCTTCGTCGACGTCCTGGGCGGCGCGCTGGAGTCGGTGCTCACCCAGCTCCCGGCGGGCTGACCGGAGGCGGAAGATGGCGATCGTCGAACCCAGCTTCACCTTCGGCATCGAGGAGGAATATCTCCTCGTCGACCGCGACAGCCGCGACGTGGTGGCGGAATCCCGCCCCGGCATGATGGAAGCCTGCGTCGAACGGCTCGGCGGATCGGTCGCGCCGGAATTCCTGCGCTCCCAGATCGAGGTCGCGACCCCGGTCTGCCGCACCCCCGGCGAGGCGCGGGACCATATCGCGCGGCTGCGCGGCGAGCTGGGCGGGATCGCCGCCGAATACGGTTGCGCGCCCATCGCGGCCTCGACCCATCCGTTCGGCGACTGGCTCGACCAGAAGCCGACCGAGGGCGAGCGCTATATCCGGATCGACGAGGATCTCCAGCTGGTCGCGCGCCGGCTGCTCACCTGCGGCATGCATGTCCATGTCGGCATCGAGGATCCGGAGATGCGGATCGACCTGATGAACCAGGCGGTCTACTTCCTGCCGCATCTGCTGGCGCTCTCGACCTCCTCGCCGTTCTGGGGCGGGGCGGAAACGGGGCTGATGTCCTACCGCCTGGCGGTGATCGACGAGCTGCCGCGGGCGGGACTGCCGGAGCGGTTCCAGACCCTGAGCGACTACGAGCGCGCGGTAAGCATCATGACCGGCGCGGGTCTGATCGAGGATGCCACCAAGCTGTGGTGGGACATCCGCCCGAGCGCGCGCTTCCCGACGCTGGAGATGCGGGTCACCGATGTCTGCCCCTACGCGGAGGACGGGCTTGCCATCGCCGCCATCTTCCGCTGCCTGTGCCGGATGCTGTGGCGGCTGCGCCGCAACAACCAGCGCTGGCGCATCTATTCGCGCACGCTGGTCAACGAGAACCGCTGGCTGGCGCAGCGCTACGGGTTCGACCGGGGGCTGGTCGATTTCGGCCGCGGCGAGATCGTGCCCTACGCCGACCTGCTGGAAGAAATCCTCACCCTGATCGAGGAGGACGCGGAGCATTTCGGCTGCACCGGCGAGGTCGCCCACGCGCGCAGGATTCTCGCCCGCGGCACCGGGGCGCACCGCCAGCGCGCGGCCTGGCATGCCGCGCTCGAGGCCGGCAAGAGCGGCGAGGACGCGCTCCGCGAGGTGGTCGACCTGCTGATCGAGGACACGCTGAGCCCGCCCTGAGCCGTCTGGACTTGCGGCCTGGATGGGGCAATATCACGGGAAACGGACACCGGAGGAAGGAATGGACGATCGGACCCGGATCGAGCTGGAAGCGGCGGCGTTCAGGACGCTGGTCGATCACCTGCGCGAGCGCACGGACGTGCAGAACATCGACCTGATGAACCTGTCCGGGTTCTGCCGCAACTGCCTGAGCAAATGGTACCGCGCGGCGGCGGAAGAGCGGGGCCTCGAGATGGGCTACGAGGACGCGCGCGAGATCGTCTACGGCATGCCCTATGCCGAATGGAAGGACAGGTACCAGAAAGAGGCGACGCCCGAGCAGATCGAGGCGATGAAGGCCGCCCAGGCCGCCGCGGGGCACTGATCCCGCCGGCTCCGCGGCCGTCCAGAGCGGATCCGTTTTCGTTGGAACCGCTTCATCCGTTCTCTTCGGACCGTGACGGTGAGGAAACAAGGGTAAAGGCGCTGCTATCCGAAACGGACAGGCGCTAGCCCGGATTTCTCACGAGCGGTGGGCGCTTCCTGTGCCCGGCGCGGAAACGGTTGCGTGACGAGGGCTTGCCCGCTCGCCGGCGGTTCCGGCGAAGCGCGCGGCCTGTCGTTCGCTCCGCTGTCGCCCGGCCTTGAGCCCGGGTGACAGGCTTGGGGTTGGCCGCGATGCACGCTCCTCTTCGGCCGTTGGCGAGGAATGCGCGCTACCGTTCGGGTTCCGGCATGCGATAGCCGACGCCCCGGTCGGGATAGTGCTTCAGCGACATTCCGATCTCCCATCCGTGCATCCGTGCCCCGTATCCAGCTCTGTTCGAAAGCCCGCAGAGCGGGCCGGGGGGGGGCCGGAATCGACAAGACAAAATTGTTGAATTTAAGGTCTCTCCTAACAATTCAAGATTGCATTTAACAATCCAAGATGGTATGTCAGGATAGAGGTGTCGATATCTGGGTGTCGTACCATGGCGGATATGCCTGGGCCGGCCGGCCAGGACGCGAGGATCGATGGAACCGGGGCAATGCGGGGCGAGCCCCGCGCGGGCCGGTCCGGACAGGGAATTGCCGACGCGCCCGTTCGCCCGCATATTCGTTCGCCCGCATATAATTGCCCGGCGCCCCGCGCCGTGACGTGCGCCCGGCGCGGGGCCGGGGCGCGCAAGCCGGCTTCCCCGCGTTCGTCGGAGCCTGCCCCGAGCTTGTCGAGGGGGTCCCCGCGGCGACCTGAGCCGCGCCCCGGGCGCGCCCGCTTCTCCGGTCTTCTCCCCGCCTTCGCGCTGCTGCTCGGCGCGTTCGGCCCGTTCGCCGCCACGCCCGCGCAGGCGCAGTCCTCCAAAGTACCTGTGTGGACCTCAGGAGACAGTTGCCGCGGCGATAGAGTAGGGTGGGTCCGGGCCGACAGCCGCAACAACGACCACCTGATAATTTGCGAGGGGCAGAACTGGATCTTTGTAGACACCGCCAACGCCGAAGGCCGTTGCACGGAGACCCGGCCGCTGTTCCGCGACCGCACGCTGCGCTACTGCGGCACGGGCAACAACGACGGCGAGCCGATCGGCGGCATCCTGACGGCCGGGCTCGGAAATGCGACGGACAGCTGCGCGGCGGCGAATTTCGGGGACGTGCACCTGCGGTTGGCCGATCGCCATTCGAAGGTTTACTACTGCGACGGTAGCGCGTGGGTCGCAGTCGCTCTTCGTAATAGCTTTCCCGACTTTTCCCCGAGCTTCGGCGACACGGAGGTCGAGGACCAGAGCTACACGGTGAGCACGGCCATCGATTCGCTGGTGCTGCCGGCGGCCGAGGGCGGCGACGGCACGCTGACATATACGCTTGCGCCGCTGCCCGCCGGGCTTGTGTTCACCGCCTCCACCCGCACGTTGTCGGGCACCCCGTCGGCGGCCGGGACGACCACGGCGACCTACACCGCCACCGACGCGGACACCACCGGCGCGGACACCGACACGCTCAGCTTCCAGATCGCGGTCGCGTCCACGGTGACGCTGTCGGCCCCGAGCCGGGTGACGGAGGGGTCTTCGGTCACGGTGACGGCGACGCTGTCGGCGACGCTCTCGAGCGCGGTGACGATTCCGGTGACGGTGTCCACGGCCTCCCCGAACACGGCGGAGCCGGGCGATGTCGGGACGCTGACCTCCATCAGCATCGGCGCGGGCGCGACCAGCGGCACGGGCACGATCGCCACGAACCACGACGCGGACGAGGCAGACGAGACCTTCACGGTTTCCCTGGGCTCGACCCTGCCGTCGTCGGTGGTGGCGGGCAGCCCGGTCTCGGTGAGGGTGAGGATCGTCGACGACGAGGGGCTGGGACAAGTGTATGCCTTGCGGGTCCTCGGCTATCGGCAGTTCGACCCGGCCGGCCGGCACAGGGGGTATATCAACGTGTACTGGCGGCCGCCCGAGACGGGGCCGTCCGTGCCGGGCCGGCCCTTCACCTACGAGGCGCACTACACCGCGTCGGCCACGGTGGCCGGCGACGCGGCGGCGGGCACGGACCCGGACGCCGGCCGGGTGGACGCGAGGGTGCCGGCGAAGGCGTGGTCGGCGCACATCCCGGGCCTGCGCAACGACCGCATCTACCGGGTGCGGGTGCGCGCGTGGGACGGTCCCGACAAGGCGGGCCCCTGGTCGTACGTCTCGGTTTCGCTCGCGGAGATGGTGCTGAGCGCGGCGCCCGACCCGCGCCGTGTCCCCCCGACCGAGGGCAGCGCGGTGACGCTGAGCGTGGCGCTGGCCCATGCGGCGCCGGCGGGCGGCCTGGCGGTGGGGATTTTCGTTCGGGGCGGCACGGCGGTCGCGGGCGAGGACTACCGTCTGACGGACCACCCGACCGACACCGGGTGGGTCCCGGTCGGCATCGCCGCGGGCGCGAAGCGCGGGACGGCGACGCTCACCATCGTCGACGACGCGGAGGCCGAGGGCGCCGAGACCATCGTGCTGGCGGCGCGCGCGAGCGGGCTGAGCCTGGGTGCCTCGAACCCGCTCACCCTCACCATCCCGGCGAACGACGGCCACGCGGACGAGGCCCCGCCGCCGGACAGGGTGCTGGTGCAGACCGAGGGCGGCACGGCGTACGAGAGCGAGGCCGACGTCGACGTCACGGTGTGGCTGAACCGCGCGGCGGCGTACGCGGTCCTGGTGGACTACGCGACCGAGGGCATCTCGGCGACGGCGGGGTCGGACTTCACGGCGAGGTCCGGCACGCTGACCTTCGCGCCGGGCGAGACGCGCAAGACGGTGCGCGTGCCGATTCTCAATGACACCATGGAGGACTCCGGCGAGACGTTCCGGCTCGCGCTGTCGAACCTGCGGTGCGACCCGGAGCTGCCGTGCCTGGCGGAGCTGCGCTCGAGCGGCGCCGGCGACGTGACCATCCTGAACGAGGAGCTGGTCACCATCGTCGAGAGGGAGCCGCCGCAGGTCAATCCGCACGCCGCGCTGATCGCGAAGGTGAAGGGCTGGCGCAACGACCCGCGGTGGGTGGCGCACAAGGCGCACACCGAGCGCTGGGACCGGGTGCTGCTCGCGCTCGGGGAGCCGGTGGCCGATGCGTCGCTCACGGCGATGACGGCGGCGGAGGCGCAGGTGTTCGCCGACCGCGGCTGGACGCGCTGGGTGGAGGTTGCCGCGGCGCTGAAGGAGATCGAGGACGGCGGCGCGAAGCCCCCGCCCCCGGCGCCGACGCCCCCGGCGGTGACGATCGCCGCCGGCAGCGCGGTGACCGAAGGCGCGGGCGCGGTCTTCACGCTGACGGCGTCGCCGGCGCCGGCGGCGGACCTCGCAGTGACGGTGGCGGTCTCGCAGCGCGGCGCGTTCGCGGACGCCGCCGCGCTCGGCGCGCGCACGGTGACGATCGCGGCCGGCGAGAGCTCGGCGACGTTCACCGTGGCGACGGTGGGCGACGGCGCGATCATGGCGACGGTGCAGGCCGGCGACGGCTACACGGTGGGCGGCACGGCGAGCGCGACGGTGGCGGTCGCCGACGACGACGAGCCCGTCCCGGCGGTCGCGACGGAGCGGAGCATCGCCAGGGAGGGGCGCGACGACGCGGTGGTGTTCACGGTGACGCTGAGCCATGCGGCGCGGGAAGCGGTCTCGGTGGACTGGGCGACGGCGGACGGCCGCGGGCCGTGGGGCGGGGCGGCGACGGCGACGGCGGGGGCGGACTACATCGCGTCCTCGGGGACGCTGCGCTTCGCGGCGGGGACGAGGCAACAGAAGGTGCGCGTGCCGATACTCGACGACGCCATCGACGAGGGGGGCGAGTACTTCCTGCTGCGCTTCTCGAACCCGCAGGGGGCGACGCTGGCGACCCGCGAGACGCAGGGACTGATCTGGAACGACGACCACCTGCAGTCGATGTGGCTGTCGCGCTTCGGGCGCACGGTGGGGAGCCAGGTGACGGACGCGGTGTCGGGCCGCCTGGAGGGCGGCCTCGCGCCGGGGGCGCACGCGACGCTGGCGGGGCAGCCGCTCGACCTCTCGAAGGCGGACGACGGCAAGGCGCTGGCGACGGTGCTGACCGGGTTCGCGCAGGCGTTCGGCGCGCCGTCGGCGCCGCCGTCGGACGAAGACGACCCGTTCGCGCTGACCCGCGGCCCGTCCGCCGCGGCGACGGCGGATGCGCCGACCGAGCGCGAGCTGCTGCTCGGGAGCGCGTTCCACCTCGCCGGCAAGGGCGAGGGCTCCGGTCCGGTCCTTGCGGCCTGGGGCCGGGTGGCGCACGGCAGCTTCGACGGCGAGGCGGCCTCGGATGCGGGCCGGCTCGGCCTCGACGGCGCGGTCGTCACCGGCACGCTCGGCGCGGACGCCGACTGGGGCCGGATGCTCGCGGGCGTGGCGATCAGCTTCAGCGACGGCGAGGGGACGTTCGCCGATTCCGGCGCGGGCGACAGGGGCAGCATCGAGAGCAGGATGACCGTGGTGAGCCCCTATGCGCGGTTCCGGGTGAGCGAGCGGGTGTCGGCCTGGGGCCTCGCGGGCTTTGGAAGCGGCGGCATGACCGTCGTGCAGGACGCCCGCGCGGCGACGGAGACGCGGCCCGCGCGGGCGCGGACGGAGACGAAGGCCGACCTGTCGATGCGGATGGGCGCCGCCGGCGCGCGGGGCGCTCTGCTGGAGCAGGGTACGGCCGGCATGGACCTCGCGCTGAAGGCGGACGCGATGTCGGTGCGCACGGAGTCGGAGAAGGCGGCGGGCTCGGCGGCGACGGAGGCGGACGCGAGCCGGCTGCGGCTGGTGCTGGAGGGCGGGCGCGCGTTCGAGGTGGGCGGGGGCGGTGTGCTGCGTCCCTCGCTGGAGCTCGGGGCGCGCCATGACGGCGGCGACGCCGAGACCGGCGCGGGCGTGGAACTCGGCGGCGGGATCTCGTACACCGACACGGCCTCCGGGCTCTCGATCGAGGCGAAGGGGCGGATGCTGGCGGCGCACGCGGACTCGGACTACGAGGAATGGGGCGCCAGTGCGACCGCCAGGCTCGACCCGGGCGAGCGCGGGCGGGGCCTCTCCTTCTCGCTCAGCCCGACCGTCGGCGCGACGTCGAGCGCCACCGAGCGGCTGTGGGGCGCGCGGGATGCGCGCGGCCTCGCGCCGGGCACCGCGTTCGAGGCGGCGCGGGGGCTGACGGCGGAGGCGGGCTACGGGCTGGCGCTGTTCGGCGACCGCTTCACCGGCACGCCGAACCTGGGGTTCGGGCTGTCGGACACGGCGCGGACGTACCGGATCGGCTGGCGGCTGACCTCCGCGCTCCGGGGCGACCCCGGCTTCGAGGTCCGTCTCGACGCCACGCGCCGCAAGCCGGCGAACCCCGGCTCGGGGGCCGGGGCAGGCTCGCGCGCCGAGCACGGGGCGATGCTGCGGTCGTCGATCCGGTGGTGAGGGGAGTCGCGCTTTCTTCCGTTCTCTGCCGTCATGGTCGGACTCGTTCCACTCTGTCCGGTTTAATTTTTGCGAGCGGGGCGAAAGGCTCGAGTACGAGCGGGTTTCCGGCGGATCGCGCGGGTCGAGGCCCGGATTTCGGCACGCCGCCATCTCCCGTCGCCGTCCCCGGTCTCGCCCTGCTTTCCTCCACCGTCATGCCCGGACTCGTTCCGGGCATCCACGTGGGTCGACCTGCTCGCTCGTCCCCGCTCACGGCGCGATGCCGCAAGACGTGGATGCCCGGAACAAGTCCACTGCTGTCCGGTTTAACTTCGGAACGGGCTCCGTGCCGACAGGCGGGACCGTCTCCTCCCCTCCGCTGTCACCCCGGACTTGTTCCGGGGTCCAGGCCTGCCCCGGACCGCGATCCGGGGAAACCGGGCGAGAGCGGCGCCTGACAGTCTGGACCCCGGAACAAGTCCGGGGTGACAGCAGGGGACACGGGAGGGAGGTGCGAGCGTCCCGCAATCCGAGCCTCGACCGGACCGGTGCGCCGGAAACCCGCGGGTAACCTGGCCATACACCCCATCCACCAAAGTTAAACCGGACAGCAATGGAACAAGTCCGGGCATGACGGTTGGAGGGGACGGCGACGGGGAGACGCGGGCGCGCCGGAATTAAACCGGACAGCAGTGGACTCGTTCCGGGCACGACGACCGGGAGGGAAGGGCGTGCCGGAGAATGCCCGTCCTACCCGAAGGTGACCCGGAGGTTCGAAGTGTCTGCAAGAACCTTGCCGCGCCCAAAATCAGAGCGGATCCGTTTTGGTTGGAACCGCTTCTTCCGTTCTCTTCCGTCATGGTCGACGAAGGCCGACCATCCACGTTTTGTTTTGATTCCAGCGCCCTAAAAACTCGTGGATGGTCGGCCTTCGCCGACCATGACGGTGAGGGGTCGGGGTAAAGGCGCTTCTATC